>CABSFC010000031.1 GCA_902476875.1 uncultured Oscillibacter sp. | reverse complement strand
CCGGCCCGACTGGACCCACGGGCCCCGCGGGTCCCACCGGGCCCACCGGCCCCACGGGTGCGGCGGCAAAGATCGCGGGCGTGTCGGCGGTGACGCTGGAAGCCGGCGCGGCGGCCACGGCGGAGAACACCGGAGACGAGAACAACGCGGTGCTGAAGTTCGGCATCCCGAAGGGCGCCACCGGCGCCACGGGACCTACCGGCCCCACCGGCCCCGTCGGTCCCACCGGGCCCACCGGAGGCACAGGCCCTGCCGGCGGTACCGGCCCCCAGGGCGCAACCGGACCCGCCGGGCCCACCGGACCGCAGGGACCCACGGGACCCACCGGGCCAACCGGCGCGACAGGACCCACTGGCCCGGGCGGACCCAAGGGCGCGGAGATCGTGGTCACGCTGGCGGCGGACGCCTGGGCGAACAAGGCCCAGACCATCCAGAACGCGGGGCTGCTGATCGACGGGTATAGCTACATCGTGACGCCGGACGCCGGCAGCCAGGACGCCTACGGCGCGGCGGGGGTGAAACCTCAGAACATCACCACGGCCGGGGAGATCACCTTCCTGTGCGGTGAGGACACGCCGGCGGCGAATCTCACGGTCAATATTTTGAGAATTGAGGTTGACGAGTAATGGGAGGAACTGTTCACAACATGCAGGGCGGCGCCGGCGGCGGGATCAAGCTGGTGTCCATCTCCATCAAGACGCCCCCGGCCAAGACCACCTACACGGCGGGAGAGACCTTTGACCCGGCGGGCATGGTGGTGGAGGCGGTCTACTCCAACGGCGCCACGGCGGAGGCCACCGGATACGCCTACACGCCCTCCACGGCCCTGACGGACGGCACCGCGGCCGTCACCATCCAATACACCGAGGCGGGCGTGACCAAGACGGCCACCCAGGCCATCACCGTCGTGCACCGGCTGGAGAGCATCTCCATCCTCACCCAGCCCACAAAGATCAGCTACGAATACGGGGACAGTTTCTCCAGCACCGGCATGGTGGTGCGGGCCGCCTACTCCGACGGCACCACGGCGGACGTGACGGGGTACAGCTGCTCCCCCCAGACGCTGAACAACCTGGGCACCCAGACCATCACCGTGTCCTACACGGAGCGGGGGATCACCAAGACCGTGACCATGGCCGTGACGGTGGAGCGCAAGAGCGTTTCCACAACACCGTCCCAGGCCCAGGCCCTGACCTACAACGGCAGCGCCCAGTCCCCCACCTTCGACAATTACAACGCCGCGCAGCTGACCCTGGGCGGCGTGACCACCGCCACCGACGCGGGCAATTACAACGCCACCTTCACGCCCACCGCCAACTACCGCTGGGCGGACGGCACCACGGACGCCAAGACCGTCGGCTGGACCATCGGAAAGGCGGCGGGCAGCCTGTCCATCTCCCCGGCCAGCCTGGCCCTGGACACCGCGAACCCGGTGAAGACCATCACCGTGACCAGGACGGGCAACGGCGCCATCAGCGCCGTGTCCAGCAACACCAGCGTGGCCACGGTGAACGTGAGCGGAAACACGGTGACGGTGACGGGCAAGGGAAACGGCGCCGCAAACATCACCATCAGCGTGGGGGCGGGCACCAACCACAACGCCCCGGCCAGCAAGGTCTGCGCGGTGGAGGTGAGCTTCACGAAGATCTACGGCGTCCAGTGGGACGGCACGGCGGCCACCACCTGGAGCCGGACGGACGCGGCGGAGACCTTCACCAACCCGTCCCCGGCGGTGAACAACGGCACGGGCAGCAGCCCCTTTGACAACCTGCTGCCCTGGAGCGGCATGGTGAAGGAGACCATCGACGGCAACGTGCTGGTGAAGATCCCGAAGTACTACTACAAGTGGACCCGCAGCGGCGCCACCATGAAGCTGCAGATCGCGGACGGGCCGGAGGACGGCTTCCACGTCTCCCCCGCCCACGCGGACCGGGGCGACGGCAAGGGCGAGCGGGACTACGTGTACGTGGGCCGGTACCACTGCAACAGCAGCTACAAGAGCGCGGCGGGCGCCCAGCCGCTGGCCAGCATCACCCGGGCCACGGCCCGGACGAATATCCACAACCTGGGCGCCACCTACTGGCAGTACGACTACGCCATGTACTGGACCATCATGATGCTGTACCTGGTGGAGTACGCAAACTGGAACAGCCAGGCCACCATCGGATACGGATGCTCCGCCGGCAGCGCCAAGTTCAACATGGGCGCCACGGACGCCATGACCTACCACACCGGCACCAGCGCGGCCAACAGGACCACCTACGGCAGCGTGCAGTACCGGCACATCGAGGGGCTGTGGGACAACGTGTACGACTGGTGCGACGGCATTTACTTCTCCGGCGCCAATGTCTATGCTATCCGAAACCCCACCAGCTTCAGCGACACCACGGGGGGCACCAACGTGGGTACCCGGGCCACATCCAACGGTTACATCTCCGCCTGGACCAACCCGACGGCCAGCGGCTTTGAGTACGCCCTGTACCCGAACGCCGTTGCCGGCGGCGAAACCACCTACGTCTGCGACTACTGCTACTACAATGCCTCTGGCGTTGTGCTGCGCGTCGGCGGCTACTACGGCCAGAGCCAGAACCGCGGCGCTTTCTGCCTGAGCGGCGGCAACGCCGCCTCGGGCGCGGACGCCAACGTGGGCTGCCGTCTCCAAAAACTCCCCTAAAGGGGAGGGGGTGCAGGGGGACGGGGGCCGCAGCCCCCTCCCTCTGCATAGAACCTGACAACAAGCAGAAGTTTTCAACAATCATTTGGGGCTATCCCACCAGTAGTCCGGGTGCTCCCTGTTCGGTTTCTCGGTTCTCATGACGACTACTGCAACTACAATGCCTCTGGCGTTGTGCTGCACGTCGGCGGCAACTACGGCCAGAACCAGAACCACGGCGCTTTCTACCTGAACGGCAACAACGCCGCCTCGAACGCGAACGCCAACGTGGGCTGCCAGCTCCTCGTAAGCTCCACATCCCTCGCCCCGCCACCGCGGGGCAGGGCTCGCTCGTTCCGCTGCTCGTCGCTTTCCTCGGCAAATGCTTTGCTGGTTTGCCTCGGAGGGGACGGGGGCGGACGTGGAGCCGGCGTGGCAAACCAATTACTTCTCCATCAGACCGCGCCCAGCGGTTTGAGATAGATGGGTGGGATAGCCGCACAGCCCTTGCTGAAGATCATGCCGAAGGGACACGGCCCAGTACTCTCGCCGCCACGGGCGGCGGGCGCAGGAAAGGCCGTGAGGCTACAAGGAGAAGGAACGATCCCATGAAGCGAATAAACAACGTGTACCCCTTTCTGATCAGCGACGCCAATCTGAGGCAGGCCATTGAGGAGGTGAACCGCACCCACCGCTGGCATCCCCACCACAAGCCAAACAAGGTAGTGGCCTGGGTGGAGCAGGACATCCCGGAGCGGGTGAAGGAACTGCGGGCGCTGATCGAACAGGGCTTTGAACCGTCCCCGGCCATGCTGAAACGGCGGTGGGACAAGAGCGCCGGAAAGTGGCGGGACATCCACGAGCCCAGGCTGTGGCCGGACCAGTACGTGCACCACGCGCTGGTGCAGGCGCTGCAGCCGGTGATGATGCGGGGCATGGATCCGTGGTGCTGCGGGAGCATCCGGGGCCGGGGCATCCACTACGGGATGCGGGCCATGAAGAAGTGGAACAAGAACGACCCCAAGGGGACGCGCTGGTGTGCGGAGCTGGACATCCGGCACTTCTACGACACCCTGTCCCCGGCGGTGGTGCTGGCGCGGATGCGGCAGCTGGTGAAGGACCACCGGGTACTGGACCTGATCGAACGGGTGACGCGGGACGGGATCCTGATCGGCGCCTACTGCAGCCAGTGGTTTGCCAACACGGTGCTGCAGCCCCTGGACCACCTGATCCGCCAGAGCGGCCTGCAGGTGACGCACTACCTGCGGTACATGGATAACTTCACCATCTACGCCAGGAGCAAGCGGACGCTGGCCAAGGTGATCCGGCTGGTGGACGAGTGGCTGCGGGAGCACGGCATGGAGATGAAGGGCAACTGGCAGAAATTCCGCACGGCGGACCGCCTGCCCTGCGCCATGGGCTACCGATACGGCCACGGCTACACCCTGCTGCGCAAGCGCAACCTGTTCCGGCTGGGCCGCCAGCTGCGCAGCTACTACCGGAAGGTGAAGCGGGGCGCCAAGATCCCGATCACGCTGGCGGTGGGGCTGCTGTCCAGACTGGGGCAGCTGCGCCACTGCTGCAGCGTGAAGCTGTACCGGCGGCTGGTGAGGCCCAAGACCCAGCGGACGCTGAAACAAATCGTTAGGGCTTATGCCCGGAAGGAGCGAGCCAGATGGAATACATCTACGGCACCACACGCCGCGACGGCGTGATGGTGGAGAACCTGAAGACGGTGGGGGCGGAGCACACCGACCTGGCCGGCTACATTGAGACCCAACGGGACTTCGGCAGCGCGGGCGTGATCACGGACCGCTGCCGGATCCTGGAACACTATCAGGCGGAGACGGCGGACGGGGTGTGCTACGACTGGTACCTGATCGACCGGCACTACCGCTACATCTGCGCCAGCCCGGAGGCCGCCCAGGCGTCCAAGGCGGCCAACGAGGCGGCGGAGATCGTGTTCGTCACCCTGGCGGAAGGAGGCAGCATCGACGCCGGCACGGCGGCGGAACACGCGGAGCTGTTCCCCGCCTGGGCCTATCCGGTGGCCTACACCATGGGCCAGATCCGGCGGTACTCGGACGGGAAGCTGTACAAGTGCCTGCAGGACCACACCTCCCAGGAGACATGGACGCCGGACGCGGCGGGGAGCCTGTGGGTGTGCGTGGCGGACCCGGCGGAGGAGTGGCCGGCCTGGAGCCAGCCGGTGGCCAGCACGGACGCCTACGCGGCGGGGGCCAAGGTCTCCCACGGCGGGAAGCACTGGACAAGCGACGTGGACAACAACGTGTGGGAGCCGGGCGTGTACGGTTGGACGGAGGCGGCGTGATGGCACAATACATTATCCCGGCCGCCGGACTGATCATCGTGGCCATCATTGAGGCCCTGGCGGCCCGGGAGCGCAAGGAGGTCAAAAAGAGCCGGGAGGACGAGGAGAAGCGCCAGGAGGACCAGGAAAAGCTGCTGGTGCTGCTGATCCGCTCCACCGGGGCGGCTATCGCGCTGGGCGAGGCCACGGCCAAGGCGGTGCAGAAGATCCCGGACGCCCACTGCAACGGGGACATGCACGCCGCGCTGGAGTACGCCACCAGCATCAAGCACGAGCAGAAGGAATTTCTGGAGAAGCAGGGCGTCCGCGGCGTCTGGGAGTGAGGCCATGGGCGGGAAACGAGAGGAGCGAACGGAGCGGCGGAGGCTACTGGCACGGCTGGCGGCCATCCCCCACCTGTTCGCCAAGTGCATCATCATCCACTGCATCATCTGCGGGACGGCGTTCAGCTACTACGCCCTGCGAATCCTCAGCAGGACCGGCCAGGACGGCACGGCGCTGCTGGGGATCATCTTAGGATTTTTCGGCGGCGAGCTGCTGCTACTGTGCCTGCGGACGGTTTTGAACGAGAAGAACCCCAAGACAGAGAAGAACACACCAACTACGGAGGGCGACGAGCCCGGAAAAGGAGATGCAGAATGAAACAGTACATCGGAACGAAGCTGGTCGAGGCGGAGCCGGCTATCCGCATTGACGGCAAGCACGTGGAGTCCATGGACTACCCGGTGAACTACGACGTGGCCAAGGTGGAGGACGGCTACCGGGTGCGGTACCCGGACGGCTACGAGAGCTGGTCCCCCAAGGACGTGTTCGAGGAGGCGTACCGCCCCATTGACGGTATGAACTTCGGCCTGACCATCGAGGCGGCCAAGAAGGGGCACAAGATCGCACGGCGGGGCTGGAATGGCAAGGGCATGTATGTCATTTACCGGACTGGCTACCCGGAGGGCATCCCCTGCAACAAGAATACCGCCGACGCCGTGGGCATCCCGGAGGGGACGCTGTTCAAGGTCCGGCCCTATCTCCAGATGAAGTGTGTGGACGGCAGTTTCCAGATGTGGCTGGCCTCCCAGAGCGACATTCTGGAGGAGGACTGGGAGATCGTGGAGTGAAGAAAGGAGACACAATATGACTGAACAGATGATCTCTTTGATCGTGGCCATTTTGACCGGCCTGTGTACCTGCATCCCCCTGGCGGTGAAACTGGTGCAGTACGTGCGCAAGGCGACCCAGGAGAAGAACTGGAACGCCCTGTTGGGCCTGGTGGTGGATCTGATGGAGCAGGCGGAGACCAAGTTTGCAGACGGCGCCACCCGGAAGGAGTGGGTGATGGCCATGGTGCAGACCTCGGCGGAGTACATCAACTACCCGGTGGATGTCCAGGCCCTGTCCGGCCTGATCGACGGACTGTGTGATATGTCCAACATCGTGAACGCCCGGCCGAAGGTGGAGGCCCTGACGGCAGAGAGTAGAGGGAGCGTCAATGAATAAGCAGCCTGTTTCATACCTCCAGACGGATGCTCGGTGGAAGTCCAAGCCCTATCGGGTACCGGGCGAGACATCTACCATCGGGAGCGCCGGCTGCGGTCCCGCCTGCGCCGCCATGGTGATTGCCACCTTGAAGGACAAAGCGGTGACGCCGGTGGAGACCTGCGCATGGTCCGTGGCCCACGGGTACAAGGCCTTGAAACAGGGTACCTACTACTCCTACTTCGCCCCCCAGCTGGCGGCCTACGGCATCGAGTGCAGGCAACTGCTGGGGAGCCGGATCATCAACCAGCCCAACCACGCCATCCACGATCAGGTGAAGGAATATCTGGCCCAGGGCTACTATGTGATCGCCCTGATGGGCCCCGGAACCTGGACCAAAAGCGGCCACTTCGTGCTGCTGTGGGCGTGGGACGACAAGGTGCGGATCAACGACCCGGCCTCCACCAAGGAGGCCAGGCTGAACGGAGATCCGGCTACCTTCCGCAACGAGGCCCGCTGCTACTGGCTGGTGGACGCCAGGAGCTACAACACCACCGACGACAACGACGAGGAGGACGAGAATATGCCCCGCTACAACACCCTGGAGGAGATCCAGAAGAACGCCAGCTACGCCTTGCCTACCGTAAAGAAGCTGATCGCCAAGAAGGCGATCCAGGGCGGCGGCAAGAAGGACGCGGACGGAAACCCCGCGGACATGGACCTGAGCCGGGACATGCTGCGGATGCTGACCTTCAACGACCGCGCCGGCGCATACGACGACTAAGCGGAGAGGGCCGGCCCGGGCGGCCGGCCCTTGTTCATAGAAAGGGGGCAAGGGCGTCATGCCTTCCAACTGGCTATACATCGACACGAACTTCCCCACATTCACAGGCGAGGAAAGCCCCAACGAGAAGATCACCACCATCCAGAACTACATGTACATGCTGGTGGAGCAACTGCGGTATACCCTGCACAACCTGGATCTGTCCAACATGAACCAGACGGCGGTGCAGCAGTACGAGACCTCTATCACGGAGCCCATCTACGCCCGGATCGAGGACGACGAGGAGAACACGGCCCAGCTGGCCCTGACGGCGGCAGCTCTGGGACTGCGGTTGACGGACGCGGAGAAAAACATCACATCCCTGACGGCCACGGCGGAGGGCCTGAGCCTGCAGATCTCCGACGCGGAGGACGACATCCTCCAGCTGGGGATCACGGCGGACAGGCTCTCCAGCCAGATCGCGGCGGCGGATGGGCGGATCTCCTCCCTGCAGCAGACAGTGGACGGTTTCGCCCTGTCGGCCTCCAACGGCAGCTCCAGCTCCAGACTGTACCTGACCTCAAACGGTGTAGCCATTTCCAGCGTCAGGATCACCTTCACGGGCATGGTGACGTTCCAGGACCTTTCCGAAGACGGCGCGACCACCATCAACGGCGGGAATATCACCACTGGCACCATCCGGGCAATCACTCTGGAGGGCAACGAGATCATCGGCGGCACCATCACCGGGACCACGCTGCAGAGCGTGTCCGGGTCGGACAACGGCCTGGAGCTCTATTACGGCGCCGTGTCCCGCCGGCTGCTGGTGGGCGGCATCCGCTTTGACGACAATGGCGCCGGCACATCGGACGAGGCCCGGTACCGCATGTTCATCTACACCAACAGCGGGTACCAGGACTGGGCCATGAAGCTGCAGTCCGCCGGCGGCATGAGCCTGGAGAGCGACGCGAACATCTACATCGAGGCGGCCACCAACCTGACGCTGCGGGCGGGATGGAACATCTGGCTGGAGCAGCCGGCCATCACCGACGACGACGGCAACGTGTGGCAGTTCCACGACGACGGGATCTACAAGAATTACAGATGCGTATTCTCACTGAGCTGAGAGGAAAGGATTTTCGGGGCCCCCGCAAGAGCCCAGCGCCAGCGGGTCTTGTGGGGAGAGGACGAGCAACGGATTGTAGCGGATGTTCGCCGCGAGGCGGACGGAGCGGAAAGGAGTTTGTGAGGACTTTATGAGACTGATCGAAGCGGCCTGCGCCTACATGACCGCGGAGGAGATGGGGCGGCAGGTGTGGCCCTATGACCTGGCCCTGGCACTGGTGAAGGTGAAGCGGGCGACGAAGGCGGACGCCGACTTCTACGTGCAGCGGGAGCGGGAGCTGGTGGAGCGGTACGCGGTGCTGGACGAGCGGGGCTGCGTGCGCCTGACGCCGGAGAGGACCTTTGTGTTCAAGGATCCCGCCAAGCGCGGCGAGTATGAGGCGGCCCGGCGGGAGCTGGGCGACACGGAGGCCGGAGACCACGGCAGGCCCTTCCGAGTGCGGGCGCCGGCGGAGATCAAGCCGGAGCACATCGAGGCCCTGGAGGGCTTTATTGAATTTATCGCGGAGGGGGAAAAGCCGTGAAGCTGCCAAGCGTGCTCTATGCGGACGGCATCGTGAAGGGGCAGCAAGTGAAGTTTGGCGGGCTGAACCACAACCTGGGCGCCGGGGACGGCGAGCTGTGGTCCATGAAAAACCTGACAAGCGACTACTACCCCCTGCTGGCCACCCGGCGGGAGCGGATGCTGTACCGGAAGCTGACCGACGGCGGCGGGCTGTTCTCCTGGGAGGAGTTGTGCTGGACGGAGGGGACCGGCTTTTACTACGGCGGGGAGCGCAGGGGCACGGTGAAGGCGGGGAAAAAGACTTTCGCCGCCCTGGGCGCCTGCATTGTGATCCTGCCGGACAAGGCGTACTACAACACCGAGACGGACGAGTTCGGCTCCCTGGAGGCCACCTGGAACGGGATCAACCTGACGTTCACCAACGGGCTTTTGTACGAGGAGGCGGCGGAGGCCAACACCATCCAGTGCGCCGGGGTGGACTGGTCCAAGTTCTTCCGGGCCGGGGACGCCGTGACGATCTCCGGCTGCACCAAACACCCAGAGAACAACAAGACGCCGGTGATCCGGGAGATCGACGGGGACAAGCTGTACTTCTACGAGTACATCTTCACCCTGGACGGCGAGGGCGGCGTGACGCCCTACACGGAGACCGGGCAGATCTCCATCAAGCGGACTGTGCCGGATATGGCCTACATCTGCGAGAATGAAAACCGGCTGTGGGGCTGCGACGGCAACACCATCTACGCCTCCAAGCTGGGAGACATCTTCAACTGGAACGTGTACGAGGGCCTGGACACGGACGCCTACGCCGTGGATACCGGCAGCGCCGGGAAGTTCACGGGCTGTATCTCCTACCTGGGCTATCCCATCTTCTTCAAGGAGGAGCACATCTACAAGGTGTACGGGTCCCTGCCGTCCAACTTTGAGGTGATGGGCAGCGCCACGCTGGGCGTGGCGGAGGGCAGCGCGGCCAGCCTGGCTATTGCCGGGGAGACGCTGTTCTATCTGTCCAGGGCGGGCGTTATGGCTTACTCCGGCGGCATCCCCCAGCCGGTGGGCGCAGCCTTCGGCCTGGAGCGGCACAAGAACGCAGCGGCCGGCTCCGACGGGCTGAAGTACTACATCAGTATGCAGGGCGAGGACGACGCCTGGGCGCTGCACGTCTACGACACGCAGCGGGGGCTGTGGCACACGGAGGACGCCACCTGCGCCACCCACTTTGCCCGGTACGGCGGGAACCTCTACTTCCTGAACGACCGGGGCGAGATCTGGATCACAGGCAACATCCAGGATCCGCCGGCGGAGGCCCAGCCGGAGGACGAGGTGCCATGGACGGCGGAGTTCGGAGACTTCACGGAGGGGGACCCCAACAAGAAGGGCGTCTCCAAGATCCAGATCCGGCTGGAGCTGGACGAGGGCGCCAGCGTGGAGGTCTACCTGCAGTTCGACACGGACGGCAGCTGGCAGCGGGTGAACGGCGCCTTGGGCGAAGGGGTGAAGCGGAGCTACTACCTGCCCATCATCCCCAGGCGAGGGGACCACTACCGCCTGCGGCTGGTGGGTACCGGCGGCTGCCGGATCTATTCGCTGGTGCGGGAGTACTACACCGGCTCCGAATTGAAATCGAAAGCTGGGAGGAATTAAGAGATGGCATACACATACGACGATTTTCTGTCCGCGGCGAACAGCTCCGGCCTGATGGGCGAGTTCTCCCAGGCGGACCTGGACACGGCCATGAAGTACCCGGAGTTTGGTCTGTCCATCCTGTCGCTGAAGAAGGACGTACACGCCGCCACGACGCCGGAGCAGAAACTGCTGGCCAATGAGGCGGCCAACGAGCTGCGGAAAAGCTACGGCAACTACACCGGCGGCTCCGACGGCTCCCGGTACTACTCCGCGGGGAAGATCCCCGGCCAGATCGACGACGTGCTGGACCAGATCAACAGCTACGGCTCCTTCTCCTACGATGCGTCGGCGCCAACCTATGAGAACCAGTACGCCGCGCAGCAGCAGGCCCTGCTGGACGCCATCCTCAACCGGGAGGACTTCTCCTGGAGCAAGGAGACGGATCCCCTGTGGCCGGTCTACAAGAAGGAGTATCTGCGGGAGGGCGAGCGGGCCACGGCGAACGCGCTGGCCCAGACGTCGGCGGCATCCGGCGGCCGGGCGTCCAGCTACGCCGTGAACGCCGCCACCCAGGCCGGGGACTACTACGCCACCAAGCTGAACGACATCATCCCCACGCTGTACCAGCAGGCCTACGACCGCTACCTGAACGAGTACAGCATGAAGCTGCAGGACCTGGGGGCGGTCAACACCCAGGAGCAGCTGGACTACGCGAAATACCTGGACAGCCTGACCCAGTACAACACGGACCGGAACTTCGCCTACAACCAGTATCTGGACGATTACAGCCGGCTGCAGAGCACCCTCGGCGCCCTGCAGAGCCAGGACAGCGTGGACTACGGGCGGTACCTGGACCAGCTCACCCTGCAACAGCAGCAGCGGCAGGAACAGCTGGACCAGGCGCTGCTGGGGGCCCAGTACGGCGACTACTCCGGTCTGCAGGCCCTGGGCGTGACGCCCAACAACGCGAATGTACTGGCCTCCGCCCTGGCCAACGCTGGCAGGACGACGCCGGTGGGCAGCGGGTCCAGCAGCTCTGGCGGTTCCAAGAGCGATACCAGCACAGCCGATGGACTGATCAGCGCCTTCCAGGCGGGGGATCACAGCGACGCCACCATCAAGGGACTGCTGGACGCCGGCTACACCCAGGCGGACATAGAAGCGGCTGGCTACACAGGGGACTACTTCACCAAGTCGGGCAGTAGCTCCGGCAAGCCGTCCGCATCCAATGGCGGCTATGGCACCAGCTACAACACCATCTGGCCCAGGGCGCGGACGATGTTTGACCAGGGGCGCTCCACCCAGGACATTCTCAACTATCTGGATAAATTCAGTGAGGAGCAGCTGACCGATGCAGGCCTGGACTACATCATGAACAGCCTGAACCTGAACGGGTACAGAGACGCGAAGGGGTAACGTATGAGCAGAACAAGTGATCTTTTGGAAAAGAAAAGGAATGGCGTGGCCATCACGCCGTCCGGCTCTGCGCCCAGCACAGCCGGCATGGCGCCGATGAGCGGGACACCTGCATCTGCCGGCGGCGGCCGCACGCAGCGCCTTCTTGAAAGCCGGGGCATCAGAACAGCCGGGGCGGATCTCTCCGCCCCGGCCAACACCGCCAGCAAGCAGGCACTGCAAACGCTGCGGGAGACCGGAACTGTCACCATTGGAGGAAAGACCTACACAACGGAACGTAAAACGGGCGGCAGTTTCTCGGAGAAGCCCGTCTCCTGGCCAAGCCAAGGGCAAACAGCCGTTGATAGCGTGGACTTTGAGAAGAACAGCCGCTACATATCTACGGCAAATGGCAGAGAGCCCAAAATGAACATGTTTACCGGGCGGTACACCGAGACAGGGTATGACGATATTCTGTATGATGCAATCAATGGAGACGAGACAGCCAGAAGCCGCCTCCTGAACACGGACACGATCCGGCGGTATGACTTGGATAAACTGACGGACAGCATGGTGCAGACCTTCAATTATCTCTACAAGACAAAGGGCAGCGACACAGCATACGACTATCTGGATGCAGAGGCGGAGCAGCAGTACAGCGGCATTGATACAGCCGTTTATGGTGTGCTGCAGGGAACGGGACTGACCTCCGCGTCTGCAGCTATCGGGGCCGGCATTGCAAAGCTGACAGGCGATGAAGAAATGGCGCAGAGAAACCGGGATTGGTATTCCCGGGTAGCGCAGGACGCAGATACCGCCAAGGAGCAGCATCCTGTTTTGTATGGAGCCGGAAGCGTCGGCGGTACGCTGGCGCTGATGGGCGGCATGGGCGGTGCCCTGGGTGCAGCGGAGGGGGCTCTGGCTTCCGGCGTCCAAATCGGAGGGCGGACGGTCGCTCTGCAGATGGCGCCCCTGCTGCAGAACGTTGTGAACGGCGGCTTGACTTTCCTGGCGAAAGATGCCGTGCAGAACGCCGGTATGGCCGCGACCGGGCTTATGAGTGGAAAGGACTACGCGGCAGCTGTGGGGAAAGCCGGTGTGCAGGGCATGGCCGGCGGTCTCGCAGGCGGCCTTGTGAGCTCTGGCATGGCGGAGGTCCTGCGGCGAACGGGTATGATGACACCGTTCATGGAGTTTGTGCGGCAGTCTGCGTCCGGTTTTGCGTCCGCCTCCGCGAATATCGGGACAGGTTACGCACTGAGCGAAGAAAAGCCCAGTAATGAGCAGATCGCGACGGATCTGGTGACGGCCTTTTTATTCTCTGTGCTGCAAAGCGGAATCTCTACCTATGCAACCACCCGAACAGCCAAGGCAAACATGGAGGCGGCGCTGAACAAGGTGCAGTCGGATTACAGTGCTATGTCCCAGAACGCCGGAAACATGACACCGGAGGCAAGAGCAACCCAGGCGGAAAACATCCTCGCCTATACACAAAGCCTCAGAAACAGTCTCAACAGCCGGTATCTGGCCGGGCAGCAGAGCGTGGTAAACGAGATGAACCAGGCCCTAGACGGCATTGAGGCGGGACTGCAGAGCTATATAAACGGTTTCCGGGCCGCGTCTGCGGCGACGCAGGCACCAGGAAACCTCCTAGGCGCTGCGGCCACTGGTTTGGCTGCACCCTCCGGGGCGGAACAGCAGCTGAGACAGCAGGTACAGGAGGCGGTGGAGCAGGGCCTGACGCAATACCAAGGAGGTGCGCAGCCTGCACAGTGGGCGGGGCATACGCAGGATCTAACGGGGGTCCTTCCTATTTTGGGAGCCGAAGCAGTCCAGGGAGGCAAAAAAGAAACCGCCAGGCAAGGGGCGGCAATTGTGGCGGACACCAGTTTGTTTGAACCGGCCATCCTGAAGAATTTCAACACTGCGAGAAAAAAGCTACTGGATTTCGCGAAAGCCTATTTCCCGGCCCAGGTGGTCAACCAGGAGACCGGGAAAGAGATCGGCATTTCCAGGACTGGGCTGGACAAATTTTTGAGCGGGAACATTCCGTATGAAAAATATGCCAGCGGATTCCACATCCCGGAGCTGATCGCGCGGGCCCACAAGGTAGGCGAGGCAGACAACTACCACCCGGAGACGGCTGGGAGCATCCCGACTTTCGAGTACTACGACAGCGCCATTCAAATCAATGGGCAGCCGTACAACGCGCATATCCGCGTGAAAAACACGCTGATCGGAGACAAATACTACGGCCATACCATTAGCGAGATCGAGGACATAAAAATAGAACCCCCAACGCGGACCTCCGACCAGAAAACTCCGGCGGTACAGCCCGAAAAAACAGGGGGTTCTGCGGATATCATAGCACAGCGGGAGGGGACTGTCAACGTGGAGCCCCTGTCCCTCCCCGCGCTGACAGAGGATGTGAACGGTGGACAGAGGGCCGCAGGCGCGGCCCCTGGGGTGGAAATCGCCGCAGGCGCGGCAAACATTGAGAACGGAGGATTGAACGATGGCGGATCTGAACAAATTGCCGAAGGGCAGCCTGCCCCAGCAGCCGAGGGAGACGCATTACCTGATGGAAGACAGGGACGGCTTTCTGGTACGGGTACCGGAGAGCAAACTGGAGAGCTGGCAACAGGCGCAGCGCGAGCCGTCCGGCCCGCTGAACAGGGCCGAGCAGCAGTTGGTAGACAAAATCGTGGAAAGTATCTACGGTCCGCAAAAGTAAGCAGCCTGGAGCTGGGCCTGCCCAACGGGACGGAGACCCCCTCCGTGTCCGTGGTAGAGGAGACGGACTGGGACGAGGGCCTGCGGGCCACGGCGGAGCGGGTGTACCAGGAGACGGGGCTGCCCGTCACCTATACGCTGGGCACCATTCCTGTGCGGGACACCTCCGGCGTCGTGCGAAGCGTCCGGGGCGTATTCACCCCGGATCGGATCTTCATCCAGGCGGATAACCTGCGCCTGACCACAGACCAGATCGCAGATCACGAGATTTTCCACAACAAGGCCTTCCAGACGCCGGGCCTGATCCGGGACGTGGAGCTGCAGATCATGGAGCGGTACAGCGCGGAGGAGTTCGGCCAGGTGGTGAGCACCTACGTCCAGAAGCTGCGGGGCGTGGTGGATCTGGCGGAAAACGCCACACCGGACGAAATCGACGCAGCCATGCAGATCATCAAGGAGGAGATCTTCGCGGACGCCTACGCCGGGATCAACGCCTTCTCCGCCCATGCGGAGCGGTTCCAGGGAACCGTGGAGGCGACCCTGGAGGAAAGAGGCATCGGGCGCGGCCAGCAGAACGCGGCGGCCACGGACCGGACCACGGGACCGCCCACCCAGCGGTACTCCTACGGAGGCCGCAACGCCAACCGGGCGGACAGCGTGAGCCTGGCCAGGGCGGAGGAGTTGGAAAACCAGGGTGCGGACGCCGAGACTATCCGGCAGGAGACCGGCTGGCACCGGGGCGCGGACGGCCTGTGGCGCTTCGAGATGGACGACAGCGGCATGGTGTACGACAAGCGCGGAAACCTGCAGGGCGCGGTGGACCGCCAGTGGGCCATGGAGGATCTGGAGGCGGCCCAGGCGGACCTGTTCGACAACATTACCGACGAGCAGGCGGAGCAGGTGCGGAAGTACAACCGGGCCCGCCTGGCCGGGGAGACCGAGGCCGCGCAGCAGTTGTATGCGGAGCTGGCCGCGTCCGAGTTTGGGGAGGCCTTCACCATTTACGTTGACGCCCTGCAGCGGGCCAACGAGCTGAAGAACGCCTCCCGGGGCGGTACCCTGGCGGACTACATCCAGCACGCGGAGCTGTTCGCCAACTATCCCCAGCTGCGGAACGTGAAGCTGGAGTTCGGGAAGCTGGGAGAGTATGCCCGGGGCGAATTTGACGGGGCCACCATCAAACTTGCCGAGAGCCTGTGGGATGCACCAGAGGACACGCTGATCCACGAGATCCAGCACGCCATCCAGAGGGCGGAGGGCTTCGCCTCCGGCGCCAGCCCGGAGTACTGGGCTGCCCGCCAGAAGACCAAGGACGCCGTAGGCGCCTATGACCAGAAGATCGAGCAGGCGTTCCGACAGGCAGAGCAGATCCTGCGGAGCCTGCCGGAGAACGTGGCGGAGCAGTTCCGGGACTGGTACGACCTGGACAAGCGGGATCCGGCCAAGGCGCAGCAACTGGCGGATGAACTGAGCGAGGGCATGTACGGCGACCAATTCAGCGAGTACTACCTGGCCACGTGGGCCCTGGACGATATGCAGGCGGGCAACTACAAGCGGGGCGCCAACGAGCTGTACCGGAATACCGCCGGCGAGATTGAGGCCAGGGACACCGCCAGCCGGCGCACCATGACCCCGGAGCAGCGGCGGGCCGCCCGGCCAGACATCGGGGACGATAAGACCGTGTTCGCGGAGGGGGGAGACTGGTATGCAGCAGCCTCGGATGCGGAGACATCCAGCATAAAAGAACAAATCGCTGCACACCAAGCACGACTGAACGCCATGGATGTAGTGGCGGCTGCGACGGTACCAACAGATCTACCTAATAAGGATACGGCCGCCAAATGGGCGGCGGAGTATCTGCGCCCCACTGGCTATAAGGTGGACCGGCAGGGGTACGGCGAAATTTATTTCAGCAAGAAGGACATCGACAAGGGGCTGCGTTATGCGGATACGGCAGAAGAAAAAGCAGCACTTGCGGTGTTGCCGCAAGTGCTGAAACGCGGTATCGAGGTTGGCAGCCATGGCCAGCATAAGGGCCGGGAAAAACAGACGATCACCTTTGCGGCACCGGTGGAACTGAATGGAACCAGAGGAAATATGGCCGTGGTAGTGAACCGGCACGGAAGCCACTACTATGCCCATAGAATCGTCCTTCCGGATGGCACCGCCTTTCGCTTTTCAGATGAACAAAATAATGCAGCACAAGAACTGTCCCGGGGAGGGGCCATTTCTGGCTCTCTTGCCGACACCACAAGTGCTGCATCTGCTGGTAGTATAACCCGAAATAACGAAGAAAGCAAGGGGGGGATTTCTGAACGGGATGGACGTGACATCCGCTTCTCTGTGGACGAGGATCAGGAGGCGGAGCAGAAAAACCAGGAGAAGCCCAAGACGGCGGAGGCAAAGACGCGCCGGCAGAAGACCAAGAAGCCGGTGGCGGAGAGCCTGCCCATTATCGCCAAGCGGGATCTGCGGACAAACCTGCTGAACCTGTTTTCCATCCCGGAGGGGCGCAAGGCGGAGCTGGGCGGCATCATTGACCAGTACGCCGACCGGCTGCTGAAAAACGGGGAGCTGACCCAGGCGGATCGGGACGCCTTCTTTGACCGGATGTATACCGAGGGCGTCATGACCATGCCGGCGGAGGAGTACTTCTCCGTGGGCCGGGAGGCCGTGAAGGGCGGCAGGGTGTATGTGAGCGAGAGCGAGAAGCACGAGTTCGGGGACGACTGGAACGAGTTCCGCAAGCGGGCCTTTGCCAACGGCATCTACCTGACCAGCAACCAGGGAGACCGGGGTGTTGATCTGTGGAACATGGAGTTGGCGGAGACGCTGCCAGGCCTCTTTGACGCCGGGAACCTGGACAGCCGGAGCATCCTGGAGCGGATCGTACAAGTGGCCGAGGAGGGCAAGGATCAGAAACTGAGCCTTGCCGAGTACGCGGCGGAGCTGGCCGGCCGGGAGTATATCAGCGAGGACGAGATCCTGGACAACATGGAGCGGCAGATGGACTGGGCCCTGCGGACCTTTGCAGAGAAGGCGAAGCTGGAGATCCACCTGCGGGATCGAACGGGCGTGAAGATCGCCCAGGAGCGGGAGAAGTTCAGCGAGGCCGCCCAGCGGCAGAGAGAGCGGGAGCTGGTGCGCCAGGCCAGGGAGCGGGACGAGCGGAAGGCCATGCAGCAGCGGCAGCGGGAACACCGGGAACTGCGGGAGCTGCAGGAGCGGACGCTGAAGCAGCTCCAGTGGCTGAGCAAAAACCGCTGGCGCGCCCCGGAGGAACTGCAAGCGGCTTTCGACGAGGTACTGGGCGACATCGACATCTACGCCGTGGGCGCGGCCAATGAGATGAATTGGAGCCGGAAGTATGAGGCCACCTGGAAGGACCTGGCCCAGCTGTACAAAACCGCGAAGGAGACGGACCCCAACTTCCTGCCGTCGAAGGAGTTGGAAAAAATCGTGGCCCGCCTGGACGGAGACAAGATCGCGGATCTGGATGTGGACGCCCTGCAGGATCTCTACCGCGCGGCGGTGGGCCTGCGCACGGAGTTCTACAACCGGAACAACGTAATCAACGACGAGCTGAACAGGCTTTTCGAGGAGGTCTATGCCGACAGCAAGCGGGAGATCGAGACGGCCCCGGGAGGATACAAGGGCAAGGACCTGGACAAGTTCATGAACCTGGACCAGCTGACCCCCATGAACGTCATGCAGCGCATGGGCGGCTGGAACCCCCAGGGCGCCTTCTACTCCATGGCGAAGCAGCTGGAGCGGGGCGAGCGGGACATCCGGGCCTACACCGTGCGGGCAAACCGCCGGCTGGAGGAGTTTCTGACCGAGTATGAGGACTGGGTGAAGAAAGCGGACGGCCAGGGCAAGGACGGCATCTGGTATGAAGTCGAGGTGCCGGAGCTGCTGGAGCTGGGCATGGGGGACAAACCCATCTTCGGCCCCACCATCAAGGTCTATATGACCCCCTCCCAGAAAGTCCACATGTACCTGGAGAGTAAAAGTTACGACAACCTGCGGCACATGACCGGCGGCCGCACCTTCGTGGACAGGGATCTTTACAGCCAGGGGAAGCGGCAAGAGGCCTTTGCCCAGGGCAGGACCATCCGCCTGGCGCCGGAAACGGTGAAGGGGCTGGTGGCCAATCTCACAGAGGAGGAAGCCGAACTGGCCCGGATCCTGGAGGACTACTACAATAACTTTGCCAAGGGGGAGATCAACCGGGTATCCAACATCCTGTACGGGTACGACAAGGCCCAGAGCGGGAACTATGCCCCCATCTTCACAAACCGGAACTACGTCAAGAGCGAGATCGGCATTTTCGATACCACGGCGGAGGGCGTCGGGCACCTGAAGGCCCGGCAGTTTTCCAAAAACCCCAGCTACAACATCAGCGCCTTTGACGCCTTCGAGCGGCATGTGGAACAGACAGCCCGCTTTGTGGGCATGTCCATCCCGGCGCGAAACTGGCAGACGCTGCTGAACTGGCGGGAGAAGAACAACAGCATGGGAGACGTGATCACCCACAAGTGGGGTGAGGAGAGCAAGAAGTACATCGAGGATCTGCTGAACCGCCTGCAGGGCGGCGCGGCGGTGGAACGGGACACCGTGGGCGACTTTGCCGACAAGGTGCTGTCCAACTACATTTCCGCGGTGTTCGGTGCAAACCCCAGTATCGTACTCAAACAGCTGGGCAGCATCCCGCTGGCGTCCGCCTACCTGGGCGGCGCCACATTCCCCTCCCCTGCCCAAATCGCCCAGATCGACAGGGACCTGATTGCAAAGTACACCGGGGACCTGGCCTGGCGCACCATGGGCTACTCCACGCCGGAAACCAAACACCTGAAGGAAAACCCCAACTGGACCGAAACCAATAAATTTACACGCTTTGCCTTCGGCGGCGGCGCCATTACAGCCATGGACGGCTGGGCGGCCAGCGTGCTGTGGCCGTGGGCGGAGAACAAAGTGCGCCGGGACTTCCCGGATCTGGAGGTGGGAACCCGGGAGCAGATCGACGCCGGGCAGAGCCCCTTCTACAAGAAGGTGGCCGAGGAGTTCAACGAGGCGGTGGCGCGCAGCCAGTCCGTGTCCGACGAGATCCACCAGGGGACGCTGCGCAAGAGCCGGACCCCCGTCACCAGGGCGTTCACCATGTTCAAATCGGACAGCGCCCAGGGCTACAACGCCCTACGGCAGAAAATCGGAGAGGCCAAGTACTACGAGCGGAGCGGGGACACGGAAAACGCCCGGCGGGCCAAGAAGGCCGTGGGCGTCACCTTCGTCTCACTGATCGGCGGATACCTTTGGGCCGGCCTGGTCTCCTTCCTGATCGCGATGTGGAAGAACAAGGGCAAGTATTACCGGGACGACGAAGGCGAGCTGACCTTCGAGAGCGTGGCTAAAGAAATGGTCATGGATCTGTCGGGCAGCCTGGTGGGCGTCGTGGCCGGCGGCGAGGAACTGATGGACATTCTCGGCAACGTACTGACCGGGGACACCTGGTACGGCATCGACACGCCGGGTCTGGAGCAGCTGACGGATATTATTGAACTGCTGCAGAAAGAGACAACAAACGGACTGGACACGCTGAAGGGCGCCGCGGATGTGGTGAGCAACGGCGGAGACCTGGGCGAATACCTGAGACGGCACGGGAATGACATCCTGGGCGGCATCAAGGAACTGGCGGAGGCGGTGGGCACCTACATCCAGGGCGTCCCGGTGAGCAACCTGGAGGCCTACATCCTGGGAGGGCTGAAGTGGATCTCCCCGGAGCTGGGAACGGCATACGACGATCTCATGGCCACGGCGGAGAAATCCGGCCTGTCCGGCCTGAAGGGGGACGCCCTGGAGCAGCGCGTGGGATCCATCCTGTCGGGCCGCCTGAACGAGATCCCGGAGGGCGCCGCGGCGGAGCTGGCGGGTCTCTATGAGGCAGGATACACGCAAGCGGTGCCGGGAGACACGCCGGCCAAGATCACGGTGAATGGTGAGGGGCGGGACCTGGGAGCCTATCAGCAGCAGGTCTATGAAACCGTGTGGCGGGAGAGCGTGGCCGGCGCCCTGGGCAGGCTGCTGAGCGAGGACTGGTACCAGGCCCTGGACAGCGCGAGCCGGGAGAAGGTGCTGGCCAAGCTCTACGACTACGGCACGCAGAGGGCCAAGGCCGCGCTGTTTGACGACTTCGAGCCGGACAGCTTCGTGGGAAAGATCGGAGACTTCGAGGCGGCGGGACTGAGCACGGTTGATTACCTGGAGGCCTGGCGGAAGTCCGCCGAGATCGAGGACAGCGGCGCCAATGCCTCCGGCCGGGCGACGGAGTTTGCCTACTGGGCGGACACCCAGGGCTACACGGCAGAGCAGGCGCAGGTGGTGAAGGACAGCTTTACCGTGTTCAGCCATCTGCCGGTGGAGCCGGAGCGATACAGCAAGCTGCAGGAGGCAGGACTGAGCGACAGCGAGGCCAAGGAACTGACGGAGGCCCTGGCAGACCTGGAGCCCCTGGAGGGCGCCGCGTCGGTGTCGGACATGCAGCGGCTGCGGACAATCGCGGCGGCGGGGCTGGATCAGGAGACCATGCAGGCGGCCATGGGCACGGTGCTGGGTACCGAAATGACCACGGAGAGCGGCGGAAAGAGCCAGTACGCCCTGATGCTGGAGGCCATGGACGCCGGCTACACGGTGGACGAGTGGCTGGAGCTGAAGGACGCGGGGTATATGACCGAGACCGCTTTCAGCAAGGTGCGGATCAGCGGCGAGTACGACATCTCCCCCGCGCAGTACATCCGGTACCGGGAACTGCTGCTGACGGCGGACGCGCTGAACGAGGATCCGGCGAAGCGGAACAATTCCATCGACCAGGACGAGGCGGCGGCCGCCATCAACGGAATGCTGGGACTGACTAACGAACAGAAGGCGGTACTGTGGCAGCTGCAAAATAAATCCTGGAAGGCAAACAAAAATCCTTTCGACAGCGCCGTGGGGCAGGAGGTCTACGACTACCTGAACACGGAGGCGCTGCCAAGCCTGGGGGGCGGAGATCTTCCAAGCCTGTCCCTGCCGAGCCTGGGCGGATAACAGCGAAAGAAGGCCGGGGGCGTGACGCCTCCGGCCTTCTGCTGTTATGTTACATTATCCGGGGAAATCTTCTGCTGAAATGCTTTTTGTATCGAGATTTCCGCTGGGCACCGAATACAGGTCAACACTCCAACCGGAGTAGCCCTGATCATCTTCGTAAAAATCAAACAGTCCAACACACTTGTAGTAACTGGTATCCTCGCCAAAAAGAACGTCTTCCCCGTACCATACAGAGCCGGTAGCGTAATACAGCTCGTAGTTACCAAGAGGCACTGAGACCTCTGCGGATTCCCCGCTTACCACGTAAAAACCCATACCGCTCAGCAGTTTGCCGTGATTTCCAGAGGGTTGAAGGTAGACATAGTAATTGTCATTATCCCCCGGAAGCGTATTGACGGTAAGCGGAGCAACGCCCTCTGTCACAGGAGGACGGACGAGTTCGCCATTCTCTATTGGGACCTCGACATAGGTATAGGTCGGAAGGATAGGTTCCGCAGGCGTGTACTCAGATGGAGAAATAGGATTGGACGCAGAAGACGCCGGGCTGTCTGGCAGGGATTGTACTGTGGCGTCCGACCTGTCATGAAAAAGGGACAAAAGAAGAAAAACGTTCAGAAATACCGAGATGATAAGAATAATGAAAACAATGGCGATTTCATTTCCAGCGCCCTTAGGTTTACAAGAAGAGAAACGATAGCCGCAGTCACATCTGGTTTGCAGGTATGGCGTCAAAAGGCCACATTCCGGGCATTCGTGGAAGTAGCGCTCCTTGCGTGCCGTCATAGATCACACCACCCTTTTCCTGCTTTTATGGGATATTACCACAAAATTTCCATATATTACCATAAGAATATCAAAGTTTTTCGTGAAGTCAAGCAAACCATTCCGATTTTAGCAAAAAAACAAACGGGTTATCGTCCGAGCTATCCACCGTGCTATATGTGCATTCTCCCCTTTTCTTGCTTTTTATGGGATATTACCATAAGAATATCAGAATTTATGGTAAAGTCAAGTAAACTATGGGAAAATTCCATAAAAGGAGGAGGGCGGGCCTTGAAAGTATACGATTTGTTAGAGGGGCGGCGGAATGTTTCCGGTGAGCGGGTCCGCCAAATGAGAACAAAGAAGCGCCTTACCCAGGCGGATCTGGCGGCCAAGGTGCAAACCACGGGTGTGATCCTGGAGCAGGACGCCATCAGCCGGATCGAGAGCGGCGGGCGCATGGTGCAGGACTATGAACTGCGCGCCCTGGCGGCGGTGCTGGGCGTCACGTCGGACTGGCTGCTGGAGGACGAGGAAAAATAATTATACCGTAGGCTTTTCAAGCCTACGGTATTTTTTCTGACGGACAGAAACGCGCTTGACATTCCGCGTTTTTGTGGGGTATTATCCCCCAAAAAAGGAGGGGTGAACATGGCGAGCGAAAAGGGGCGGAGGTTTTCTCACCTGAGATGGAAAGACCGTCTCAAAATCGAGAAAATGCTGAAGGAGCGGAAAAAGCCGAAAGAGATCGCGGCGGCCCTCCATGTACATACGTCAACTATCTACCGGGAGCTGAAGCGGGGCATGACTGTCCAGAGGACCACGGACCTGATCGACCGGGAGGTGTACTGCCCTGACGTGGCGAACGCCAGGTACCGGGAGAACCTGGCGGCAAAGGGACCGCCTATCAAGCTGGGCAACGACTATGCTCTGGCGGCCTACATCGAGGACAAGATCGCCAACGAGCGATACTCCCCGGAGGCTGTGCTGAACAAAATCAAGGAGGAGGGGCTGGTGTTCTCCGTCACCATCTCCAAGTGGACGCTGTACAGCTACATCACCAAGGGCGTGTTTCTGGGGATCACCAGCAAAAGCCTGCCCAGGCACGGGAAGAAAAACAAGAAGGCGTACCGCAAGGTGATGCCCGCCCGGCTGCCCAAGGGGGACGGCATTGAGGACCGCGCCCCGGAGATCAACCAGCGGGAATACTTTGGGGACTGGGAGATGGACACGGTGGAATCCTGTAAGAAGGACAAGACGCGGCTGCTGGTCCTGACAGAGCGGAAGTTCCGACGGGAAATCATGATCAAGATCCCGGACGGAACCATGGCCAACGTGGTCAAAGCTCTGGACCGCTTGGAACGGAAGCTCGGCTCCAGACTGTTCCGCAAGATCTTCCGTACCATCACCGTTGACAATGGCAGCGAGTTCCAGGACTGCGCCGGGATTGAGAAGTCGTGCCTCACGAAAGGAAAGCGAACGCATGTATACTACTGCCATCCGTACTCCTCCTGGGAGCGCGGATCCAACGAGAACGCCAACGCCATGATCCGCCGTTGGCTGCCGAAGGGCACCAGGCTGTCCGATGTTCCTGTGGCGACGGTGAAGCGGATCGAGAACTGGATGAACGGATACCCCAGGGGCATCCTGGGCGGACACTCTGCCAACTGGGCCGTGGCGGAGTGGGCGGCAACAGAAGGCCGGGAAATGAGCATCCCCCATTAAGGACGAACGAGAGAGCAACCCAGCACTACACGCAGAGAAAAACAGCAGGCTGCCGGAGAACGAACTACACCGGCGGTCCTGCTGTTGTGTCTAAAATGCACAAAAATTTCCGCAAAAGTTTGTCGCATTTACTACTTGCCTTTTTCGCGGCGTTCCCAGACGGAAATGGAATTGACGAACGGGCTCCGGAGGGGGTATAATAACATGATTTACTGTGTGGATATCAAAATGGAGGACGGGCTATGTGGATCGCGGACAAATGGCAGGACTATGAGCTTCTGGACTGCGGCGGGGGAGAGAAGCTGGAGCGCTGGGACAGGCAGTTCCTGGTGCGGCCGGACCCCCAGGCCATCTGGGAGACGCCCCGGAAAAATCCCGCCTGGAAGCGGGCCAACGCCCGGTACCTCCGCAGCCAGACCGGCGGCGGCCACTGGGAGAAAAAGGCCCTGCCGGAGAGCTGGAAGGTCCGCTACGGCGAGCTGACTTTTCAGGTGAAGCCCATGAACTTCAAGCACACCGGCCTGTTCCCGGAGCAGGCGGTGAACTGGGACTTCGCCATGGACAAGATTCGGAACGCGGGACGGCCTATCCGGGTGCTGAACCTGTTCGCCTACACCGGCGGCGCCACCGTGGCCTGCGCCAGGGCGGGGGCCAGCGTGTGCCATGTGGACGCGGCCAAGGGCATGGTGGCCTGGGCCAGGGAGAACGCCAGACTCTCCGGCCTGGAGGAGGCACCCATCCGCTGGATCGTGGACGACTGCGCCAAGTTCGTGGAGCGGGAGATCCGGCGGGGCAAGACCTACGACGCCATCATCATGGACCCGCCCAGCTATGGCCGTGGCCCCGGCGGCGAGGTGTGGAAGCTGGAGGAGAATTTGTATCCCTTCGTGAAGCTGTGCGCCGGCGTGCTGTCGGAGCGGCCGCTGTTCGTGCTGATCAACTCCTACACGACTGGGCTTGCCCCCTCGGTGCTGGGCTATCTCCTGCACCTGCTGGTGGGGGAGAAGTACGGCGGCAAGTGCGCCTGGGACGAGTTGGGGCTGCCCGTGACGGAGACCGGCCTGGCCCTGCCCTGCGGGGCCACCGGACGGTGGTTTTCCGAGTGAGCGTGAAATCTGTTACATGAAGTGAGAAATATGATGTCAACTATGATCGAAACCAAGGAACTCCGCTTCACCTATCCCGCGGACGAGGGCGGACAGCCGGTCTACGCCCTGCGGGGCGTGGATATCGAAATCGAGAAGGGCAGCTTCGTGGTGGTGCTGGGGCACAACGGCTCCGGAAAATCCACCCTGGCGAAGACCTTCAACGCGGTGCTGCTGCCCGCCGGCGGCAAGGTGTATGTGGAGGGGATGGACACCCTGGACGAGAAGCTCCTGCTGGCCATCCGCCAGCGGGTGGGCATGGTGTTCCAGAACCCGGACAACCAGATCGTCGCCAACGTGGTGGAGGAGGATGTGGCCTTTGCTCCGGAAAACCTGGGTGTGCCCACGGAGGAGATCCGCCGCAAGGTGGACGACGCCCTGGCGGCGGTGGGCATGAGCGAATTCGTGACCCACGCGCCCCATCTGCTGTCCGGCGGACAGAAGCAGCGCATCGCCATCGCGGGCGTCATCGCCATGGAGCCGGCCTGCATTGTGCTGGATGAGGCCACCGCCATGCTGGACCCCATCGGGCGGCAGGAGGTGCTGTCCACCATCCACCGGCTGAACCGGGAGAAGGGTATCACCGTGATCCTGATCACCCACCACATGAACGAGGCGGAGGACGCCGACCGCGTCGTCGTCATGGACGACGGCAAGGTAGTCATGGACGGCCCGCCCAGAGAGGTCTTCACTCAGGTGGACGACCTGCGGGCCATCGGCCTGACTACGCCGGACACCGTGGACCTGCTGGACCGCCTGCGGAAGGACGGCTGGGACGTCCCCCTGGACGCGCTGACGGTGGAGGAGTGCGCTGACGCCATTGCCAGGGCTGTCGCTGAAAACTGACGGAAGGAACGAGACGATTTGGAACCGATATTGCAGATCAAAAACCTGACCCACACCTACGGGATCGGGACGCCCTTCCAGCGCAGCGCGGTGGAGGACATGAGCTTTGACGTGTACGAGGGGGAGTTTTTGGGCATCATCGGCCACACCGGGTCGGGAAAGTCCACCCTCATCCAGCATTTGAACGGCCTTTTGAAGCCCACCGGCGGCCAGGTGCTGCTGGGCGGGAAGGATATCTGGGCCGAGCCGAAGAAGATCCGGGACGTGCGTTTCCGGGTGGGGCTGGTGTTCCAGTACCCGGAGTACCAGCTCTTTGAGGAGACGGTCTACAAGGACATCGCTTTCGGCCCCACCAACCAGGGCAAGACCGGGGACGAGCTGGACCGCTGCGTCCGGGAGGCCGCCCGTCTGGTGGGCATCCGGGACGACCAGATGGACAAGTCCCCCTTTGAGCTGTCCGGCGGCCAGAAGCGCCGGGTGGCCCTGGCGGGGG
>CABSFC010000030.1 GCA_902476875.1 uncultured Oscillibacter sp. | reverse complement strand
CCCGCCGGTCGCAGGTGGCGGCCCACAGAATCCTGACGCCTGCCCTCTCCCGGCGGATGACCAGTTTCCAGTTGTTGACGCCGCTGACGGTCTCCACGGGCTTTCCTCCTGTTTTTGATATCGCCTGTAGTGTATCACAAATTCCCGCTGTTTCCTAGTCATCCCCCGCAAAAAGAATTTTTCAAATGCCCCTTGACACATCTGTGTATACTGTATATACTGTTCATGTACAGTACGAACGGGGGAACTTCCATGGAGCTCATCATCCGAAACACCGCCAACCAGCCCATTTATGACCAGATCTGCGCCCAGATCAAGGCGCAGATCATCTCCGGCAAGCTGGCGCCGGGGGATGCCCTGCCCTCCATCCGGGCGCTGGCAAAGGATTTAAAAATCTCGGTCATCACCACCAAGCGGGCCTATGACGAGCTGGAGGCCGGCGGCTTTCTCTACACCGTGGCCGGCAAGGGCTGCTTTGTGGCGGAGAAAAATCTGGACATCATCCGGGAGCAGCAGCTTCGGGACCTGGAGGCCCACCTGACCTCGGCGGTGGAGCTGGCCAGGACCTGCGGCGTCTCCCGGGAGGAACTACACGAAATGCTGCGCATCCTGTCAGAGGAGGAATCGCTATGAATGCCATTGAACTGTCCCATATCAACAAATCCTTCGGCGGCTTCGCCATCGATGACCTGTGCCTGGAGGTGCCCAGCGGCACCATCTGCGGCCTGGTGGGCGAAAACGGCGCCGGTAAATCCACCACAATCCGGCTCCTTATGGGCGCCCTGCGGCCCGACAGCGGCACTGCCCGGGTGCTGGGCGCGGATGTCGGCTCCCCGGAATTCCAGGCGGCGAAGGAGGACATTGGCGTGGTGATGGATGAGGCCTACTTCCCCGAGGTCCTGAACGCCATGCAGGTGGGGAAAATCATGGCCGCCACCTACCGCCGCTGGGACGCGGCGCTGTATCAAGACCATCTCCGCCGGTTCGACCTGCCGGAGAAAAAAGACTTCAAGGACTTCTCCCGTGGCATGCGGATGAAGCTGTCCATCGCCGTGGCCCTGAGCCACCGGCCCAGGCTGCTGGTGCTGGACGAGGTCACCGCCGGGCTGGACCCCATCGTCCGGGACGAGGTACTGGACCTCTTCTACGAGTTCACCCGGGAGGAGGACCACTCCATCCTCATCTCCTCCCACATCCTCAGCGATCTGGAGAAGCTGTGTGACTACATCGCTTTCCTCCACCAGGGGCGCTTGCTGTTCTGCGATGAGAAGGACCAGCTGCTGGAGACCTACGGCATCCTGACCGACACCGCCGAGCAGGTGGACTGTCTGGCGCCGGAGGCCATCGTGGCCCGGGAGCCCAGCGGCTATGGCGGCGTCCGGGCGCTGGTGCGCCGGGACCTGGCCCCCGGCGGGTTCCAGCTGGAGCGGCCCACGGTGGAGGACATCATCCTGTTTCTGGTGAAAGGAGCGAAGGAAGCATGAAGGCCCTGCTCATGAAGGACTGCTGCGTTCTGTGGAAGCAGCTGCGTATTTTCATATTCGTGATGCTGATCATCACCGTGTTCAACGGCGGGTTCGGCAATGTGTTCATCGTCGTCTGGGCGGCCATGCTGCCCTACACCGCTATGGCCTATGACGAGCGGAGCAAGTGGGACCAGCTGGCCGCCGCGATGCCCTACTCCGTCCGGGACATCGTGCTGAGCAAATACCTGCTTGGCTGGCTGTGCTGCGGCACGGCGGCTCTGTTCTCCCTGCTAATCCAGCTGCTTCAAACCACGCTGGGGTCTCCCCTGGCCGCGTTTTCTCCCATGGACAATCTGATCGGCTTCTGCGCCAGCCTGTGCGTCCTCAGCATCACCCTGCCGCTGATGTTCCGCTTCGGTGTGGAAAGGGGCCGTCTGGTGATGTTCCTGATGATTTTTCTGGTGTGCGGCACCGCCGGAGCTCTGGGAACGATCACTGTCTCCGTCGATCAGACCACCGGCGGCATCCACGGTCCCTTCGCGTTCTTTATGTTCATCCTGCCCGCGGCGGCGGTAGTGCTGACCGCCATCTCCATCCCCCTGTCCATGGGGCTGTACCGGAAGCGGTCCTATTGAGGGTTTGACGCCATGAAAAACACCTGTGTCTGTCCCAAATGCGGCTCCCGGGACATCGTCCGGGTGCCGGACGACGCCCACCGCTATCTGGCCAACAGCATCTGCATCACGAAGCTGGCGACGGTGGAGCGGGTCCCCGTGGCGCGCTATGTCTGCCGCGGCTGCGGGTATGTGGAAAACTGGGTGGAGACCCAGGGGGAGCTGGAGCGGGTCAAGCGTGCCTTTGGCTGAACGCGGGGCGGCGCGCCCCACAACAAAGAAAGGTCCCGGATGCCGTGCATCCGGGACCTTTTTTATTAAAATCTGTTTTGCCGGAATTCACTTCCGGCAAAACACCTCTGCCCGCCGCAGCGACACGTCCGCCGTGCGGACGTGAGGGGGTTCAGCGGAGCCGGGCCAACGGCCCGGCGGAGCGTCTAAGGGGGACAAAGTCCCCCTTGGAGGAGGCATCAGCCCCACAGCGCCGACAGCATCGGGATAACCTGCTTCTTCCGGCTCATGATCTTGGGCAGGAAGGCGGCGTTCTCCGCGTCGCTTCTGATGTTGAACGCCTGGCGGATGGTGTCCTCGTCGCCCACATACAGCAGCTGGGTGCCCTCCAACAGCACGTCGGTGATCATCAGCACCACCGTGTCCAGCCCCCTCTTCCGGCGGTTCTCCCGCATACAGTCCAGGAACTCCTCCTTCCGGGCCATCAGGCGGTCGGAGTCCATGCAGGTGATCTGGCTGACCGCCAGGTTGTGGCCCGCGATGTGGAACTCCTTATAGTCGGTCTTCAGCATGGCCTCCACGGTCTTGTCGTCCCCGCAGGTGGCGGAGAAAATGGCCTTGCCAAGCTCCTCCAGCGACACGTTGGCGATGCGGGCCATGCGGGTGGCCATGTCGATGTCCCGCTGGGTGCAGGTGGGGGACTTGAACATGACCGTGTCGGACACGATGGCGGCGGTCATCAGGCCCGCCATCTTGGCGGTGGGCATCAACCCCTTCTCCTGGTACATATCCGCCACGATGGTGGTGGTGCTGCCCACCGGCTCGTTGCGGACGTAGATGGGGTTCTTGGTCTCGATATCCGCCAGCCGGTGGTGGTCCACGATCTCCAGGATCTCCGCCTGCTCCAGCCCCGGCACGGACTGGGCCTGCTCGTTGTGGTCCATCAGGATCACCCGCTTCCGGCGGGGGCGCAGCAGGTGGTACCGGGACAGCATACCCACCACGCGCTCGTTCTCATCCAGGATGGGATAGGCCCGGAAGCGGCTCTCCAGCACGGTGTTCTGCACGTCGTCGATATAGTCGTCCAGGTGGAAGCAGACCAGATCCCTGTCCTTGCAGATGCGGGCGATGGGCAGGGCATGGCAGACCAGGTGCACTGCCCGGTAGGCGTCATAGGGCGTGGAGATGACGCAGGTGTCCGTGTCCATCTCCAGCAGCTCCTGCCGCACCTCCGCCTGGCAGACAATGACGCAGTTCACGCCCAGCTCCAGAGCCCGGCGGATCATGTCCGGCTGGTCGCCGCAGACCACGATACTGTTGGGGTCGGAAAACAACAGGTTCTCCCGCCCGGCGGGCAGGGCGATGGTCACCTCGCCGGAGATCTCGTCCCGCATCTCGCCGCCCTCGTTCAGGATGCGGCCCTCCAGCACGGACAGCAGGTTGTACACCGGCACCTCCCGCACCATGGGGTCCCGGACGGAGATCATGTCGTGGTTGGCCACGTCTCCGGCGGAGAGCATACCGTACAGCGTGCCGTCCTCATTGGCCACCGGCAGGACGGAGATCCGGTCCGCCTGCATCATCTGCCACGCCCGGCTGATGGAGGCTCCGGCGGACAGGGTGGGCGGCGTGTCGTAATCCAGGTCCCGAACCTGGGTCCGCACGTTATTGATAAGCTGGGGCGGCTGAAAGCCAAAGCGGTCCAGCACGGTCTGCGTCTCGTCGCTGACCTGGCCCAGGCGGGCGGCCTGATACTCCCGATGGCCCAGGGCGTTTTTCAACGCGGCGTACGCCATGGCGGATACGATGGAGTCCGTGTCCGGGTTGCGGTGCCCGGTGATATAGACATTGTCCATGGTTGTCTCTCCTTCGCGCAGTTCTGATAGTACAATTATGCCCGGCTGGCGCGGCTTTGTCAACGGCCCCCACCGCTAAGAAAATCCGCGGAAACGATTGCTTCCGCGGATTCTCCTGGAAATTTTCGCTTCTTTTCGCCGCTTTTACAAAATCAGCAGTTCCTTGGGCGCTCTGGTGATATCCCGGCAGCCCTCCTCCGTCAGAAGGATCACGTCCTCGATGCGGACGCCCATCCGCCCCGGCAGATAGATGCCAGGCTCAGCGGAGATCACCGCCCCGGCGGGCAGGGGTTTTTCATTCATGGGGGAGGCGTTGGGGGCTTCGTGGATCTCCACGCCCACGCCGTGGCCGAAGCTGTGGCCAAAGCAGTCGCCGTACCCGGCGGCGGTGATGACGGCCCGGGCGGCGCCGTCCACCTCCCGGCCCGTGACGCCGGCCCGGGCGGCGCGGATGCCCGCCAGCTGCGCCGCGAGGACCGTCTGGTATACTCTGTGCATCTCCTCCGTGGCAAAGCCCACCGCCACGGTGCGGGTCATGTCGGAGCAGTAGCCATGGCAGACGCAGCCGAAATCCATGGTGACGAACTCCCCCCGCCGGATGGGCTTTTCCGAGGGGACGCCATGAGGCAGGCTGCCGTTGGGGCCGGAGACCACGATGGGGTCGAAGGACATGTCGGACGCGCCGTAGCGCAGCATCAGATACTGGAGCCGGGCGGCGATCTCCTTCTCCGTGACGCCGGGGCGGATCTCCTCCAAAATCTCCTCCAGCGCCCGCTCCGCGATGCGCTGGGCGGCCACCAGGGCCTCGATCTCCTCGTCGTCCTTCACCATCCGCAGCCGCCACAGCAGGTCCGTGGCGGGCACCAGGTCGCAGGACAGGGCCTTTTGATACTGCCCGTGATCCCGGACGGTCATGTAGGCGTCCTCAAAGCCCATGCGGCGGATGTGCTGCTCGGAGATGGCCTCCTCGATCAGGGCGGCGTAGCCCCGGCCGTGGCCGATCTCCCGCAGCTCCGCCCCCACCAGGCAGCGCCCCGCCGCCTCGGTGTAGCGGGAATCGGTGAAGTAGTACGCCTTTTTCCGGGTCACCAGGGCCACGCCGTCGGTGCCGGAGGAGTGGAAGCCGGCGGCGTAAAAGCGGTTGGCCTCTCCGGTCAGCAGCATGGCGTCCAGGCCGTGCTCCTCCAAATGAGCGGCAATTTTTTGAAAATGGTTCACAAATACATCCTTTCCGGCAAAGCCGTCAGTCGGCAGCCTCCATCGTCTCCACAGCCGCCTTTACAAAGCCATAGAACAGGGGGGTGCGGCCGGTCGGGACGGACATCCTGGCGGATGTCCGGGGATGCCCTCCGGCTCGCCGCTGGCGCGGCAACCGCCGGAGATGGCGGAAGAGCCGTCCCGACATATACGTTATTTCTTTTCCATCGTCTCCACAGCCGCCTTTACAAAGCCGTAGAACAGGGGGTGCGGCCGGTCGGGACGGACATCCTGGCGGATGTCCGGGGATGCCCTCCGGCTCGCCGCTGGCGCGGCAACCGCCGGAGATGGCGGAAGAGCCGTCCCGACATATACGTTATTTCTTTTCCATCGTCTCCACGGCCGCCTTTACAAAGCCGTAGAACAGGGGGTGCGGCCGGTCGGGACGGCTCTTGAACTCCGGGTGGAACTGGGCGCCCACGAACCAGGGGTGGTCCGGCAGCTCCACGATCTCCACCAGCCGCCCGTCCGGGGACAGGCCCGCCAGGGCCATGCCCGCCTCCTGCATCGCGGCGCGGAAGTCGTTGTTGAACTCATAGCGGTGGCGGTGGCGCTCGGAGATCTCCGCCGTGCCGTACAGCGCCCGGCTGTGGGTGCCCTCCGTCAGCACGCAGGGGTACCGGCCAAGGCGCATGGTGCCGCCCTTTTCCGTCACGTTCACCTGGTCCGGCATCAGGTCGATGACCGGGTGCTTCGTGGTCTCGGAGAACTCGGAGGACGTGGCGTCGTCAAACATCAGCACGTGGCGGGCGAACTCGATGACCGCCATCTGCATCCCCAGGCAGATGCCGAAGTAGGGGATGCCGTGCTCCCGGGCGTAGCGGCAGGCGCAGATCATTCCCTCGATGCCCCGGTCGCCGAAGCCGCCGGGCACCAGAACGCCGGTGCAGCCCGCCAGCTTTTCCGCCGCGTTCTCCTCCGTCACCTCGCAGGAGTCCACCCACTGGATGTCCACAATGGCGTCGTTGGCCGTGCCCGCGTGGTTCAGGGACTCCACCACGGAGAGATACGCGTCGTGGAGCTGGGTGTACTTGCCCACCAGGGCGATGCGGACCCGCTTGTGGGCGTTCTTCTCCCGCCTGACCATGGCGCTCCACTCCCGCAGGTCCGGCTGGTGGGTGATCAGCCCCAGCTTGCGGCAGACCACCTCGTCCAAACCCTCCTTCGCCATCAGCAGCGGCACCTCGTACAGCGTCCCGGCGGTGGCGTTCTGGATGACGCAATCCGGCTCCACATTGCAGAACAGGGCGATCTTATGGCGGATGTCCTCGGTGATGGGGGTGTCGCAGCGGCAGACCAGGATGTCCGGCTGGATGCCCAGGCTCAGCAGCTCCTTGACGGAGTGCTGGGTGGGCTTGGATTTCAGCTCGCCGGAGCCTGGGATCTGCACGATCAGCGGCACATGGATGAACAGCACGTCGCCGTGGGGCCGCTCCGACGCCACCTGACGGATGGCCTCCAGGAAGGGCTGGGACTCGATGTCGCCCACAGTGCCGCCGATCTCGGTGATGACCACGTCCACGTCCTCGCCCTCCATGGCGTAGACCCGGCTTTTGATCTCGTTGGTGATGTGGGGGATGATCTGGACCGTGGCGCCCAGATAGTCGCCCCGGCGCTCCCGGTTCAGCACGGACCAGTAGATCTTGCCGGAGGACACGGAGCTGTTGCCGCTGAGGTCCTCGTCCACGAAGCGCTCGTAGTGGCCCAGGTCCAGATCCGTCTCCGCGCCGTCGTCGGTGACGAAGACCTCGCCGTGCTGATAGGGACTCATGGTGCCTGGGTCCACATTGATATAGGGGTCGAATTTCTGGTTCCGCACCCGGACGCCCCGCTGCTTCAAAAGCCGCCCCAGGGACGCCGCGCAGATGCCCTTGCCCAGGCCGGAGACCACGCCGCCGGTGACAAACACGAATTTCGTTGACATACCGCTCACCTTACCTTTACACACAACATTTTCCCTTAGTGTACGCGCAAAACGGACAAAACGGCGCCTTTTGAAAAAGAAAAAGCACCGCCGGACCATTTTTGCGGCTAGAAGTCCCTTGTCTCTTTCGGGACTTTCAGCTGCGATCCGCGGTGTCGCTCGTCTGTTCGATTGTCGCTTTGCGGCTCACGCCGCAAACCGCCGCCAAAGCGTTTCCAAAATACCCTCTTAATATATCACCCGTTTTTTTTCTTGTCAATCACTCTCTTTTCTCCTCCCGGCCGCCGCCTGCCGCATTTTGCCAAATGCCCGAAGCCGCCCGGGACAGCCGTTTTCGGCGTTTTCTCCGGAAAACTGTGGCTGTTGCTGATGCGGACGGCATTTATTTTGTAAAAAATGACGGTTGACTTTATTCCTTTAAAGCTGTATGTTGTAAAAGTACCAAAAGACCAGCCGGTGGAAAGGAGTTCCCGTGATGCGCCATACCGTGACACTGTCCCTGCGGCCCGCGCCGGGCTCCTATTACTTTAGCAAGGTCCGCTTTGCGGGCCGTTTTGCGTGCGCGAAAACATAAGTCCGGTTGAAACAGACCTCCGTATGAAAGGCGGTCCTGTCTCACGGACAGGGCCGCTTTTTATAGCATCCCCACAAATCACAAACATAAGGAGATTTTCAAGATGAAAAAGAAGCTGCTTGCATTCCTTCTGGCAGGCGTCATGGTCCTGAGCCTGGCCGCCTGCGGCGGTTCCACCACGGAGCCCGCCAACACCGACGACACCGAGCCCGCCGACACCCAGGAGCCCGCCGGCGAGGTCTATAACATCGGCATCTGCCAGCTGGTCCAGCACCCCGCGCTGGACGCCGCCACCGAGGGCTTCCAGGACGCTCTGAACGAGCTGCTGCCCGGCCAGGTGGAGTTTGACCTCCAGAACGCCTCCGGCGAGAGCACCAACTGCTCCACCATCGTCACCGGCTTTGTGGCCTCCGACGTGGACCTGATCATGGCCAACGCCACCGCGCCCCTCCAGGCCGCTGCCGCCGCCACCGCCACCATTCCCGTGCTGGGCACCTCCGTCACCGACTACGCCACCGCGCTGGCCATTGACGACTGGACCGGCACCGTGGGCACCAACGTCTCCGGCACCTCCGACCTGGCTCCCCTGGACCAGCAGGCCGCGATGATCCAGGAGCTGTTCCCCGACGCCAAGACCGTCGGCCTGCTGTACTGCTCCGCCGAGCCCAACTCCGTGTACCAGTGCACCGTCGTTGACGGCTACCTGACCGACATGGGCTACACCGTGGAGTGGTTCGCTTTCACCGACACCAACGACGTCGCCTCCGTCACCCAGACCGCCTGCGACAACAGCGACGTGATCTACATCCCCACCGATAACACCGCCGCTTCCAACACCGAGGCCATCGCCAACGTGGTGCTGCCCGCCGGCGTGCCCGTCGTCGCCGGCGAGGAGGGCATCTGCTCCGGCTGCGGTGTGGCCACCCTGTCCATCAGCTACTACGACATCGGCTACATCACCGGCCAGATGGCCTATGAGATCCTGGCCAACGGCGCGGACCCCGCCACCATGGCTGTGGAGTTCGCTCCCGAAGTCACCAAGAAGTACAACGCCGCCAACGTGGAGACCCTGGGTCTGACCATTCCCGAGGACTATGTCGCAATCGGCTGATTCATCGGCTGAATCCTGAAACAAACAGCGGGAAAGGGGCTTCCCTTTTCCGCTGTTTGCTGCTATAATAAGTTTGCTTTTTTGTCCCGCCCAGTCGGAACGGGCGGGAAACGCACGATATTTCAAACCAATTTGGGGGGAGTTCCTATGGCATTTATCACCGCCCTGATCAACTCCATGCCGGGCGCTGTGGCGCAGGGCCTGACCTGGGGCATCATGGCTATGGGTGTCTACATCACCTACCGCATCCTGGACGTGGCCGACCTGACCGTGGACGGCTCGCTGGGCACCGGCGGCGCCGTGTGCGTCATCCTGATGCTCAACGGCTGCCCGGTGTGGGCCGCGCTGCTGGCCGCGCTGGCGGCGGGCATGCTGGCGGGCCTGGTCACCGGACTGCTGCACACCGTCTGCGGCATCCCGCCGATCCTGGCCGGTATCCTGACCCAACTGGCGCTGTACTCCGTGAACCTGCGCATCATGGGTACGGGCACCGGGAACGGCAAATCCAACCTTCCCATCAGCGTGGATAAATTCGACCTGCTGGTCTCCTCCCGCTATGTGCGCAGCCTGGGGCTGGACAACCCCATCCTCGCCCTGGCGGTGTTCTGCGTGGTGGTCATCGCGGTGCTGTACTGGTTCTTTGGCACAGAGCTGGGCAGCTCCCTGCGGGCCACCGGCGCCAATCAGAACATGGCCCGCGCCCAGGGCATCAACACCAACTTCACCAAGGTGCTGGGCCTGGTGCTGTCCAACGGTCTGGTGGCCCTGGCCGGCGCGCTTCTGGCCCAGTACCAGGGCTTCTCGGACATCAACATGGGCCGCGGCGCCATCGTCATCGGCCTTGCCGCCGTCATCATCGGCGAGGTCATCTTCGACAAGGTGTTCCGCAACTTCGCCCTGAAGCTGCTGGCCTCCGTGATCGGCGCGGTGATCTACTACATCGTCATCCAGATCGTGCTGCGCCTGGGCCTGTCCACCGACGATCTGAAGCTGCTGACCGCCCTGGTGGTGGCGCTGTTCCTGGCCGTTCCCTACTGGAAGGGCAAGTACTTCCACACCAGGCCCAGGACCGCCCGGACCGAAGTCAGGATGGGAGGCGACCGCAATGCTTGACGTCAGGAATATTTACAAGACCTTCAACCCCGGCACTGTCAATGAAAAGGCGGCGCTGCAGGGGCTCTCCCTCCATCTGGACCCCGGCGACTTCTGCACCGTCATCGGCGGCAACGGCGCCGGCAAATCCACGCTGCTGAACGCCGTGGCCGGCGTGTGGCCGGTGGACCAGGGCGCCATCTCCATCGACGGCGTGGACCTGACCCACATGCCGGAGCACAAGCGGGCCAAGTACATCGGCCGCGTGTTTCAGGACCCCATGATGGGCACCGCGCCCACCATGCAGATCGAGGAAAACCTGGCCCTGGCCGCCCGCCGGGGCAGAAGCCGCACCCTCCGCGTCGGCATCACCAAGTCGGAACGGGAGGAATACGTGGAGCGCCTGAAGATCCTGGACCTGGGGCTGGAGGACCGGCTGACCAGCAAGGTCGGGCTCCTGTCCGGCGGACAGCGTCAGGCCCTGACGCTGCTGATGGCCACGCTGATCCAGCCCAAGCTGCTGCTGCTGGACGAGCACACCGCCGCCCTGGACCCCAAGACCGCCGCCAAGGTGCTGGACGCCACGGACCGCATCGTCTCCAAGGACCATCTGACCACCCTGATGATCACCCACAACATGAAGGACGCCATTACCCACGGCAACCGGCTCATCATGATGTACGAGGGCCGGATCGTCATCGACGTCTCCGGCGAGGAGAAGAAGAAGCTGACGGTCCCCCAGCTGCTGGAGCTGTTCAGCAAGGTCAGCGGAAGCGACGAGGCGGACGACAAGCTGCTGCTCTCTTAAAATACCAGACGGCGGACAGGTCCCTGTCCGCCGCTTTTTCGCTATTCTATGAAAAAAGGAGTCTGCGTATGAAACTGGTGACTTATCTCCACGACGGCCGGGAGACCGTGGGCCTGCTGGCCGCGGACGGCGTCCGCCCCCTGCCCTTCGCGGACATGAACGCGCTGATCGAATCGCCCCGGGCCCAGCTGGACGAGGCCGCCCGCGCCGCCGGGGAGGCTCTGCCCCTGTCCGCGGTGGCGCTGCTGGCCCCCATCCCCCGGCCCCGGCAGGACGTCATCTGCCTGGGCATCAACTACAGGGCCCACGCCGACGAATCCTCCCGCTACGACGCCGGGGCTTTCGGCGGCGAGCGTCCGGTGCCCATCTACTTCTCCAAGCGGGTGACGGAGGCCGTGGGGCCGGAGGGCTTCATCGAGAGCCACCCCGGCCTGGTGGAGCGGCTGGACTACGAGGCGGAGCTGGCGGTGGTCATCGGCAAAACCGCCCGGAACGTGAAAGCCGCCGACGCGGCGGACTACATCTTCGGCTACACCGTCCTCAACGACGTGTCCGCCCGACTGCTGCAAACCGCCCACAAGCAGTGGTACTTCGGCAAGAGTCTAGACGGCTTCACCCCCATCGGCCCCTGCATCACCACCGCCGATGAGATCGCCTTTCCCCCGGCGCTGGCCATCTCCTCCCGGGTCAACGGCGAGCCGCGGCAGAACTCCACCACGGACCTGCTGATCACCGGCATCGCCGCCATTATCGAGGAGCTGTCCTCCGGCATGACCCTGCTGCCGGGCACCATCATCGCCACCGGAACGCCCGCCGGCGTGGGAATGGGCTTTGACCCGCCCAAATTCCTGAAACCCGGCGACGTGGTGGAGTGCGCCATCGAGGGCATCGGCACCCTGCGCAACACCGTCCGCTGAACCGCGAAAAAGTGCCCGGAAGCATGCTTCCGGGCACTTTTTCGTCATTCAGTAACCGATGATCAGGCCCTTCTCCATGGCGTAGAAGCTGGTCAGGCCCCGGCAGGAGAGAATATCCACCCGCTTCACCGGCAGATCCGCCAGAATCTGCTCCTTCAGCTTCAGGGCGCCCGCCAGATTCTCGCAGTGGGAGATGACCACCTCCGCGCCAGCGCAGTCCTTGCTGTCCTTCATCAGGGCCGTGATGGCCTTATAGGTCTTGGCCTCGCCCCGGGCCTTGTCGGCCACATGGATGGTGCCCTGGGGGGTGGCGTCGGCGATGACATGGATGCCCAGGGAGTGGAGCAGCGTGCCCACCAGCGGCCGCATCCGGCCGTTTTTGATCAGATTGTCGAAGTTCTCCAGCGTGAAGCAGGTCCGCAGCGCCGCCTGGTACAGCCGCAGCTGGGCGCAGATGCCCTCGAAATCCTTCCCCTCCAGGTCCGCCTCCATCAGCTCCTTGGCCTTGCGGATCAGCAGCACCATCGCCCCGGCGGTGGCCTTGGAATCAATGACGCAGATCTCCTTCTCCGGGTGCTCCTCCAGGGCCATCTCCCGGCCCATCACCGCGGCGTTGTAGGTGCCGGAGAGGTTGGCGGAGATGGTGAAGCAGACGGTCTTATCGCCCTTTTCAAAGGCCCGGGCGAACGCCGCCGGGGAGGGGCAGGCCGTGGAGGAGGCGCTCTTCTCCCCGGCCATGGCCGTCAACAGCTCCGGCACCTCCAGCTCGTCGTTGTCCAGAAACTCCCGCTCGCCCACCTGGAGCCGCAGGGGCACCGTCTCAAAGCGCACCCGGTCGCTGGTAAAGCTGCTCATGCGCAGGTCGCAGCTGCTGTCACTCACAATGTTCCAAGTCATATAATACTCCTTATAATCTGGTTTTCAAAACTATATTCATTATGATACTCCATACATATACGTTTGTCAATGTAAAATTATTTGACCCGTCTTGACAGTGGGCTCTTTTCGCGGTATGATTTGATAGTTCTTTTTAAAACCGTTTTTTTGAAAATTTTCGGAGGCCGCCTATGCCCATCAACTGCACCCGAATGCTGCATTTTTCCCACCAGTTCGGAAAGTTTTACGCCCATCAGTTTGTGTCCCTGCTGGAGCGCACCGGCCTCTCCATGCGGGAGGTCCATGTCTTGCTGTTTCTGGCCAATCACCCGGAATACGACACCGCCCGGGATGTGACGGAGTTCCGGGGCCTGTCCAAGTCCCAGGTCTCCCAGGCGGTGGAGCTGCTGACGGCGGAGGGCCTGCTCCGCCGTACGCCGGACGGCGTGGACCGGCGCGTCGTCCATCTCGCCATCACGGAGAGCGGCGCGCCCCTGGCCCGGGCGTGTCAGGACATCCAGGCCGCCTGCGTCAGGCGGCTGCTGGACGGCCTGTCCCCGGCGGAGGAGGCCCAGCTCTGCGGCCTGCTGGAAACGGTATTGAATAACGCCGCCCTGCTGGCGGAGGAGGCTTCTGTATGACATCGAAAAACGTGGACCTAGGCAGCGGCAGCGTGGGCAGGCTGCTGTTCTCCCTGGCGCTGCCCACCATCACCTCCCAGATCGTCAACATGCTGTACAACCTGGTGGACCGGGTGTACATCGGCCACATGCGGCCGGTGGACACCGTGGGCTCCCTGGCGCTGACCGGCGTGGGCGTGTGCCTGCCCATCATCATGGTGATCTCCGCTTTCGCGGCGTTGATAGCCATGGGCGGCGGCCCCCGGGCATCCATTCAGGAGGGTCGGGGCAACTCCCAGGAGGCGGAGCGCATCATGGGCAACAGCTTCACGCTGCTGCTGATCGTCTCCGTGGCGCTGACCATTGTCTTCCAGCTGTTCGCGGAGCCGCTGCTGCTGGCCTTCGGCGCCAGCGAGAACACCATCGGCTACGCCATGGAGTATATGCGCGTCTACACCCTGGGCACGCTGTTCGTCCAGACGACCCTGGGCATGAACGCCTATATTACCGCCCAGGGCTTCACCACCGTCAGCATGAAGACCGTGCTCATCGGCGCGGGGCTGAACACGGTGCTGGACCCCATCTTCATTTTCGCCCTGGGGCTGGGCGTCCGGGGGGCGGCTCTGGCCACCATCCTCTCCCAGGCGGTGTCCGCCGTGTGGGTGCTGCGGTTCCTGACCGGGCCCAGAACCAAGTGGCGCCTGCGGCGGGAGAATCTGCGGCCCCGGCCGGCGGTGTTCCTGCCCTGTCTGGCCCTGGGCCTGTCCCCGTTCATCATGCAGTCCACGGAGAGCCTGATCGCGGTATGCTTCAACTCCTCGCTGCTGAAATACGGCGGCGACATCGCCGTGGGCGCCATGACGGTGCTGACCAGTATCATGCAGCTGGCCATGATGCCCCTCCAGGGCCTGACCCAGGGCGGCCAGCCCATCATCAGCTACAACTTCGGCGCCCGGAACGCCCAGCGGGTGCGGGACGCCTTCCGGTGCCTGCTCCGGGCCTGCCTGACCTATTCCCTGGTGCTGTGGGCGCTGGTACAGCTCTTCCCCCGGGTATTCGTGCTGATCTTCAACAACAACCCGGAGCTGGTGGACTACGCCGTCTGGGCGCTGCGCATTTATCTGGGCGCCACCGGCATCTTCGGCATCCAGATCGCCTGCCAGCAGACCTTCATCGCCCTGGGAAACGCCAAGACCTCTCTGTTCCTGGCGGTCCTGCGGAAGATCATCCTGCTGATCCCCCTGATCTATATCCTGCCCAACTTTTTCGCGGACAAGGCCTTCGCCGTGTTCCTGGCGGAGCCTGTTGCGGACTTTCTGGCGGTCTGTACCACGGCGGCCATGTTCTCCGCCCAGTTCCGCAGAAGCATGGCGGAGCTGGAGCGCGGTCAGGCCCGCCCATAGGCGGCCAGCAGGCTGCCCAGGCACACCGCCTTGGCCCGCTCGGTCGGGATGTCCCGGGTCTCAAAGGCCGTCCAGCGGACATCCACCGCCCACCAGGACAGCTGCTCCAAAATCAATACCGCCGTCAGCTCCGGATCCTCCAGGTCCCGGAGCTGTCCGTTTTCCTGGAGCTTTTTCAGGTACTTCTCCATGGCGGCAAAAAATCGCTCCCGGCAGCGGCGGTAGCAGTCGGTCAGGACAGGGTAGGTCAGCGGGTTCTTCTCGATGAAGAGCCAGCCCACGCCGTACCGGGCCAGCAGGTCAAAGGTGTCGGACAGCAGGTCCTGAAAGGTGTAGCCCCACGCGATCCGGTCCAGCCGCTGCTCAAAGGCGTCCGCCGTCTCCTCCAGTGTGCGGATCATGCGGCGGTCCTGGCCGGCGAACTGCTCGGCGGTGACGGGCCGCCGGAGCCCCCGGTCCAGATAGGCCGGGTCCATGGCGCACTCCAGCACGAAGCGGAGCAGCGCCTCCTTTCCCGCGAAATCGTGGTACACCGTCCCCACGGCGACACCGGCCTCCCGGGCGATATGGCTGATCTGAGTCTGCGCGTAGCCCTGGCGCAGAAAGAGCCGGGCCGCGGCGTTGTGGAGCGTGCGCATACGGGTCGTGCTCATAAGTCCCTCCTCTCACGTTTAGAATGAATGAATCATTCATTCACAATGTTCCTATATGATAAGCCTGCCGCCGAAAAAAGTCAAGCGTTTATTGCCCTTGCGCATGCAAAAAAGCCGGGCGGGACCGCTTTCATAGCGGTCCCGCCCGGGGTTCCGGTTTTTTCAGGCTCAGCCCCGCTCCTTGGGCAAAATCAGGTTCAGCAGCACCGCCATCAGCGTTGCGATGACCACGGGGGACTTGCCGAAGATCATGGTGACGCTGTCGGGGAACTGGCTCAGCGCGGCGCTGGCTTGGGAGATGCCCACGCCCAGGGCGGCGGACAGGCCCACGATGGTGGTGTTCCGGGCCGTCAGGTCCTGGGAGGCGATGAGCTTCATACCCGTCATGGCGATGGTGGAGAACACGGTGATGGTGGCGCCGCCCAGCACGCACTGGGGGATGGTGGTCAGCACCGCCGCGAACTTGGGGGAAATGCCCGCCAGCAACAAAAACGCGCCCGTCAGCGCGAACACCGTGCGGTTCACCACCTTGTTGGTGGTGACAATGCCCACGTTCTGGGAGTATGTAGCCGTGGGCAAGCCGCCGAACAGGGCCGCCAGGATGTTGCTGACGCCGTAGGCGATGATGCCGCCCTGGAGCTCGCTGTCCGTGGGGTCCCGGTCCATGCCGCCCACGGTGGTGGCGGTGAAGTCTCCGATGGCCTGGATGGAGTTGATGGCAAACAGCAGCCCCAGCGCCACGCAGCTGGCCACGTCAAAGCTGACGCCAAAGTGCATAAAGCGGGGCAGGGAGAACCAGGCCGCGTCTCCCACGTCGGCAAAGCTGACCATGCCGAAGCACAGGGCCGCCGCATAGCCCGCCAGCATCCCCAGCAGGATGGCGGCCAGCTTGCACACGCCCCTGGCGTGGTTGTTCAGGACCATGACCACAATCAGGGTAAACGCCGCGATCACCCAGTTCTGCCAGGAGCCGTACACCAGCGCCTCGGACATCCCCTTGGCCGCCACCGCCTCGGCGGTGTTTCCCGTGCCGCCGGCCATGTAGTTGATGGCGGTGGGGTACAGGGACAGGCCGATGGTGAACACCACCGTACCGGTGATGACCGGAGGGAACAGCAGGCGAATCTTCTTCACAAAGATGCCGACAATGACCGCCACGACGCCGCCCACGATCATGGCGCCGGCAATGGAGGCGATACCGCCGCCGCCCGCGGCAATGGCCTGCATACTGGGGACATAGGCGAAGCTGACGCCCAGGATCACCGGCAGACCGGAGCCGAACCGACCGCCGATGGGGAACAGCTGCAGCAATGTGGACACGGCGGACATCACCAGGGACGCCTGAATCAGCAGCACCTGCTCCTCCTGGGAGAGGCCGATCAGTCCGGCGATCATGATGGGCGGCGTGACGCAGCCCACGATCATCGCCACAAGATGCTGCAGAGCCAGGGATACTGACGTCCCGATGGGCGGAACGCCGCGGAATTGGAACAACAGGTCTTGCTTGGTTGTTGGAGTCTCCATGGAAAAACCTCCTTAGCGGTGTTTTAGGACACCTCTCTATCATACCATAGCTTTTCGCAAAATCAAACAAAATTTTTGTGTTCCTTAAAAAATATTTGTGTAGTTTGGTATCTTTCCGGAATCCGACGCCAAAAAAGGCACACACCAAAGGTGCGTGCCTTTTGCTCATAGGACCTTGCTCAAAAAATCCTTCAATCTGGGGTGCCGCGGGGCGGAGAAGAACGCGCCGGGTTCATTCTGCTCCACAATGTGTCCGCCGTCCATGAACAGCACCCGGCTGCCCACCTCCCGGGCAAAGCCCATCTCGTGGGTGACCACCACCATGGTCATGCCCTCATGGGCCAGCTCCTTCATAACGTCCAGCACCTCGCCCACCATCTCGGGGTCCAGGGCGGAGGTGGGCTCGTCAAACAGCATGACCTTGGGCCGCATGGCCAGAGCGCGGACGATGGCGATGCGCTGCTTCTGGCCGCCGGAGAGCTGGGCCGGATAGGCGTCCGCCTTCTCCTCCAGACCGACCCTGCGCAGCAGCCTGGCTGCCTCCTGGTCGGCCTCCTCCTGCTTCATCAGTCCGGTGCGGACGGGGGCCAGGGTGATGTTTTTGCGGATCGTCATATTGGGAAAGAGGTTGAAGTGCTGGAACACCATGCCCATCCGGCAGCGCATTTTGTCGATGTCCGTCTTGGGCGAGGTGATGTCCGTCCCCTCAAAGGTAATGGTGCCGCCGGTGGGCTCCTCCAGCAGGTTCAGGCAGCGCAGGAAGGTGGACTTGCCGGAGCCGGAGGGTCCGATGATGACCACCTTTTCGCCGGGGTAGATATGCTCGGAGATATCGTCCAGCACCAGATTGCTGCCGAAGGACTTGGACAGGTGTTTAACGTCGATCACTTTGGCGAAGCCTCCTTTCCAGCTTACCCTGGAGCCAGGTCAGAACCATCACGAGAATCAAATACATCACGGCGATGCCCAGCAGGGGGAACATGTACTCGTAGGTCTTGCCGCCCACGGCCTGGGCGTAGTACACCAGCTCGGCGCCGCCGATGGCCGACACCAGGGAGGTGTCCTTCAGCAGCGTGATGAACTCATTGCCCAGAGAGGGCAGGATGTTTTTGAACGCCTGGGGGATCACGATGAACCGCATGGTGTCCAGATACCCAAGGCCCAGGGAGCGGCCCGCCTCGGACTGGCCGATATCCACGCTCATCAATCCGCCCCGGACGATCTCCGCCACATAGGCGCCGGAGTTGATGCCAAGACCCAGCGCGCCCACCATGGTGTGGTTGCGGCTGGTCTTGAAGATGACAAAGCCCCAGATCAGCAGCTGGACCATCATGGGCGTGCCGCGGATCACGGTGGTATACACCTTGCACAGCCCGTTCAAAAGCCCCAGGCCCAGACCGCGGCGGCCATGCCGCTGCTGGTCATGGGACGTCCGGATCACGGCGACCACCACGCCCAGGATGATGCCGATCACCAGCGCGATGACCGTCAGCTCCAGCGTGGCCAGCAGCCCCCGCAAATAGAGCTTCCAGCGCGCCCCCTCCACAAAGGCCACGTTGAATTTCTGAACGAATTCAGCCCAGAATTCCACAGGACCCCTCCTCTCTCTTTCTCAAACTCTCAAAATATCGCGAAAGAGACGGCCCCCGGTTTTCCGGGAGCCGCCCTCTCGTGAAGGCGCTTTACTCAGCGGTGATATACTTGTCCACGATGGCCTGGAAGGTGCCGTCGGCCTTCAGCTCCGCCATGGCGGCGTTGATGGCGTCCAGCAGCTGGGTGTTGCCCTTCTGCACGCCGATGGCGTAATCCTCCACGGCAAACTCGGTGTCCAGGATCTTCAGGCCCTCGTTGGCGGCGACGAACGCCTTGGCGGGCTCGTTGTCGATGACCACGGCGTCCACCTGGCCGTTGACCAGGGCCATGACGGCGGTGGCGCCGGAGTCATAGGCGGTGACATGGTCCTCGCCGTAGCCGCCGTTCTCCACGGTGTCGGAGCAGTAGATGTAGCCGGTGGTGGCCGCCTGGCAGCCGATCATCTCGGCGTTGGCCAGGTCGTCAACGGTGGTGATGGGGGAGTCCTCCTTCACGATGACCACCTGGATGCCGGTGGCGTAGCTGTCGGAGAAGTCCATGACCTTCAAACGCTCGTCGGTGACGGTGACGCCGGCCATGACGATGTCGCTCTGGCCGTTCTGGGCGGCCAGCAGGGCGGCGTTAAAGTCCATGTCGTCCACCACCAGCTCCAGGCCCAGCTTGTCGGCGATGGCCTGGGCCACCTCCACGTCGATGCCCTCGAAGGAGCCGTCGTCGGCGATCATCTCATAGGGAGGGAACTCCGCGTTGGTGGACATGTGGAGCTTGCCGGCCTCCACGGTGGTGACAGCGGCGGGCTCGTCCTGGGGCTCCTCCACGGCGTCAGAGGTCTGGTCGCCATCATTGGCGGGAGTATCCGAAGAGCCGCCGCAAGCCGCCAGAGACAGGACCATTGCCAACGTCAGCAACAGCGCAAACAACTTTTTCATAGTACATCTTCCTTTTCCAATTAAGTTCTCCCCCGCGCGGCGGGGAGTTTCATCCATCCGTCATCAGGAGGAAAGGTTTTCCTCCCCTGGACTGAGGATACCTTACCACGCCTTACGTATAATGTCAATACTTTTTCAAAAAAAGTGAATAAATATTTGCGCGGTTTCTTCGAGTTTTTACGATTTGACAGCAGAATCCGGGGTATACGCCCCTGCTTTTGTTGCTTATGCCCATCCCAAAAATGAATATTGAGATGAATATTCACGGGTGAGTGTATTTTTCCGCCTCCCCGCGAAAAACGCCCGGCGCTCCATGGAGCGCCGGGTCTGTGTTCAGTTCAGCAGCAGACAGCTTCCGGTGACCGACGGGTCATACGTCTCCAGCCCCGGGACGAACATCGTGGAGCCATCGGCGGCGGACACCGCCGCCTCCAGCGCCTCGATCCGCTCCGGCGCGGTCTCCGCGTAAATGCGGTCCACCCGGGGCGCGATATCCGCCAGCGCCAGTCCGGCGGCCTCGTCTCCGCCCCCGGAGATAACGGCCTCCGGCACCTCGACGGACAGCGCCACGCCATACGGCTCCAATGCCGCCCGCATCTCTTCCAGAAAATCCGTCAGATTCCGCTCCTTCGTGACCTCTCCGTAGTCGATCTTGTCCAGCTTGCCCTCCGTGGGATAGCCGACATCGGTCAGCAGGATCTCGTCAAAGCCCAGCGCCGCCGCTTCCCGGGCCAGTTCGCACAGATACCGCCGGGCGGCGGGCTTGCCGGGGTCCAGCCACTGGCTGTTGTTCCCGTCGTAGAAGATATAGCCGCCGGTGTTTTTCAGGCCCATGCCGTCCACGTTGCTGTTCGCGGCCCTGGGGTCGTGAAAGCAGCTCAGGCGGGCGATGGTGTACAGATCACGGTCGCCCTGTTCCGCCAGGGACAGCACCGCGGACAGGGCCGCGTCCGTCTCTTCCTCCAGCACCTCCACGGTGCCGGGCAGGGCGGCGGCGCTGTCAAAATAGACATTGCCCTGGCTGTCCTTCAGCGTGACGGCCACCGCGTTGCAGTCAAACGTCTCCTGGGCCTGATACAGGGAGTGGCTCCAGGCCTCTCTTCCCAGCGGGACCGGCGCGCAGAACCCACGGATTGCCTGGGCGCGCTCCGGCTCCTGGATGGTGATGTCCACCTCGCCCAGGTCTCCGGCCGGCTCCTGCTGTTCCTGCCAGGGCAACGGCAGATGTGGCGTGCCCGTCTCGTCGTAGACGATGTACTGCTGCAGGACGATGACGGCGACGGCCGCCAGAATCACCAGCACCAGCACCACGGCCAGCACGGCCTTCCACTTCGGCGTGCGTCCACGGTAGTTGCGATAGCCCATTGGCCCTGCCATCCCGTCACCCCCTTTTCAAAAAGCCTCCGGGTCCGCTCAGCCCTCCAGCGCCATCATCTTGTCCACGCGGCGGGCATGGCGGCCGCCCTCAAACTCGGTGGAGAGGAACACCTCCACCATCCGCTCGGCCATGTTTTTGCCGGTGAAGCCGGCGCCGATGGCCATCATGTTGGCGTCGTTGTGGCGGCGGGTCATCTCGGCCTCCAGGCAGTCGGCGCAGTGGGCGCAGCGGATGCCCCTGATCTTGTTGGCGGCGATGGAGATGCCGATGCCGGTGGTGCAGATCACGATGCCCCGGTCGCACTTGCCCTCCGCCACGGCCCGGGCCGCGGCGGCGCCGAAGTCGGGATAGTCGCAGCTGTCCAGAGAGTAGCAGCCGAAGTCCTCGACCTCGTGGCCCAGCTTCTCCAGGACCTTGATGACGTGCTGCTTCAGCTCATAGCCGCCGTGGTCACAGCCCAATGCGATTTTCATAAAAATCTCCCCCTGTTTGTATAGAATTTGCAAGCCTATTGTACACGCTGTTTCAGAAAAAATCAATTACAGTTCATGCCAGATGGGCGCTCTCTTCTCAAAGGTGCAAAACCGGGTGAACCCGCACTCCCGCAGCAGCCGCTGGCGCTCCCGGATGGCGCGGCCCACGAACTCCGGCGAGTGGGCGTCGGTGCCCAGGGTGATGATCTCGCCGCCCAGCTCCCGGTACATCCGCAGCCACTTGCCGTCCGGCAGCGGCGTGTTGCCCCGGTTGGTGTTCACCTCGATGCCGCAGCCGTTTTGAATCAGCAGGCGGAAAATCTCCTCCACCTCCCGCTCATAGCCGTCAAAGCTCAGGTGGAAGCCCTGGTTTTCGTTGAGATACCGCAGGGGCAGCGTCAGATGGCCCAGAACGGAGAACTGTCCCCACGCCGCCATCCGCCGCACCTGCTCCAGGTAATCCACGATGCCCGCCCGGGCCTCGGTCTCGTCCTTGGGGTGGAAGAAATACAGGTCCGTCCCGTCGAATCGCTCCGACAGCACATGGATGGAGCCGATGACAAAATCCAGCTCCGGCGCCCGCGCCATCAGCTCCCGGGTGTGGGCAAAGTCCAGGCACGCGTCGCCCAGCTCAATGCCCAGCCGCAGCCTGATCCGGTCTCCCATGGCCTCCCGGGCCTCCCGGAACTCCCGCTCCAGAGCCGCCCAGTCGTAAAAGGCGATGGGCTCCCGGCCGCTCCAGGCCACCGGCTCCACGTGGTCCGTGAAGCACAGCTCGTCAAGCCCCGCCGCCACGGCGGCCTCCGCCATGGCGGTCATGGAGAATTTGGCGTCCGGCGAGACGCGGGAATGGGTGTGATAATCAGCCAGATACATGGGCAGTCCTCACTTTTTGAACTTCTTGAAGAACTTCTTCCGCTCCTCATAGTTGTTGTCGCCCACGCTCTCGGCGAACTTTTTCAACGCTTCCTTCTGCTCCCGGTTCAGGTTCCGGGGCGTCTCAATGTAGACGGTGACGTACTGGTCGCCCCGGCCCCGGCCGTTGATGGCGGGGATGCCCTTGCCCTTCAGACGGAAGGTGGTGCCGCTCTGGGTGCCCTCCGGCAGGTCGTATTTCACCTTGCCGTCGATGGTGGGGATCTCCAGCTCCGCCCCCAGCACCGCCTGGGCGAAGGTGATGGGCGCCTCGCACAGGACGGAGGTGCCCTCCCGGCGGAACAGCTCGTGGGGGCGGACGGTGATGGTGATCAGCAGGTCGCCCGCCGGGCCGCCGTTGACGCCGGCGTGGCCCTGGCCCCGGATGGAGATGGTCTGCCCGTTGTCGATGCCGGCGGGGATGCTGGCCTGGATGGTCTTGCGCTTGCGGACGGCGCCGGTGCCCCGGCAGTCCTTGCAGGGCTGGTGGATGATCTTGCCCTTGCCGCCGCACCGTGTGCAGGGGGAGGAGGTGGCAAACACGCCCATGGGCGTCTGCCGCCGCACCTGCACCTGGCCGGCGCCGTGGCAGTCCGGGCAGATCTCCGGCGTGGTGCCGGGGGCGCAGCCGTTCCCGTGGCAGGTGCCGCACTGCTCCATGCGGTCCACGGTCACGGATTTCTCGCAGCCGAAGGCCGCCTCCTCAAAGCTGATGGCCAGGGACATGCGGATGCTCTCGCCCCGCTGGGGCGCGTTGGGATTGGTCCGCCGCCCGCCGCCGAAGCCGCCACCGAAAAAGCTGCCGAAGATATCGCCCAGGTCGCCGAAGTCGAAGTTCCCGTCAAACCCCGCCCCGCCTGCGCCGAAGTTGGGGTCCACGCCGGCGTGGCCGTATTGGTCGTACCGGGCCTTCTTGTCCGGGTCGGACAGGATCTCGTAGGCCTCGTTGACCTCCTTGAACTTCTCCTCCGCCTCTTTGTTGTCGGGATTCAGGTCCGGATGGTACTTTCGGGCCATCTTTTTGTATGCCTTTTTGATCTCGTCCTCCGAGGCCCCCTTGGAGATGCCAAGGACCTCGTAATAGTCACGTTTATCTGCCATATATACACCTCAATTAGGAATCAGGCGTCGAAAATCGGGAATTTTTGTGTCCGGCCCCGCCGGACGGCTTCCAATCATTCCGCCCGCGGCGGAATCCGGCAATTCCCAATCCCTCATTCCCAATTCTTAATTCGCGCCAAACGCTCCGAATGGGGCGGGGATTGCTCCCCGTCCCATCGGTCCGCGTCCTTGTTACTGCTTGTTCTTGTCGTCGTCATCGACCACCTTGTAGTCGGCGTCGTAGTACTGGCCGCCGCCCTGGGTCCCGGCGTCGGGGCCGGGCTGCGCGGCGCCCTGGGCGCCCTGGGGATTGGCCTGCTGGTACAGCTTCTCGCTGACGGCATAGAACGCCTGGGTCAGCTCCTCGGTGGCCGCCTTGATGGCGGCGGTGTCCTGGCCCTTCAGGGTCTCCTTCAGCTTGTCGATGCCGCTCTGGACCTTGCTCTTGTCGTCGGCGGGGATCTTGTCGCCCATCTCGGAGAGGGTCTTCTCGCTCTGATAGACCATCTGGTCGGCCTGGTTGCGGACCTCGACCTCTTCCTTCAGCCGCTTATCCTGGGCGGCATACTGCTCGGCCTCCTTGACGGCCTTCTCGATATCCTCCTTGCTCATGTTGGAGGAGGAGGTGATGGTGATGTGCTGCTCCTTGCCGGTGCCCAGGTCCTTGGCGGAGACGTTGACAATGCCGTTGGCGTCGATGTCGAAGGTCACCTCGATCTGGGGCACGCCCCGGCGGGCGGGAGCGATGCCGTCCAGGTGGAAGCGGCCCAGGGACTTGTTGGCCGCGGCCATCTCCCGCTCGCCCTGAAGGACGTTGACCTCCACGGAGGTCTGGTTGTCGGCGGCGGTGGAGAAGATCTGGCTCTTCTTCACGGGGATGGTGGTGTTGCGGTCGATCAGCTTGGTGCACACGCCTCCCATGGTCTCAATGCCCAGGGACAGGGGGGTGACGTCCAGCAGCAGCAGGCCCTTCACGTCGCCGGTGAGGACGCCCGCCTGCAGGGCGGCGCCCATGGCCACGCACTCGTCGGGGTTGATGCCCTTGAAGGGCTCGCTGCCGGTGAAGTTCTTCACGGCCTCCTGCACGGCGGGGATACGGCTGGAGCCGCCCACCAGCAGAACCTTGCTCAGATCGGAGGGCTTCAAACCGGCGTCGCTCATGGCCTGGCGCACGGGGCCCATGGTGGCGTCCACCAGATGGGCGGTCAGCTCGTTGAACTTGGCCCGGGTCAGGGTGACGTCCATGTGCTTGGGGCCTGTGGCGTCGGCGGTGATATAGGGCAGGTTGATGTTGGAGGTGGTGACGCCGGACAGCTCGATCTTGGCCTTCTCGGCGGCCTCCTTCAGGCGCTGCATGGCCACCTTGTCGGTGGACAGGTCCACGTTGTCGGTGCGCTTGAACTCGCTGACCAGCCACTTCATGACGCACTCGTCGAAATCGTCGCCGCCCAGGCGGTTGTTGCCGGCGGTGGCCAGGACCTCGATGACGCCGTCGTCAATTTCCAGGATGGAGACGTCGAAGGTGCCGCCGCCCAGGTCGTAGACCATGATCTTCTGGCTCTGTTCCTTATCCACGCCGTAGGCCAGGGCCGCGGCGGTGGGCTCGTTGATGATGCGCTTCACGTCCAGGCCGGCGATCTTGCCGGCGTCCTTGGTGGCCTGGCGCTGGGAGTCGGTGAAATAGGCGGGGACGGTGATGACCGCCTCGGTGACGGTGGTGCCCAGATAAGCCTCGGCGTCCGCCTTCAGCTTCTGCAGGATCATGGCGCTGATCTCCTGGGGGGTGTAGTTCTTGCCGTCGATGGTGACCTTGTGGTCGGAGCCCATCTCACGCTTGATGGAGGAGATGGTTCGGTCGGGGTTGGTGATGGCCTGGCGCTTTGCCACCTGGCCCACCATACGCTCGCCGGTCTTGGAAAATGCCACGACGGACGGCGTGGTACGGTTGCCCTCCGCGTTGGTGATGACGACTGCCTCGCCGCCCTCCATGACGGCCACGCAGGAGTTGGTCGTACCGAGGTCGATACCGATAACTTTAGACATAAATAATTCCTCCTAAATATATCGAAAAAAATTTTATAAACGATCTAACTCAGATAAAAGATAAGCGTGAAGCGATATCTCTTATCTTTTATCTCAATTCGCGACCTGCACAATGGCGTGGCGGATAACCTTGCCGTTCAGCTCGAAGCCCGCCTGAAACACCCGGGCCACTTCGTTTTCTCCGAAGCCCTCGTCGTCGATGTGCATGACGGCCTCCATCTTCTCCGGGTCGAAAGGCGCTCCCTGCGCCTCGATCTCCGTGACGCCCAGCTTCTTCAAAATCTCCTGGTACTGGTGGAGGATCATCTCCAGGCCCTTTTTGTGGGGGGAGTCCTCGTCCCCGCCCGCGGCCACGGCCCGCTCCAGGTTGTCGTACACCGCCAGGAATTCCCGGATGGTGTCTGCCTTGGCGTCCTGATAGATGCCGTCCTTCTCCTTGGTGGTGCGCTTGCGGTAGTTGTCGTACTCCGCGCTCAGGCGGACGAACTGGTCCTTCACGGATTCCAGCTGCCTGGCCGCCAGCTCCATCTGCTCCACCTGTTCCCGGGTGAAGGTGTAGCCCTTCTCCTTTTTCTTCTTGCCCTTGGGGGCCTTTTCGGGCTTCTCCGCCGTCTCTTCGGGCTGGGGAGCCTCCCGCTCGGGACCGGCCTGGGTCTCCGGGGTCTCCTCCACGGGCTGCTTGTTCTCTTCACTCATTCTTTGGCATCCTCCTTCGGGGGTAATTCCTGTTTTCCGAACAGCCGCGTCAGCCCGTCGGCAAAGCCGGAGAGCCGCGCGGCCACTGTGGCGTAATCCATCCGCGTGGGGCCCACCACGCCGATCAGGCCCCGCATATCGTCCCCGATGTCGTAGCTGGCCACCACCACGCTGGTATCCTTCAGCGCGTCGCTGACGTTTTCCGGCCCGATCAGGATCTTCATGGGGCCGTCGTCCGGCATGGGGAGGTTCTCCTTGCTGTCGGCCAGGAAGCTCATCAGCTCGTGGGCCTTGTCGGCGTCCCGGAACTCCGGCAGCTTCAGCAGCTGGCTGGCTCCGGCGGTGACGATCTCCCGCTGGCCCGCCTCCTCCAGCGCGTCCGCCGCGTAGGCGATGGTCTGGGACAGCAGCAAAAACAGCTGGGGCGGCACCTGCTCGGCCACATTCATCAGCCGCTGGTTCATCTCGTCGGTGGAGATGTTGGTAAAGTGGCTGTTCAGCAGATTCACCAGCATGGGGATCTGGTCCAGGTCCACTTTTAATTGCAGCCGCAGCAGCTGGCTCTTCACCCGGTTGTCGCCCATCATCAAAACGACGATGCAGCTGCGCTCATCCACCGGCAGCAGCTCGAACCGGCGGGCGGTCATTTTCTTTTTGCCGGTGGCGGTGATATAGGCGGGGTAGTTCACAAAGGAGG
>CABSFC010000029.1 GCA_902476875.1 uncultured Oscillibacter sp. | reverse complement strand
AGGCCCCCACTTTCCTTTTTGGGCCTAACCTTTTCAGTTAGGAACGAGTCGCACTACAGGTCTTATCCTCTTTTAAGATCCTGTCGCAGTATAGTACTTTTCCTTTTCGGTTTGAGATAAAGTATTGTCCGCAGCATTCACACAGACGAACCTTGGACTTGCGCGCGATCACATGGAGCAGCAGAAATCCGTAATATGCTGCGGGCGACCGAAAAAAATATCTTTGGATCAGAGAATCTCCCAGATCCAGAATCTGTGTGACTGAGGCCCGGTGCAAAAAGGAATACTTTTCATTCAAGTCAAGGGATTCACCGCGGCGCATGTCGTAAAGCACTTCGTTGACTACAAACTGAAACCGCATTACCTCTGTCAGCGAGTCCAAAATATTCGCTGCGGTCTGGTGTGTATAAGTTGAGCTTTCATTATTCAATGGAACGCAGTCCTCCAGCGCGCTGCGGGTCAGCGTGCCATGAAAAATATTCTCACACTCAAACGTCTCCACCAAATCCTGCACAGTTTCCAGAAAGAAGGGGTAAACATTTTTCTCTTCCGCGCTGGCGGATTCGTCCTCCTCCGCCGGGAGAAATGCCACGGTGGTTCTCAGCATATCTACGACTGCGGCATAGGGTTCAAAGTTTAGTTCAGAATACAGAATGATCTCTGCCTCCGGCGTAGTTTCCGGCAGAGTCATTTCGCCATTGACTGTGGCAAGCTGTCTCTGAAGGATGCCTTTCGTTGACAGCGAAACATAGACGCCATAAGCTGATTTCATACAAGCAGCCCCCTTCTTGTCCATAAGCGATTTTTGCCGCCTCGGTTGAAAATCACTTGTGGATTTTTTCATGTCCCTTTCCATGTTAGATTTTATCATGCCGGCAGACAAAATCCAAGACTGACCAAGGAAGTGATTTTATGAAACACCTCAACACCATTGACGGCGCCACTCTCATGTCCCGGCCACTCCAGCCGCAGAATTTTGTTGTGGACACGTTGCTCTCCCAGGGCCTGCACATTCTGGCGGGTTCTCCGAAAGTAGGGAAATCGTGGTTGGCACTATGGCTGGCGGTGATCGTAGCAAAAGGAGAAAATGCCAGGGGAATGGGTACCAGACAGGGCACAACGCTCTACCTCTGCCTGGAGGATTCTACCCTCCGCATCCAGAACCGGTTGTTTGAGATCACAGAGGACGCACCACCCAATGTCCACTTTGGGACTGAGAGTTGTATCCTTGGAAAAGGGCTGGAGGAGCAGCTCGAAGTTTTTCTCTCTGAGCATCCGGACACAGTGCTGATCATCATCGACACATTCCAGATGATCCGGGGCGCCGGTTATGACAATACCTATGCCAATGATTACCGGGATCTATCCGCGCTCAAAAAGATTGCGGACAAGCACGGCATCGCTGTTCTGCTCGTTCACCATCTGCGGAAAGAGTATGCCGAGGATGTGTTCAGCCGCATCTCCGGCACCGCCGCTATCAGCGGCGCGGTGGATTCCAGTTTCACACTGGTGGAGGAGAAGCGCGGCAGCGGGAAAGCAAAACTCCATTGCATCGGGCGTGACATTGAGTATCGGGAACTTACTCTGGAACGCAACGCCGAAAATGTGTGGGAGCTGGTTTCTGACAGCCGGGAGCAGCCAGAGCTGCTGGGAGACCGAATTATTTATCTTCTCTCTGAACTGATGAGAAACCGGCAGGAATTTATCGGCACTCCCACGGAGCTTGCGGCGCTCATCGACCCTGACAACATGGAGGGGATCACAGCAAAAACAATCTCCCGCAGAGTCCTGCAAAGCGTTGAAGCTCTAAGAAACTTGGGTATCGTGGCAGTGACCCGCAGGAGTAATGGGAAACGACTCATGGCGTTACACCGCGCCGATCGTGCCGATGCAGCTGAGGCCGGAGGAACCGTCCCTGTTGACCCTGTGCGGACTGGTCCTTAGCCCTCTGCCGCCCCCTGTAAGGCTCCGCGTGCCCTCCCTCGGGCAGGAGATGGCTCTCCATCCCCAAATGTGGGATATGGAGCTTGTTCCGACGAGAACCGAGGTGGCGATTTTTGTGCAGGATAAAGGGGTGCAATCACCCCATTTCACACCGCCCCGCAATGCGGGTCGGAAATGCGGTTTTAGCGGGACTTTCCACGATTTTTCATCACTTTTTCAAAAAGCCCGATGCTATCACTTTTTGGGAGATGCAATCATATCTGCCCTAAACAAGGCTAAACCCGCCGTACTTTCAGCAAATTGAGAGGTTTCAAAAGTGCCATCACATCAGTTTCAGAAAAATGGAGGTAGTTCAAGATGACAAACGAAAAAGTAAAATTCCAAATGCGAATCGGTCCCGACACAGACCGCAAAATCAAACCGGTTATGCGGTTGGCAAACGTCCGCAGCCAAAATGAGTTCGTAGAAAAAGCCCTGCGTTTCTACTGTGACTACTTAGCCTCGCAGGATTCGTTCTCCGTACTGCCGCCCATTCTGGTATCAGCGATCCGCGCTACCGTACAGAACAGCGAAAACCGCATCTGCCGCCTGCTGTTCAAGCTGGCGGTGGAGCTGGACATGACAATGAATATCCTGGCCGCGGGAATGGAAATTCCGGAAGAACAGCTGAGACAGCTCCGGGGACGCTGTGTGCAGGAGGTTAAAAAGACTCATGGTATGGTATCGCTGGACGAAGCAGTGCGCTATCAGAATGGCGAGGACTAACGAACTGCCCTGTGAATAAACCAATGAAAAAAGGAAACGATTGGTAAGGAGAGGAGTGATAGCTGATTGGAAATCCATGTCAGAGACGAGAGCCGGATCGTTGAGGTCTGGCTCACCAATGCCGAAAAGCAGGATGCTGAGGTATGCGAGCAGCTGAAACCGCTGTACCAGGAGTATCAGCGTAAAGACTATCTGGTGGCGGTCTTTCAGTCCGGAGATCAGGATCTTGCCGACGCCACCAGTGACCTGCTGTGCTATAACCGCAGACGCATCGCCCAGATGGAAGTGGAACGTGAAAAGCAAACCGGCATGGTAATGGGGATGTAAGTGCTTCTGACATAATATAAATGACACCCGCAGGCAACAACGCTGATGGCCGCAGCCGCCTTGCCTGCGGGTTATTAGTTTAAATATTCTGGTTGCTATTCTCAAGCGCAAATGATACAATATTATCTGCAATAGAAATCGAATATGCATTTTTAATTTGATAGAAAGCGAGGACTGACCGTGGACAACGAAATCGTCAAAACGGGTGAGGTGTTGCTGTATGACGATGGCGCAGGCAAGGAGTTCGTCAGCGTAGTCTTTCAAGACGAAACCTTTTGGTTGACTCAGAGCGGTATGGCGGAGCTGTTCGACTGTACACCGGAAAATATCCTTCAGCATTTGAAAAACATTTACGCAGAGGACGAGTTAAGCCTTGAGGCAACTACTAAGAAATTCTTAGTAGTTCGGCAAGAGGGGAATCGGCAGGTCCGCCGCACTCTGGATCATTACAATCTCGACGCCATTATTGCCGTGGGCTACCGGGTCAATTCCAAAAAGGCCACCCGGTTCCGCCAGTGGGCCACCAAGACGCTGAAGGAGTACATCCAAAAGGGCTTCGTTCTCAACGACGAGATGATGAAAAACGGGCGGCCCTTCGGCAAGGATTACTTTGACGAGCTGCTGGAGCGCATCCGGGAGATCCGGGCCAGCGAGCGTCGGGCTTACCAGAAAATCGCGGACGTCTTTGAACAGTGCAGCTATGACTACGACAAAAACAGTGAGACCACGAAAGCCTTCTACGCCTTTGTACAAAACAAGCTCCACTTTGCCGTGACCGGCAAGACAGCGGCGGAGATCATCAGCGAGCGTGCCACACTGGACAGTCCCACCATGGGCCTGACCACCTGGAAGGGCGCGCCGGATGGAAAGATTCTGAAAAGCGACACGCTGGTGGCCAAGAACTATTTGAACGAAAAAGAAATTTCCCGGCTCAACCGTCTGGTCACCATGTTCATCGACTATGCCGAGCTGATGGCGGAGGACGAGCAGCTGATGAGCATGAAAGACTGGCTGGCCGAGACTGACCGCTTTCTGACCAACAACCGCCGCAAGGTGCTGGAGGGCAAGGGTGGTATCTCTCACGATGACGCCGTAAAGAAGGTCAGCGGGATCTACGCTGAATTCCGCAAAAAGCAGGACGCTGAGTACATTTCCGAGTTCGACCGAGAGACAGCGAAATATCTCAAGGGTGAGAAGTAGGTGGTATATTTTGATTGAAACATTCGACATCGCGGGCTACACCCGTATCTCCGTAGATGAGGAGCTGGACCGGGACAACACCTCCATTGAAAACCAGAAAGCCATCATCGAAGATTTCGTCCGCCAGAAATTCCCCGACAGCACTCTGACCTTCTACGAGGACCGGGATCGCTCTGGCTACACCTTCGAGCAGCGGGAGGGCTATCAGGCCATGCGCCGGGAACTGATGACCCACAAAAAGGATATTCTCATCGTCAAGGACTTCTCCCGCTTCTCCCGCCGCAACAGCCGGGGGCTGGTGGAACTGGAAGACCTGCGGGACGCGGGGGTACGCATCATCTCCATCGGGGACGGCATTGACTTTCCCAATGACGACGATTGGTTGAAAATCCAGTTTCAGTTCCTTATCAACGAAATGCCCGTCACCGACACCAGCAAAAAAGTGAAGTCGGTCATCAAACGCCGACAGCAGGACGGCAAGTGGATCTGTGCCGCCCCCTACGGTTACATCGTCAACAAGCGGCAGGAATTTGAGATCGTCCCCACCGAGGCAGATGTGGTGCGCCGTATCTTCCAGTTATACATCGACGGCTGGGGCTATAAGAAGATCGCCAACCAACTCACCGACGAGGGAATCCCCACCCCCCGCATGGCGGAGCGGGAACGCAAAGAGGCCGCCGGGGAGGATTACAAGCGCCAGGTAAAACCCGTCTGGGCCATCGTCACCGTACAGGGGATTCTGGACAATGACTTCTATATCGGCACCCTGCGTCAGGGGAAGTACACCCGCAAAAAGATCAACGGCAGGGATGTAAAACGGGATGAGCTGGAACACATCGTGATTGAGCATCACCACCAGCCCATCATCGACTACCGCACCTTTGCTACCGTCCGGGCACTGCGGGAGAGCCGCTCCACCGCCCATTACCGGGGACAGAAGAAAAACGACAACGTATACTCCGGGTTTCTGGAGTGCGGCGACTGCGGCAGCCCCATGTTCGCCATGAGCCGGGCCGATTTAAAGGACGCCTACCGCTGTGGGGAATACCACCGCCGGGGCCTGAAAGCCTGCACCAGCCACCACATCCGGGTGGACAAGCTGGATGAACTGCTGAAGGCCTATGTCCGTAAGGTCAAAGAAAACTCCGCCGCCATGCTGGACCGGCTCAACGAAGACCTTGCACGGGAGGCAGAGGACATGGCGGAAACGGAACAGAGCGCCGCCAACCTGGAAGCAGTGCTGACCGATCTGCAGGAGGAACTGAAAGCCACCAAGCGCCAGCGGGTGCGGGACATCATGAAACATCCGGAGCGGGAAACCATTCTGGAGGAGACCTATGACGAGCTGGAAAATGACCTGCTCCGCCGGATCGAGGGACTGCAAAATCAAATTCAAATGACCGCTGACAAGCGCAACACCATCATCCGGGTAAACCGGGCGGCAAAAACGGCCATGGAGGTCTTTGACGACATTCTGAGCAAGGAAAAGCTGGAGCGCAACGACATCCAGCTCATCGTCCAGAAAATCAAGGTCTATGAGAACCATATTGAAGTCCGGCTCCATGCGGATGTGGACAGCCTCCTGCGCTGTGGGACGCTGCCAGAGACCCGCGAAGAACAGGCCGTGGCAGCCATGGCCGCCAGTGGGGAGGGCCCCGAAAATTTTAAGGCAGGCACGGAGGATATCTCACCCATTCTTATCGTCCAGAGCGCCAAACAGCGCCCGGACAAGGTCTTTCGTGCCAATGTTATCAGTGACGGCGACCCCCTGGAGATCTACACCAGCAGGGACGGCGAGGTCATCTTTAAAAAATACTCCCTGTTGGGCGGCGTGGAGGACTTCGCGTCCCAGCTGTGCGAGACCATGAGCCGCTCCACCGGCAGCATCTGCGCGGTGACGGACCGGGACACGGTCATCGCCGTGGCCGGCGGCGGCAAGCGGGAGCTGATGGGCAAGCGCATCACCCCCGAGCTGGAGCAGATCATGGAGAGCCGCCGCATCTACCAGTACACCGGCGAGGGCCAGTCCATCCCCGTCTCCGACAGCAGCGACAAGCTGATGACCAACGTGGCGGCCCCCATTCTGGCGGAGGGGGACCTGCTGGGGCTGGTGCTGTTTGTGGGCACGACCCCTGGCCTGATCACCGGCGACGCGGAATTCAAGCTGGCCCAGACCATCGCGGCCTTTCTGGGCCGCCATATGGAGGGCTGACCAGAGGGACGCCCCCGGCGGGGCGTCCTTTTTATCCGTTTATGTGCTTCCGGCGCGCACAAAAGTTTTTCCGGGGCCAGCCCTTTATTTTGTGAAATTTGACGTTGACATACAACGTGTCCGGATGTTAGACTACTCACATCAATCAAACATCGACAACGGCGTTGATGGAGAAAAGTACCGCAGAAGTTCGGTTCAGTGAGCGGGGGACAGTGGGAACCCCGTACCAAGGAATCTGCGTGAAGAACACTCCGTAGCTGCAATCTGAACGCGGGTCCCCGCCAGTAAGTGCGACGAGTTGTGATCGTTACATCACACGGGCTTGTTAGAGCCTTGAAGGTGACCGCCCCCGCTAGGGGGGGAGGTAAATTAGGTGGCACCGCGGATAGCAGCTATTCGTCCTAAAATTTTAGGATGTAGCTGCGTTTTTTGTTATGTGGGACATAACAGAATTTTCGGAGGTGCTTTTTATTATGTGCGCGATCATGGGATTTTCCAAGAAAACACTGTCGAAGGAGGAACTTCTTCCCTATTTCGACCGCACCGTGTCCCGCGGCCCCGACATGAGCCGCGTCATCGAGACCCCGTCCGGCTGGCTGTGCTTCCACCGTCTGGCCATCATGGGCCTGACGGAGGCCGGTATGCAGCCCTTTGAGCTGGAGGGCGACTATGTGGTCTGCAACGGCGAGATCTACGGCTTCCGTCCTCTGAAGCGGCAGCTGGCGGAGAAAGGCTACCAGTTCAAAAGCGGCAGCGACTGCGAGATCCTGCTGCCCCTGTTCCACGAGTACGGCCTGAGCATGTTCTCCCGGCTGGACGCGGAGTTCGCCCTGATCATCTACGACTCCAAGACCGACTCCCTCATCGCCGCCCGCGACCCCATCGGCATCCGCCCGCTGTTCTACGGCTACGATAAGGCCGGCGCCATCGTCTTCGCCAGCGAGGCCAAGAACCTGGTCGGATTGTGCGACGAGGTCTGCCCCTTCCCGCCGGGCCACTACTACGCCTACGGCCAGTTCGTCCGCTACGCCGACCTGACCACCGTGGGGACTTACTCCAGCGACGACCTGGAGACCGCCTGCAAGCATATCCGCGACAAGCTCATCGCCGGCGTCGACAAGCGGCTGGACGCCGACGCGCCCCTGGGCTTTCTGCTCTCCGGCGGCCTGGACTCCAGCCTGGTGTGCGCCATCAGTTCCATCGTGCTGGGCAAGAAGATCCGCACCTTTGCCATCGGCATGGACAAAGACGCCATCGACCTGAAATATGCCAAAGAAGTCGCCGACTACATCGGCGCCGACCACACCGAGGTCTATATGACCCGCCAGCAGGTGCTGGACTCCCTGGAGGAGGTCATCGCCATGCTGGGTACCTGGGACATCACCACCATCCGGGCCAGCATGGGCATGTACCTTTGCTGCAAGGCCATCCACGAGCAGACCGACATCCGGGTGCTGCTGACCGGCGAGATCAGCGACGAGCTGTTCGGCTACAAGTACACCGACTTCGCCCCCAGCGCCGAGGCTTTCCAGCGGGAGTCCAAGAAGCGCGTCGACGAGCTGCACATGTACGACGTGCTGCGCGCGGACCGCTGCATCTCCGTCAACTCCCTGGAGGCCCGGGTCCCCTTCGGCGACCTGGATTTTGTGAAATACGTCATGAGCATCGATCCCAGGCTGAAGCTGAACACCTACGATATGGGCAAGTACCTGCTGCGCCACGCTTTTGAGAAAGACCACCTGCTGCCGGACGACATCCTGTGGCGCCAGAAAGCCGCTTTCTCCGACGCCGTGGGCCACTCCATGGTGGACGATCTCAAGGCCTACGCCGAGGAGAAGTACACCGACGAGGAGTTCGAGACCCTGCGCCGCAAGTACGACTACGGCACCCCCTTCACCAAGGAGAGCCTGCTGTACCGGGAGATCTTTGAGAAGCACTACCCCGGTCAGGCAAAGATGATCGCGGACTTCTGGATGCCCAACAAGGCGTGGGAGGGCTGCAACGTGGACGATCCCTCCGCCCGTGTTTTGGCAAACTACGGTGCCAGCGGCCAGTAAGCGGCCCAATTTTTAGAAGTATTACCTATTTGCATCCGCAATGTTTTATGGTACGATTCTGAATAGAAATATAGGAGGATGAAACGTATGAGCACAGCTATGAAACTCCCCGAGCTGTTCGGCAGCATGGTTTTCAACGAGGAGACCATGAAGGAGCGCCTCTCCGCCGCGTCCTACGGCGCCTGGAAGAAGTGCGTCACCGAGGGCACTTCTCTGGACATCTCCACCGCCAACGAGATCGCCGAGGCCATGAAGCAGTGGGCCGTGGAAAAGGGCGCCACCCATTTCACCCACTGGTTCCAGCCCATGACCGGCGTCACCGCCGAGAAGCACGACAGCTTCATCGCCCCCGTGGGCGGCGGCAAGATTATCATGGAGTTCTCCGGCAAGGAGCTGGTCCGGGGCGAGCCCGACGCCTCCTCCTTCCCCTCCGGCGGCCTGCGCGCCACCTTCGAGGCCCGGGGCTACACCGCCTGGGACCCCACCTCCTTCGCTTTCATCAAGGAGGGCTCCCTGTGCATCCCCACCATCTTCTGCTCCTACTCCGGCCACGCGCTGGATAAGAAGACCCCCCTGCTGCGCTCCATGGACGAGGTCTCCCGTCAGGCCATCCGCATCCTGCGGCTGTTCGGCGACACCGAGACCAAGCGGGTCACCGCCTCCGTCGGCCCTGAGCAGGAGTACTTCCTGATCGACAAGGATCTGTACGCCAAGCGCCGGGACCTGCGGATGACCGGCCGCACCCTGTTCGGCGCCAAGCCGCCCCGCGGCCAGGAGCTGGAGGACCACTACTTTGGCGCCATCAAGCCCCGGGTCGCCGCCTACATGAAGGACCTGGATGAAACCCTGTGGGCCCTGGGCGTCCTCAGCAAGACCAAGCACAACGAGGTGGCCCCCTCCCAGCATGAGATGGCCCCCATTTTCTCCGACGCCAACACCGCCTGTGACCACAACCAGCTGGCCATGGAGATGATGAAGAAGGTCGCCGACCGCCATGGTCTGGTCTGCCTGCTGCATGAGAAGCCCTTCGCCGGCGTCAACGGCTCCGGCAAGCACGACAACTGGTCCCTGGGCACCGACACCGGCAAGAACCTGTTCAAGCCCGGCTCCACCCCCAGCCAGAACGCCCAGTTCCTGCTGTTCCTGGCCGCTTTCGTTAAGGGCGTGGACGAGTATCAGGACTTCCTGCGGGCCACCGTGGCTTTCCCGGGCAATGACCACCGCTTGGGCGCCCAGGAGGCTCCCCCGGCCGTCATCTCCATCTTCCTGGGCGACGAGCTGAACGACGTGGTGGAGTCCATCATCAAGGGCACCGAGCACAAGGACTCCGGCAAGCGCACCCTGGAGATCGGCGTGGACGTGCTGCCCGCCATCCCCCAGGACAACACCGACCGCAACCGCACCTCTCCCATGGCTTTCACCGGCAACAAGTTTGAGTTCCGTATGCTGGGCTCCTCTCAGTCCATCTCCGGCCCCAACATCGCCCTGAACACCATCATGGCCGAGGAGCTGAAGCAGTTCGCCGACGAGCTGGAACAGTCCAAGGACTTCCAGGCCGACCTGCAGAAGCTGATCAAGCGGGTCTTCACCGAGCATCAGCGCATCATCTTCAACGGCAACGGCTACGACGACGCCTGGATCGCCGAGGCGGAGAAGCGGGGCCTGTGCAACCTGACCTCCACCGCCGACGCCCTGCCCATGTACACCGCCAAGAAGAACGTGGACCTGTTCGTCAAGCACGGCATCTACACCAAGGAGGAGATCAACGCCCGGGCGGAGATCCACATCGAGAACTACACCACGGTCATCGCCATCGAGGGGCACACCATGGTGGATATGATCCGCCACGATATCCTGCCCGCCGTCTCCGGCTACGCCACCGATCTGTGCGAGCGCGCCGCCAGCAAGGACGCCCTAGGCGTTGCCTGCAAGTACGAGACCACCACCGCCAAGGAGATCGGCAAGCTGACCGACGCCCTGCTGACTGCCTGCGACAAGCTGGAAAAGGACCTGTCCAAGACCCCCGCCGACCCCAAGAAAGCCATGGCCTACAGCCACGACACCATTATCGCCGACATGGCCAAAGCCCGGGAGGCCGCCGACAAGCTGGAGACCATCACCGCCGCCGAGTACTGGCCCTTCCCCGTCTACTCCGACCTGCTGTTCTCCGTGTGACCGGAGGACCCCTCACTCGATAAAAAGAAAGCGCAATGGGGCGTCGAGCTTTCCATTGCGCTTCTCTTTTTATAGGGTCCGGCCCAAGCCGGAACCATATGTTCCCCTCTTTCTTCTGGCCCCGCTGCGTTTCCCCGCAGCGGGGCCGCCCCCTGTCCAAACCGTCTACAGCAGCCAGTCGAAACCCAGGGCCAGGACGGCGGTGATGATGCCGCACACGCCGATGGCAAGGCCGCTCATGGCGCCCTCCGTCTCCCCCAGCTCCAGGGCCTTGGCGGTGCCAACGGCGTGGCTGCACGCGCCGATGCCCAGGCCCGCCGCCAGCGGGTCCCTGACACGGAACAGCTTCACCAGGAAGGGCGCCAGCAGGTTGCCCAGGATACCGGTGAAGATCACCGCCGCCACCGTGATGGACACGATGCCGCCGTGGCTCTCCGACACGGCGGAGGCGATGGGCGTGGTGACGGATTTGGGCAGCAGGGATGCCGTCATGGCCGCGTCCAGGCCGAAGAGCCTGCACATCACCAGAATACTGCCCACGGACGTAACCACCCCCGCCAGGCACCCCAGCAGAACCGGCAGCCAGTTCTTTTTCAAAAGGTCCCGCTTGGCGTAGATCGTCACCGCCATGCAGGCTGTGGCCGGGCCCAGCAGCATGTTGATGATTCCGCCGCCCTGGTAATAGGCCTCATAGGGGATGTGGAAGACCGTCAACACCGCGATCAGCAGCGCCACGGCGATGATGATGTTGTTGCAGATCACCAGGCCCGTCTTTTTCTGGATCTTCGTGCCCGCCCAATAGGCCGCGACCGTCAGGGCGATGCCGAAAAAGGGGGATTCCGCCAACGCGCTCATTCCGCCGCCTCCTTCCGCTTTTCCAGCAGCCGGCTGGTCGCCCGAACCACCGTCACCGTGACGGCGAAGGTCAACACCAGGGAGACCGCGCAGATGGTGAAAAACGCAACCGCGTGTTCCCAGATGAGGCCCGCGTAGTTCATGATGCTGACGGACACCGGGACAAAGAAAAACGCCAGGTTCCCCAGCAGAAAGTCCGCCTTTTCCCGGATGTGGTCCACTTTGATGACCCGCAGCGCCAGCAGCGCCAGCAGTAGAAGCAGGCTGATGACGCTGGCGGGAAACGGGAAGGGAAGCGCCGCCTCGACGCACTGGCTGATCCAGTACAGGCCGAACACAATACCGATCTGAAGCAAAATTTTCAAAAAACCGCCCTCTTTTGTGTAGTTGGTCCCTATTTTAGAGGCTTCGCCCCCGGAAGTCAACCAGATCAGCGGGAGAATTCCCCTTCCCTCCCGGTTTTTGGCGGATACAATGGGTCCTCAAACGCCCCGGTTTTGATAAAACTTCCGGAAACTTCCATGTATTTTATAATTTTTTTGCGCTTTTTCGCTTGCCCCCCGGTCCGCTCCATGATATACTGTTTTTTGAATTTCGGCCCGGAGGTACTACCATGCAAAAACGCAGCCACACGCTGCTGGCATCCGCCCTGCTTCGCGGCGAGGAGGGTTTTGGGGCCAGACGCTTTGAACTCGCTTTCCTGTTCGGCTCCTTTCAGCCGGACTGCAATCCGCTGAGCTACCTGAAGGGCTCCCTGCGGGCCTATAAGCTCTGCGGCCACAACTACACCAACTCCCGGCGCTACATCAACGCCCACATTGCAAAACTCCAGCGGCGCTCCCGCTGGACCATGTGGCAGTACTACACCTTGGGCAAGCTGACCCACTACCTGGCGGACGCGTTCACATATCCCCACAACGAGGACTTCCCCGACGGCCTGATGGACCACCACCGCTACGAGACCCAGCTACGGCAGTATCTGGCGGCCTATCTGGCCCACCGGGCCCTGTGGCGCGGGGCCGCCTGCCAGGACCTCGCCACCGCCATCGAGGAGCTGCACTGCCAGTACATGTCTAACCCCTCCGACCTGCGGCGGGATGTCCACTACATCCTGCGGGCCACGGAGCTGCTGATGGCCGGGTGTCTGCCCGTCGCGGCCTGATTTTTGATAAATCGCCTAATATTTTGTGTGTATTTCATTTTCATTTGTAGGAATTCACAATTTTCATTTCCCCCGCAAAGTGCTATGCTTTAAATATCTAAAGAACTCGAAAGGGACAAGACCATGACCAACCTCTCCCGCAGTGCTGAATACCGTTACTTTAGCTTTACCTACTTTTTTGGTAAGGCTTATTTCGGTTTGGCTGAAAGCACTCGGGCGTGACGTCGGTTTTGTCAGAGACCGCCAGTACATGACGACCCGCAGCCGAACCGGCTGCGGGTCTTTTTTGTGCCGTCGCAACATTTGAGGAGGAGCAAATTATGATCGTCATTCTGAAACACAACCCCAACCGTGACCAGCTGGAGAGCCTGATCGCCTGGCTTCAGGAGAAGGGCATCACCATCCACACCAGCATCGGCGAGGCCCACACCATTCTGGGCCTGGTGGGCGACACGTCCAAGCTGGACATCGACCTGATCGCCGCTCTGGACATTGTGGACGACGTGAAGCGCGTCCAAGAGCCCTACAAGAACGCCAACCGCAAGTTCCACCCCGAGGACACCGTGGTGAAGGTGGGCGACACCCAGATCGGCGGCGGTACCCTGACCATCATGGCCGGCCCCTGCTCCGTGGAGTCCGAGGAGCAGGTGGTGGCCATCGCCAAAGCCGTGAAGTCCAGCGGCGCCACCATGCTGCGCGGCGGCGCGTTCAAGCCCCGCACCTCCCCCTACTCCTTTCAGGGCCTGGGCGCCACCGGCCTGGAGTACCTGAAGGTCGCCCGCCAGGAGACCGGCCTGCCTATTGTCACCGAGCTGATGGATCTGAGCCAGCTGCCCCTGTTCAAGGACGTGGACGTCATCCAGATCGGCGCCCGGAACATGCAAAACTTCGACCTTTTGAAGGCCGTGGGCCACCAGGACAAGCCCGTCATGATCAAGCGGGGCATGTCCGCCACCTACGAGGAGTGGCTGATGAGCGCCGAGTACGTCATGGCCGGCGGCAACGAAAACGTCATCCTCTGCGAGCGCGGCATCCGCACCTTTGAGAGCTACACCCGCAACACGCTGGACCTGGCGGCCATCCCCGTCCTGCGGAAGCTGACCCACCTGCCCATCATCATCGACCCCAGCCACGCCACCGGCAAGAGCTGGCTGGTGGAGCCCCTGGCCATGGGCGCCGTGGCCACCGGCTGCGACGGTTTGCAGATCGAGGTCCACAACGACCCGGCCCACGCCCTGTGCGACGGTCCCCAGTCCCTGAAGCCCGAGGTGTTCGACCCCCTGGCGAAAAAGCTCCTGAAGCTCCACGAGATGATGAAGACCCTGGAGGACTGATCGTATGAAGGTTGGCATTGTTGGCCTGGGGCTGATCGGCGGCTCCATGGCCAAGAGCATCAAGGCCCGCACCGCCCACACCGTGTGGGGCGTGGACCTGGACGGCGAGACCATGACCCTGGCCCGGATGTGCGGCGCCATCGACGCGCCCCTGACGGATGAGAACCTTCCCCAGTGCGACCTGGTCCTGGTAGCCATCCGGCCCGGCGCCGCCATTGAGTGGGTCCGCCGCCACGCGGACAGCATCGCCAAATCCGCCATCCTGGTGGACCTGTGCGGCGTGAAGCGGATGGTGGTGGACGGCATCGGCCCCATCGCCGAGCGGCGCGGCTTTGCCTACATCGGCGGCCACCCCATGGCCGGCAGGGAGCGAGGCGGCTTCACCGCCTCCTCCGATGACCTGTATGTGGGCGCGTCCATGATCCTGACGCCAGACAAGCGGACGGACATGCATCTGCTGGAGACGTTGAAATCCTTCTTCCTGGATATCGGCTTTGCAAGCCTCACCTTCTCCGACCCGGAGGAGCACGACCGCATCATCGCCTTCACCTCCCAGCTGGCTCACATCGTCTCCAGCGCCTACGTGAAATCGCCGGAGGCCCAGCGCCGCCGGGGCTTCTCCGCCGGCAGCTTCCGGGACATGACCCGTGTGGCCCGGCTGGACGAAGACATGTGGACGGAGCTGTTCCTGGCCGACACGGACTATCTGACGAAGGAGCTGGGCATCCTGATCGGAAACCTGACGGACTATCTGGACGCCCTGGAGTCCAAAGACGCCGACAAGCTCCGCGCCCTGCTGAAGGATGGCCGGGAGAAAAAAGCCGCCGCGGGCGGAAATTAAGACAGGATATCTCTTCTTCCCTCTTCACTTTTTCATCACAAAGGAGCTGCCTATGCCCAACTCCATCCAAACCATCCAAGTCAACACCGCGCCCCCATACTCCGTCGCCATCGGCCCCGGACTGCTGGACGCCTGCGGCCAGCGGCTGCTGAAGACGCTGCGCTCCTGCCACATGGCGGTCGTCACCGACAGCACCGTGGCCCCCCTCTATCTGGACACCGTGGCCCGGAGCCTGCGTCTGGCGGGCTTTGCCGTCAGCTCCTATGTGTTCCCCGCCGGGGAGGCCAGCAAAAACTTTGAGACCCTCTCCTCCATTCTGGAGTTTCTGGCGGAGGAGCGGCTGACCCGCACGGACTGCGTCGCCGCCCTGGGCGGCGGCGTCGCCGGCGACATGGCCGGCTTTGCCGCCGCCACGTACCTCCGGGGCATCCGCTGCGTCCAGCTGCCCACCACCCTGCTGTCCGCGGTGGACTCCTCCGTGGGCGGCAAGACCGCCATTGATCTGAGGGCCGGAAAAAACCTGGCGGGCGCGTTCCTCCAGCCCGCCGCCGTCCTGTGCGACACCGACTGCCTCGCCTCCCTGCCCGCCGCCGTCTTCGCCGACGGCGCCGCCGAGGCCATCAAAACCGGCGTTTTGTGCGACGAGAGCCTGTTCTCCCTGTTTGAGGACGGCACCCTCACCGCCGCCCCCGGCGAGGTCATCGCCCGGTGCGTGGCCTACAAGGCCGGCGTGGTGGAGCGGGACGAGAAGGAGCGGAACGAGCGCCGCCTGCTGAACCTGGGCCACACCGTGGGCCACGCCATCGAAAAGTGCAGCGGCTATTCCATCCCCCATGGTCACGCCGTGGCGGCGGGCCTCGCCATCATCGCCCGGTCCGCCGAGGCCCTGGGCTGGACGGAGACGCCCATCGCGGAGCGCATCGCCGCCTGCCTCGCCAAAAACGGCCTGCCCACCGGAACGGCCTACGGCGCGGAGGAACTGGCTCACGCCGCCTCCGCCGACAAAAAGCGGGCCGGGGCGGACATCACCCTGGTCATCCCGAAGCGGATCGGCGTCTGCACGCTGAGAAAGATGCCGGTGGCGGAGCTGCTGCCCGTCATCCGGGCGGGACTGGAGGGCTGACATGGACGTACGCATCCAGCCCCGGCCCCTGGCCGGGACCGTGACCCCGCCCCCCAGCAAGTCCATGGCCCACCGCCTTATCATCGCCGCCGCGCTGGGCGGCGGTGTCAGCACCGTCCGAAACGTCGCCTTTTCCCAGGACATCCAGGCCACCCTCCGCTGCATGGAGGCCCTGGGCGCCCATTGGGAGCGTCCGGCGGAGGACTGCGTCCGCGTCACCGGCGTTGGCGGCTCTCCCCGGACCTTTGCGGAGCTGCCCCGGTTCGACTGCGGGGAATCCGGCTCCACTCTGCGCTTCCTCATCCCCATCGCCCTGGCGGTGGCGGGGGGAGGCGTGTTCACCGGGCGGGGACGGCTGATGGAGCGGCCCCAGCAGCCCTACTTCGACCTCTTTGACGAAAAGGGCATTTTTTATGAGCAGAAGGACGGCATCCTGACCGTCCGGGGCCGCCTGACGCCGGGAGAGTACCGGCTCCCCGGCAATGTGTCCAGCCAGTTCTTCACCGGGCTGCTGTTCGCCCTGCCGCTGCTGGACGGGCCCAGCGCCATCGCCAGCACCACGGACCTGGAATCCGCCGGCTACATCACCATGACCCTGGAGTCCATGCGGACCGCCGGGGTCTCCGCCGAAGCCGGACGCGCCGCCTTTGCGGTCTCTCCCGCCGCCTACCGGGCCTTTGACGGCACGGTGGAGGCGGACTGGTCCCAGGCGGCCTTCTGGTACGCCGCCATCGCCCTGGGCAGCCGGATCGGGCTGGAGGGCCTGAATCTGGAGTCCGCCCAGGGGGACATGGAGGTGGCGAACCACTACCTGCGGCTGGCCATGCCGGGAGATGTGGAGATCGACGTCTCCGGCTGCCCCGACCTGCTGCCGCCCCTGGCGGTGATGGCCGCCATCCGGCAGGGGGACACCCACTTTGTCAACGCCGCCCGCCTGCGCATCAAGGAGAGCGACCGGCTGGCCACCGTCCACCAGATGCTGTCCGCCTTGGGCGGGCAGGCGGAGGAGGGCCCGGACAGTCTGACCGTCCGCGGCGTCTCCGCCTTCTCCGGCGGCACGGTGGACGGCGCCAACGACCACCGCATCGTCATGGCGGCGGCCATCGCCGCCACCGCCAGCAGAGCGCCCGTCACCATCCTGGGGGCGGAAGCAGTCCGGAAATCCTATCCCAGCTTCTGGGACGACTACAAACAGTTGGGAGGCGACATCCATGTCCTCTGAGTTCGGAAAGCTTTTGAAGGTGTCCGTGTTCGGCCAGTCCCACGGCAGAGCCATCGGCGTCAACATCGACGGCCTGCCCGCCGGCGAGGCCATCGACCTGGACGAGCTGAACGCCTTTCTGGCCCGGCGGAAGCCCGGCGGGAGCCCCCTGTCCACCACCCGGAAGGAATCCGACACCCCGGTGTTCCTCTCGGGCCTTGAAAACGGCGTCACCTGCGGCTTCCCGCTGTGCGCCATCATTGAAAACAGCGATCAGCACTCCTCGGACTACAGCGAGCTTCTGGACAAGCCCAGGCCCTCCCACGCGGACTACACCGCCCGGGTGAAGTGGGGCGGCCACGCGGACATGCGGGGCGGCGGCCACTTCTCGGGCCGTCTGACGGCCCCCCTGTGCATCGCGGGCGGCATCGCCAGGCAGATCCTGGCCCGCCGGGGCGTCTATGTGGGGGCCCATCTGGCCGCTGTTGGAACAGAGGATGACGCAGCCTTCCCGCTGCGCCCCACGAAGGAATTGTTTGAGGAAGTAGCCGCCAAGCCCTTCCCGGTGCTGGACGACCGGGCGGGCGAGCGGATGCGGGCCCTGATTTTGGACGCTCGACAGAAGCTGGACTCCGTGGGCGGCATCATCGAGTGCGCCGCCGTGGGCCTGCCCGCCGGACTGGGCGACCCCATGTTCGACGGCATTGAAAACCGGCTGGCGGCAGCGCTGTTCGGCATCCCCGCCGTCAAGGGCGTGGAGTTCGGCCTGGGCTTCGCCTCCTCCCGGCTCCACGGCTCGGAGAACAACGACCCCTTCACCATGGAGGACGGCGAGATCGTCACCGAGACCAACCGGGCCGGCGGCATCCTGGGCGGCATCACCACCGGGATGCCCGTGACGCTGCGGGTGGCCGTCAAACCCACGGCGTCCATCAGCCAGCCCCAGCGGACCGTCAGCCTGTCCGCCGCCCAGCCCACGGAGCTGGTCATCAAGGGCCGGCATGACCCCTGCATTGCCCACCGGGCGGTCCCGGTGGTGGAGGCCGTCACCGCGACGGTGCTATTAGATTTACTTTTGGAGGGAAATCATGGAACTTTCTGAGATTCGCGAAAAGATCGACGTTGTGGACGACCAGCTGCTGGACCTGTTCCTGAAGCGCATGGAGCTGTCCGACGAGGTGGCGGCCTACAAAAACGAGCACCACCTGCCCATTCTGAACAAGGAGCGGGAGCGCTCCATCCTGGCCAAGGTCACGGAGAAAGCCGGCGAAAAGGAGCGGTACGCCTACCACCTGTTTTCCACGCTGTTCGAGCTGGCCCGCTCCCGTCAGGCGGAGCTGATCTCCGCCCCCACCAAGGTGGAGGCCCAGGTCAGGGCGTCTCTGGCCGCGGGCGGCGAGGTCTTCCCCCAGACGGGCCTGGTGGCCTGCCAGGGCGTGGAGGGCGCCAACTCCCAGGTGGCCTGCGACCGCCTGCTGCCCCGGGGCAACATCGTGTACGTCAAGACCTTCGAGGCCGTGGTCTCCGCCGTGGAGTCCGGCCTGTGCAAGTTCGGCGTGCTGCCCATTGAAAACAGCTCCAACGGCTCTGTCCGCGCGGTATACGGCCTGCTTCAGGACCACAAGCTGTCCGTGGTGCGCTCCACCCGCCTGTGCATCCGCCACGAGCTGCTGGCTCTGCCCGGCGTGAAAATGGACGACATCACCGAGATCTACTCCCACGAGCAGGCCATCGGCCAGTGCGGCAAGTTCCTCAACGGCCTGAACGGCGTCCGGGTCATCCCCTGCGACAACACCGCCGTGGCCGCCAAAATGGTGGCCGAGAGCGGCAACCGCCACGCCGCCGCCATCTCCTCCCACCCCTGCGCCGAGCTGTACGGCCTGGAGTGCGTCAACGACGCCATCCAGGACAGCGACAACAACTACACCCGCTTCTTCTGCATTACCAAGAATCCCGTCATCTACGCCGGCGCCAACCGCGTCAGTCTGATCATCGCCTGCAACAACCGCCCCGGCGCGCTGTATGAGATTTTGTCCAAGCTGGCGGCGCTGAACATCAATATGACCAAGCTGGAGTCCTGCCCCGTCAGCGGCCGGAACTTCGAGTTTATCTTCTTCCTGGAGCTGGAGGCCTCCGTTCAGGAGCCCGGCGTGCTGCCCATGCTGGAGGAGCTGGAGCGCAGCTGCGCCAGCTTCAACTTCCTGGGCAACTACGCCGAGGTCTGACCGATGGCGGATCGAATTTTCGGCCTGCTGGGCCGGAAGCTGGGCCACAGCTGGTCCGTCCCCATCCACGCCGCCCTGGGATGCGGAGGCTACCGCCTCATTGAGCTGGAGCCGGAGGAGCTGCCCGCCTTTCTGGCCCGGCCCGACATCGGCGGGCTGAACGTCACCATCCCCTACAAGCGGGACGTGATGCCTTATTGCGACGTCATCGACGACGCCGCCCAGGCCATCGGCAGCGTCAACACCCTGGTCCGCCGTCCCGACGGAAAGCTGTACGCCTGGAACACCGACGCCGCGGGCTTTTGCTGGATGGCGGAGCGGGCGGGTATCCGCTTCCAGGACCGCAAAGCGGTCATTCTGGGCAGCGGCGGCGCGTCTCTGACCGCCGTGGCCTGCGCGAAGCGGCTGGGTGCCCGGGAGATCGTGGTGATTTCCCGCTCCGGCCCGGACAACTACAGCAATCTGGACCGCCACGCGGACGCGGACATCGTGGTGAACACCACGCCGGTGGGCATGTACCCCAATCCCGGCGCGGCCCCGGTGGACCTGGCCGCGTTTCCCGTGTGCGCGGGTGTTCTGGACGTGGTCTACAACCCCCGCCGCACCGCCCTTCTGCTCCAGGCGGAGGCCCTGGGCATTCCCTGCTCCGACGGGCTGCCCATGCTGGTGGCCCAGGCCAAGGCGGCGGAGGAGCACTTCTTTGACAGGGCCATCCCCGACAGCGAAAACGAGCGCATCCTGGCGATGCTCCGGCGGGACAGTCAGAACATCGTCCTGATCGGTATGCCCGGCAGCGGCAAGTCCACCGTCGGCGCGGCCCTGGCGGCGCTGAGCGGACGGGAGGCCATCGACATTGATCAGCGCATCGTGGCCCGGGCGGGCTGCTCCATCCCCGCGATCTTCGCCCAGGGCGGCGAAGCCTCCTTCCGGGCGCTGGAGCGGGAGGAGACCGCGGAGGCCGGCAAGCTGTCCGGCAAGGTCATCCTGACCGGCGGCGGCGTGGTGAAGGATGAGCGGAACTATGCCGCGCTGCGTCAAAATGGCCGCATCTACCACCTGGTCCGGAACCTGGCGCTGCTGCCCACGGACGGACGGCCCCTGTCCCAGGGGGCGGACCTGGCCGCCATGTGGGCGGAGCGGGCGCCGCTGTACGCCCGCTTCCGGGACGCCGCCGTGGAAAACAGCGGCACGGTGGAGGAGACCGCCGCGTCGATTTGGAGGGATTTTTGTGAAAATTCTGGTGATTAACGGCCCCAACATGAACATGCTGGGCATCCGCCAGCCGGAGATCTACGGCAAAGCCACCTACGAGGACCTGAAAGCCATGATCCAGGCCGAGGCTGACAAACTGGGCGTCCAGGTGTCCTTCGTCCAGTCCAACCACGAGGGCGCGCTGGTGGACGCCATCCAGCAGGCGTACTTCGACCGGGTGGACGGCATCATCATCAACCCGGCGGCCTACACCCACACCAGTGTGGCGCTGCTGGACGCGGTGAAGGCCGTGGGCATCCCCACGGTGGAGGTCCACGTCTCCGACCCGGACAGCCGGGAGGAGTTCCGGCATGTGTCCTACATCCGCGCCGCCTGCGTGAGCACCATCCGGGGGCACGGCCTGCCGGGGTATCTGGAAGCCCTGCGTCTTCTTTGCGGCAGCAAAGCAGACGCGGAGGGTTAACGTTCAGCGTAAAGCGTGGAGCGTGAAGATCGGTGTAAATCTTCACGCTCCACGCTTTTGTCTTCGCAAAAAAGGACTGCCGCGAAAGCGGCAGTCCTTTTTGTATCAGCGGAGACTGGCAAAACTCCGTTGTTTTTTGGGGGAAGGTTTACTTCGCAGCAGCCTTCTTGCTCTGCTTGGAGATCGTGCCGATGCCCTCGATAGCCAGGATCACAGCCAGAACGATCAGCAGCGCGCCGATGATGGCCTGCGCATAGGGGCCCCAGTCGGCGCCGCCAGCGGCGATAGCGCCGATCTGGTTCTTGGTGTTGATGCACAGGGAGGCGATGGTGACGACCAGCATGAAAGCCATGGGAAGCAGGAACATCTTGTTGTTCTTGCCGATGTTGCCCAGCCAGGTAGCCACAGCCAGCAGGCCCAGAGCAGCCAGCAGCTGGTTGGCGGAGCCAAACAGCGCCCAGATCTTCTCATAGCCGTTCAGGCCCAACAGAACGCCCAGGACCACGGTGATGATGGTGGCGACATAGGGGTTGGACAGGACCTTCTTGTAACCGGTGACGTTCTCCGGGGTCTCACCCTTGGAGGAATCCAGCCAGAACTCCTGGAACATGAACCGGGCCAGACGGGTGGCGGTGTCCAGAGAGGTCAGGCAGAACGCGGAGTAGGTCAGGACCAGCAGGGTGTACAGGATATCGTAGGTGCCGGGGATCTTGTCGTTGATCATGTGGGCCAGGCCGCCGCCGAAGATCGCGGTGGCGCCAGACAGCTGGGCCTCGGGATGCGCCTGGTTCCAGGCATACGCATAGGCCACGGCGCACAGGGTCAGGATCGCCAGAACGCACTCCAGCAGCATGCCGCCGTAAGCGATGGGCTTCGCGTCCTTCTCCTTATCCAGCTGCTTGGAGGTGGTGCCGGAGGAGACCAGAGAGTGGAAGCCGGAGATAGCGCCGCAGGCGATGGTGGTGAACAGCACGGGGAAGATCGGGCTGCCGGCGGGGTTCGTAACAGAGATGGTAGACATGCTGCTCATAGAGGGCTGGGCGATGACGACAGCCACGACGGCCAGAGCCAGCATCGCGTACAGCAGGAAGCTGGACAGGTAGTCACGGGGCTGCAGCAGGATCCACACGGGGGTGACGGAAGCCACGGCGATGTACACGCCGCAGATCCACATCCAGGTGTTGGCGGACAGATAGATGGGGTGGAAGTTCATGCCGATGGCGATGATCACCACGATGCCGACGACGCCGATCACGCTGGCCACGCCCATAGGGGCGTTGCGGCGATAGACGCAGAAGCCGAAAATGATGGCGATCAGGATGAACAGCAGGGACACCATCGCCACGCGGGCCTGGCTGGTGGAGGCGGCCTTGTCCAGAACGCCGTCCACATAGGTGGCGCCGAAGGTGCCGGCCACGATGGACGCGAAAGCGGCCACGACCAGGATCAGGGTCAGGTAAGAGAAGATGATGAACAGCATCTTCGCCCGCTTGCTCATGTTGACGGAGATGATCTCACCGATGGACTTGCCGCCGTGACGGACGGACGCGAACAGAGCGCCGAAGTCATGGACGCCGCCGAAGAAGATGCCGCCGATCAGGATCCACAGGGTGCAGGCCAGCCAGCCAAAGCCAGCCGCGCCGATGGGACCGGTGATGGGGCCGGCGCCGGCGATAGAGGAGAAATGATGGCCCATCAGGATGGGGGCCTTTGCGGGGACGTAGTCGATGCCGTCCTCCATGGTGTGCGCGGGGGTGGGCTTGTCATCTTCACCAACGCCCCACTGCTTGCACAGCCAGCGGCCATAGAAAATATAACCGCAGACCAGTACAACAACGCTGATGATCAGAAGTACCAAACCATTCATAGATATACTCTCCCTCCTTATTTTTCTTTGGAGCCGAAATTCAGCTCCAGGGTTTTGCGCGCTCCCTTTCCGGCTGGATTGGAAAGGAAGCTCGATGTAGAACATTCCATTGCAGCTATGTGATACTCCATCCAGCCGTGGAGTGCCAGCCGAAAGTTTTTGCGGAAGCGGGTCTTTTTGATGATGGCCTTCGCCTCCGGGTCGATGATGTCCGCCAGGATCACCAGCGTCACCAACGAGGACATGTGGATCTTGGAGGGCACAATGTTGCTCATGCCCGCCTCCCGGGATAGCTCGATCTGCCGCTGCAGTTCCGCGGCGGTCAGGTGCTCCGTCAGGTAGAAGTAGACGTACTCGTGGTTCTCCACCACGCTGAGCACATGCTTCCTGGTGATCAGGTAATTCTCGTCCCGCAGATAGTAAAACGCGGTGGCGGGGTAGCTGCCGCCCTGGACCTGTACATCCCGCGCGATATCATAGTGGTGGGAATAGGCGTTCAACAGCCGGTCCAGCCGTTCTTGCAGGGTCGTTTCCATGGGCGGTCTCCTTACACTTCTTTTCACAAATCGCGCAAATCCACATTTACGCCGTTATTATACACTCTGGTTCAAATTTTGTTAAGGGGGTATCCAAAAATTTGTGTACAATTTGTGAATAAGCCGCCAAAAATTGTGGATTTCAGCAAAGTATTTTTGCAATTTCCCCAAAATCTATGGCAACTATTTCTATATTTCCCGACTTTTGTTTGTGCACTTTTCCAATTTTTCATCCAGTTTTTTCCTGAAAAATCCATAAAGAGGCCGAAGTTTCTCCCCGGAGACTCCGGCCGCGCTCAGTCCTGCAGGGTGTTGATCAGGTGCTTCATATGGATGCTCATGGCGTGGCGGGCGCCGGCCTCGTCCCGTTTCAGCAAAAACTCCAGAATCAAGCGGTTGTCCGCCAGGGCGGTGTCCTGCATGTGCTGGCGGTTCTGGGCGAGCTGCATGATCTCGTTGACGGCGCTGTTAATGATGGGGTACAGACGGCGCATATACTCATTGTGGGACGCCTTGATGATGGCCCAGTGGAATTCCTGGTCCGCCAGGGGCCAGTCGCCGCCCTCGGCGGCGGCACTCTCCACCCGCTGGGCCTTTTTGAATATCTGGCGCAGCTCCTCGTCGCTGGCCCGCTGGCAGGCCAGCGCCACGGTGGCCGGCTCAAAAATCAGCCGCATCTCGAACAGGTCCTTGGCCCGGACCCGGGACCGCAGCCCCGCCAGACCGGTCAGGTCCAGTCCGGCGGCGGGCAGCTCCTCCACCACGAAGGTGCCCTTTCCCCGGCGGATCTCCAGCACCCCCTGGGCCACCAGAAAGGAGATGGCCTCCCGCAGTGTGGTGCGGCTGACCCGCAGCGCCTCGCTGAGCTCATTCTCGTTGGGCAGCTTGCAGCCCGGTTCGTAGCGGTGCTCGTCCACGATCATCTCATACAGGCGGTCGGCAGTCTGCTCCGACAGCTTCGCTTTCTTGGCTTCGGCCATTTTCATTCCTCCCCGGCACAGGTTTCCATATACATATAATATAATCGGTTTTCAGGGAAAAAACAAGTGTGGTTTGCTCTTGACATCATACTTTTCGCGGTGTACAATGACATCATACAACTAGATAAGAAATAATACAACTATGTATCTGTATTGGAGGGAGCGGACTTGACCGCCATTGCGAATTGTTCCCACCGTCTCACCATCATCACCGGGCACTACGGCACCGGAAAGACGGAATTTGCCGTGAATCTGGCCCTGGCCATGGCCGGGGCGGGCGATCAGGTGATGCTGGCGGATCTGGATATCGTGAATCCCTACTTCCGCTCCAGAGAGCGCAGGCCGCTTCTGGAGGGGGCCGGCGTCCGGGTCATCTCCTCCTCCCAGGCCTGCTCCGACGCGGATGTCCCCGCCCTGCCGGCGGAGCTGCTGGCCATTCTGGAGAACCGCGATATCCGGGGCGTTCTGGACATCGGCGGTGATCCGGTGGGCGCCCGGGTCCTGGCCCGGTTCCAGCCGAAGATCGTCCGGGAGGACTACCAGCTGATCTACGTGCTGAACGCCAACCGTCCGGAGGTCCGCGGCACAGACAGCGCCATCGCCTATCTCCGGGGCATCGAGTCCACCACCGGCCTCGCCTGCACCGGCATCGTCAACAACACCCACCTGTGCGGCGAGACGACGGCGGCGGAAATTCGGAAGGGCGCGGCCCTGGCCGCCGCCGTCTCCAAGGAAACGGACATTCCGGTCCTCTGCCACGTGGCGGAAGAGCGGTTTGCCGCAAGCTTATCAGACCTGCCGGAAACGGTGTTTCCGATCACCATTCAAATGAAAAAGCCGTGGGAGTGACCACGATATCAGGGGAAGGAGGACCACATCACCATGTCTGCCAAGATCACATTCAATTCCGACCACTGTAAGGGGTGCGAGCTGTGCACCACCGTGTGTCCCAAGCACATCGTCGCCATCGATATGGCCGTCATCAACCGCAAGGGCTACCACCCCGCCACTGTGACGGACATCTCCCAGTGCATCGCCTGTGCCAGCTGCGCGAAAATCTGCCCGGACTCCATCATCACCGTGGAGAAATTCTGAAAAAGGAGGTCATCATCCGTGGAAAAGGAACTTTGGAAAGGCAATGAAGCCATTGCCGAGGCCGCGATCCGCGCGGGCTGCGACTGCTTCTTCGGCTATCCCATCACACCCCAGAGCGAGGTCCCTGAGTATATGTCGGTCCATCTGCCCCAGGCGGGCGGCGTGTTCGTCCAGTCCGAGTCCGAGGTGGCCGCCATCAACATGGTCTACGGCGCCGCGGGCGCCGGGATGCGGGCCATGACCTCCTCTTCCTCCCCGGGCGTCAGCCTGAAGCAGGAGGGCATTACATACCTGGCCGGCGCCGAGCTGCCCGCCGTCATCATCAACTGTATGCGCGGCGGCCCGGGCCTGGGCACCATCCAGCCCGCTCAGGGCGACTACTACCAGGCCACCCGGGGCGGCGGCAACGGCGACTACCGCACCGTGGTCCTGGCCCCCTCCAACGTGCAGGAGACCGTGGACTTCGTCCAGGAGGCTTTCGACATCGCGGACCTGTACCGCAACCCCGTCATGGTGGTCTGCGACGGCCTGATCGGCCAGATGATGGAGCCCATCGAGTGGCGCCCCATCCCCAAGCGGGCGCTGCCCGCCAAGGACTGGGCCGCCAATGGCCGCGGGGGCCGGGCCCAGCACAACATCATCACCTCCATCTTCCTGGACGCGGAGGAGTGCAGCGACCACAACGACCGCCTGACGGCCAAGTACGCCGAGATGGAGAAAAACGAGGTCCGCTGGGAGGAGGTCCAGTGTGAGGACGCGGAGATCGTCATCACCGCTTACGGCACCCCCGCCCGCATCGCCCTGACCGCTCTGGAGACCCTGCGGGCCGAGGGCATCAGGGCCGGGCTGTTCCGCCCCATCACCCTGTGGCCCTTCCCCGAGAAGGCGCTGCACGCGCTGGCGGGCAAGCCCCACGTCAAGGCCATCCTGGACGTGGAGATGAGCACCACCGGCCAAATGCTGGACGACGTCCGGCTGGCCGTGGAGGGGCAGAAGCCCATCAGCTATCTGGGCCGCGCCGGCGGCGTGATGCCCACCGTGGAAGAGATGATCGAATCGGCCAGAAAGGCCCTGAAGGAGGTCCAGTGATATGGCGGTCGTATATGAGAAATCCAGGGGCCTGACGGATGCCGAGCTGCACTACTGCCCCGGCTGTCACCACGGCATCATCCACAAGCTGGTGGCGGAGTCCCTGGTGGAGCTGGGCCTGCTGGACGAGGCCATCGGCGTCTGTCCCGTCGGCTGCTCCGTGTTTGCCTACAAGTATTTTTCCTGTGACATGCTGGAGGCGGCCCACG
>CABSFC010000028.1 GCA_902476875.1 uncultured Oscillibacter sp. | reverse complement strand
GCTGCGCTTCGACGGCGACTATGTGGTCTCCATCAAGGATGTCGACAAGGTCTACCGTGACTTCACTCAGCAGATCGACGATGAGGACGTCTACGCCATGACCGAGACCACCGCCAACAACACCCCCAACACCCTGAGCCTGCAGGGCCGCACCCTGTATGTCACCTCCAACCGCGCCGACGTGGGCCTGGGCCTGGCCAAGGACGCCAAGGCTGTGACCATCCAGAAGGAGAACGGATCCACCGAGGAGACCAACTTCACTGACGTGGCTGCCGCCATCGCGCACCTGGCTGACGCCGATGAGAACACCGCCGGCTTCCAGTATGACGGCAAGGTCTACGCTGTTCTGAACAGCAACGGCACCGCCGACTGGGTCGTCTTCGTCAACGACACCGAGCTGCTGACCGGCAACCAGAACAACAGCAATAACGCCGGCACCGGCGCGCTGTACACCTACAACTCCACCGTTACCGACTGGGGCCAGGCTTACGCTTCCCTGAACTACAACCGTCCCACCTATGTGCCCACGACTGCTCGGGTTGACTACAGCTTCGACGTGTATGCTGACGGCGTGTGGATCGATCACGATGCTGGTACCCTGACCGGCAATGCTGCCCGCTGGAACGGCTATACCAAGCCCAGTTCCAAGATTGAGCTGCGCAACGTGGTGTTCACTCCCTATCAGGTCGTTGTGAACTATGTGGATCAGAACGGCAAGCCCCTGACCATGGGCAAGCTGTCCGACGGTGTCACGGCTACCTATACTGTTGCGGACACCCAGACTGCCGGCACCCTGCGTATCGGCTCTCCCGTTGGCTTTGGCAGCGGCACCTACGCTGTGACCAAGGTCGATGGCGCTACCTACACTGGCACACTGCCCACCGGCATTACTAACGGCGCTGCCACCACTGTCACTGGCGTTCTGGCCGCTGGCACCAAGGCTGTCACCGTCACCGTGGACACCTCCAGTCTGGGCGCTGTGACCTACACGGCCACGGATCTGACCAATGCGACTGTCGCCTCTCTGAAGACTGGTTACACCGGCCTCGCTGACACTGTGACCTTCAACGTCACCTTCACCAAGACCAGCGGCCTGACTTCTGGCGAGACCGTGGGCGTTACTGTAACTCCCGCCTCCGCTTTGGCTGCCACCGAGGCCAGCGGCGCCAACGTCTACTTCGCCGTGGACGGCAAGGAGATCGGCAAGGTCTTCGTTGCCAACGATGGTAATACTTCTACCGACAGCCTCGCCGCTACCTTCAAGGTCGCTGGCAATCCCGTTGTCACCGTGAGCCGCGTGGAAGCCGTCTCCGGCCCCACCATCACCAGGATTGAGATCAACGACAAGATGGGCGATGGCAAGCTGGATAAGGGTACCACTGGTTTCGAGGACACCATCACCGTGTACTTCAGCGAGAAGGTTGCGACTGCTCCCACCCTGACTGGTGGCACTCTGACCTTTGGTGCTGCCACTCTGGCTACCGACGGCATGTCCGCCACCTACACCGTGACCGGTTCCGCCGTTGACGCGACCACCGCTTACGATGTCACGGTTGCGGGTGCCAAGAGCGTTGCTACCGGCATCACCAACAACGAGACCGTGACCTACACCTTCACCGGCCTGATCTGGACTGTGAAGTAAGGAAAGCGCATCTGACGCTGTAAAACACAGATAAAAAGGCCCCGGGCCGAAGCCCGGGGCCCTTTTTGCGCCCCGCGTGAGTAGGGGCGGACAGCATCCGCCCGCATAGGCGCGCACAAACTCCATGGCGGCGCGCGAGCCTGTTCCGGCCCACGCCGGCGGTTTCCCCCGCACAGCCGCGTATAACCGGCTCTCCTGCCCGCCCCGGGCCGCGCCCATGTTGGGATACCCGGCGGCCCTCCCGGCCCGCGGAACGCCTGAAAACGCCCTGTGCGCCCCTCCCCCGCCCCGCCGGACGCGCGAGAGCCCGCCGCCTGTTCCCAGACAGCGGGCCTCACCCTTGACAATTCCCCAAAGTGCTGGATCATAAAAGCGGAAAGGGCCCCGCCGATCAGCGGCTCAGCCCGAAAAGTCTACAGCTACAAAACTAAAGCCTTGAAGCCGTTACTTGCCCGAGTGGCGGCTTCCGCGTTTCTTTACCACGATCGTCACCGTAAAAGCGCCGATATGTAAAGTGACGCATAATGTCACCTCCCTTCCGGGAGCGTGGCATTCGCATCTCGGCCCAAGAGCCGCCCCGCGGGCGGTTGGCCTCGAAACGCGCCCGCGGGCGCGGCGCCTACCGTATATGGCAAGACCCTTTCCGGCCCCCCTCTGCGGGGCGTTCCTCTTATATAAAAGTCCGGCCCGCTTGTCAATCACGCCGGAAAGCCCGCCGTCTGTTCCCAGACGGCGGGCTTTCCATGTGGAGAGGAGAGATATGAAAGCAATTCGGATATCAGCCGATGCTGCTGCCGGTGGTCAGGAAGTACACGGCGCCGCCGATCAGGGCGAACAGGGCCAGGATGCAGTAGCCGTACTTGCCCAGGGGATAGAACCACTTGTCGATGGACTTCTTCCCGGCGGTGCGGCCCTCGTCGACGGCGTCCATGGCGGTCTTCTTCTTGAGGACCCAGAAGAACATGACGCCGGCCAGAACCGCGCCCAGGGGGCAGATGAACACGGACACCAGATCCATCCACTGAGAGGTCCAGGGCTGGATCAGCAGGGCCACGATCACGCCGATGACGCCGATGACCACCACGGAGGGGACGCGCTTCATGTTCAGCTTCTCCTGCAGGAAGGCCACGGGGGCCTCATACAGGTTGATGATGGAGCTGACGCCCGCGAACAGCACGCAGATGTAGAAGATCATGCCGACGATCCGGCCGCCGGGCATGGCGTTGAACACGTTGACCAGGTAGACGAACATCAGACCGGGGCCGCCGTTGACGTCCTTGATGCCCTCGCCCAGGACCACGGCCATGGCGGGGATGATGACGAAAGCGGCCAGCAGGGCGGCCAGGGTGTCGAACACCGCCACGTTGCGGGCGGAGGAGGGCAGGTCCTCATCCTTGGGCAGATAGGAGCCGTAGATCACGGAGCCGTTGCCCGCCACGGACAGGGAGAAGAACGCCTGACCGAAAGCGAACAGCCAGACCTCCCAGTTCAGCAGGCCGGCGGGATTCAGGGTGAAGATGTACTTGTAGCCCTCGCTGGAGCCGTCCAGGGTGAAAACGTAGATGCCCAGAGCCACAAACAGGAAGAACAGCACGGGCATCATGACCTTGTTGGCTTTCTCGATGCCGCCGGACACGCCCATGGCCATGATGATCATGGAGACCACCAGGCCGATGACCAGCCACACGCCGTTGCCGACGCCGAAGATGCCGCCCTGGACCATCATGCCCACGGCTTCGCCCAGGCTGCCGGCCTCGGGGGCCGCGGCGCCGAAGGTGCCGCCGATGGCGCCCATGTCGGTTCCCAGCGCGTACAGGCTGCCGGAGATGCCCATCCAGCAGTACTTGAAGATCCAGCCCATGACCACGGTGTAGCCGATGGCCAGCATCATGGAGCCGATGATGGGGATGGCGCCGATGACCTCACCGGCGGTCTTCTTGCCGGCGCGCTCCTCGGTACACTTGCCGAAAGCTCCCACGGGGCCCGCGCCGGCCCAGCGGCCCAGGGCGAACTCCTCGATCACGCCGGTGGAGCCGATCAGGATGACGAAGATGAAATAGGGGATCAGGAAGGTCATGCCGCCGTACTTCTGCACCATGATGGGGAAGCGCCAGATGTTGCCCATGCCGACGGCGGAGCCGATGCAGGCCAGGATAAAGCCCCATTTGCTCTTAAACCCGTCGCGGGTCTGCAAAGTGTTGTCTGCCATAATTTTCCCTCCGTTTTCTTTATTGGCCGCCCTGCCGTCACGCGGGGAACGGCCTGTCTATCCGCGCGCGGGGCCTTGCAGCCCGCGCGTTTGCCGGGACAAGGTAGAAAAACGCCCGCGGAAGCTTATTTATTTTCCGCGGGCGTCTTTGTCCTCTTCTCCTGCGCTCTTTCCACGCGGCGCAGGTTACGCAAGATTATTGGATTTTAGAGGGAATTACTTCTCCTCGTTGGCGTAGGGCTCCAGGAAAGCGTGGAAGTGACGCATGGGCAGGTTGTGGCCCCAGACGATGCGCATGTTGGGGATGCTCTCGCGGTCCTCATACAGCGCCTTGACGGCGGCGATGACGTAGTCCAGGTGCTCCTGGGTCAGGCGGCTGCGGTCGATGGCGAAGCGGACCACGTTGGCAAGCTCGGCCTGCTGCTCGGGGGTCTTCAGATCGTACTCCATGGAGTAATCGCCCAGCTCGGAGACACGGATGCCGTAGCGGCGGATCAGCTCCAGAGAGAAGCCCTCGCCGGCGAAGGTGTCATGGCCGCGCTTGCCGTCGAAAAACTCGTCCATGTTGATATACACGGCATGGCCGCCGGCGGGCAGCACCACGCCCTTGACGCCGGCCTTGTAGAAGCCCTGGGCCAGGTACTCGCACTGCTTCACACGCTCATGCATGTAGTTGAAGTCGCAGGACTCATACAGACCCACGGCCAGCGCCATGATGTCGCGGCCGCTCATGCCGCCGTAGGAGTCGTTGCCGTAGCAGGAGATCTGCTTGACCTTCAGCAGGACGCCCACGTCGGTCTTGACGCTGCCGTCCTCGTTGAAGTCGGAGAACTTCTTCCAGAACAGGCCCTTGTCGCGGAAAGCCAGCATACCGCCCATGTTGGCGTGGCCGTCCTTCTTGGCGGACATGGTGAAGCCGTCGCAGTAGGAGAACATCTCGGTGGCGATCTCGGCGATGGACTTGTCGGCGTAGCCCTCCTCATTCATCTTGATAAAGTAGCAGTTCTCCGCCCAGCGGGCCACGTCGAAGATCAGGGGGATGTCATACTTGTGGGCGACACGGTTGATCTCCTTGATGTTGCCCATGGAGACGGGCTGGCCGCAGATGGGGTTGTTGGTGATGCAGGTGAAGATCAGGGGCACGTTCTCGGGACCCACGGCCTGGATCAGCTGCTCCAGCTTGTCGATGTCCATGTTGCCCTTGAACGGGTTCTTCTCATAGGTGCCGCCCTCGGGGATCTGATACAGCAGCTCCTTGTGGTACAGGTTGCGGGGCACGGAGCCCATCTGCTTGATGTTGCCCTCGGTGGTGTCGAAGTGGCCGTTGGAGGGGATGGTGAAGACCTTGCCGGGATGGCGCTTGGCCAGGATATTCTTGACGATCTCCATCAGGACGGACTCGGCGGCGCGGCCCTGCTGGATGATGAAGGAGTTGGGGCGCTCCATCTGCGCGGCGCCGCCGTTGAACAGGCCGCCCTCGTACTCGCAGAGGTAGACCTCGTCCATCATCTTCTCCACGTCGCGGCAGTCGGTGCGGACCAGGTCGATGATCTTCTTCCAGTTCTTCTCGCCGCCGCGCTCGAAAATGTCGCGGAAGGTGTCCAGCAGGACATAGTAGCCGGTGTTGCGGCCGTAGGCCTCGTCGCCCAGGAACAAAGACGCCCACTGCTGGTTGGTCATGGCGGTGGTGCCGGAGTCGGACAGCATGTCGACGGTCAGCATGCCGGAGGGGAAGGCGAACTCGTTGTAGTGGGTGGCTTTCAGGGCGCGCTCACGCTGCTCGACGGTGACATTGGGGACGTCGCGGACCGCAAAGGTGAAATGATGGGGGGCGGGAACGTTCAGGGGATACTCTTTAGCCATAATACTTTACCTCCATAATTGTTTGGCGCTGCGCGCCTTGTTTATGGATACCCCGGTCGTCAAAATACAGGGTTCCCAGGCCCTGCCTTTCGCCTAGCGGACAGTATCAAGCGGATAGGAATGGTGTGCGCGGGGGTTGAGGGGGGCGGACCCTTACAGAGCCGCGATGACCTCGATCTCGACCAGGGCGTCCTTGGGCAGGCGGGCGACCTCGACGGCGGAGCGGGCGGGATAGCTTCCCTCGGTGAAGAAGGTGGCGTACACCTCGTTCATGGCGCCGAAATCGTTCATGTCCTTCAGGAACACGGTGGTTTTGATGACGCTGTCCATACCGGCGCCGGCCGCCTCCAGGATGGCCTTGACGTTGGTCAGAGACTGCCGGGTCTGGGCCTGAACGCCCTCGGGGAACGCGCCGGTGGCGGGGTCGATGGGCAGCTGCCCGGAGGTGATGACCAGTCCGCCGGCCTGCACGGCCTGGGAATACGGCCCGATGGCCGCGGGAGCCTTGGCTGTGCTGATGATTGCTTTCATTGGCTGCGCCTCCTTTGCTTTTTACGATACAACTTTATCAGAACGAAAAAAATTTGTCAAGGAAGAAAATGACGATATTATACATTTCGTTTAAATTGACATTTTAAAAGCCTGAAAATTATGTAAAATGTATATAAATGGCGCTGCGCGAAAGAGAGAATATTTTTTTAGAATAATGATAATTTTTTCTTTTGACAAAAATCCGTTTATTATATATAATAGTATAAACTTCCCGTGCGGCAGATTCCCAGAAAATATGAAAATGAGGTGAGCGTATGCCTGACATCCCCAATCCCATCCTGCAGCAGTATGTGAAGCTGACGGAATTTCTTGGGCATACTCTGGGCCCGTCTTACGAGGTCGCCCTCCACGATCTGACGAACAAGGACCGCTCGATCATCGCCATTGCGAACAACCACGTCAGCGGGCGGGAGGTCGGAGCGCCGCTGACCAACATGGCCCTGAGTATCCTCAAGGACAAAAGCTATGAGTCCGCCGACTACCGTTTGAATTACTACGGCGTTTCCGTCAATGGAAAGGACCTGCGGTCCAGCACCCTGTTCATCAAGGACAACGGCCGGCTGATTGGCCTGCTGTGCATCAATTTCGACGACAGCCGCTACCGGGCCGTCAGCAACCAGATCATGGGCCTGTGCCACCCTGACATCTTTGTGGAGGACATCCTCTCCCAGTTCGCCGCCGACACGGCGCCCGCCGTCCGGCTCGCGCCGGAGAAGTTTGGAAATTCCTCGGAGGCCGTGGCGTCCGACGCCATCAGCCGGGAGCTGGAGCACCTGGGCGTGACGGCGGAGCGGCTGACCTCCGAAGAGCGGCTGCAGATCATCACCACGCTGGAGGCCAACGGCATCTTCCTGCTGAAGGGCGCGGTGAGGGACGTGGCCGCGGGGCTCCACTGCTCCCAGGCCAGCGTTTACCGCTATCTGTCGCAGATCAAAAATGAAAATGCCGAGACACGATGACGCGCCTGTGGCATATTTGTGAAAGCGGGCGGAACTGCCCGCTTTTTTCACGGCGGGCGGCCGCCGCGCGTATGGCGGAGGGGCGCCGTTCCCCGCGCCGCGGAAAAACTTTTCTCATGGAGGGATCGTCATGATGCGGGAATACGTCCGCCGGCTTCTCTGGCTGCTTGGCGGCCTGGTGGTCAGCGCGGTGGGCATCACCATGATGCTCCGGGCCAACGTGGGCCTGGAGGCGTGGAGCGTTTTGCAGCAGGGCATGTCCAGGAGCTTCGGCATCACCTACGGCACCGCCGCCATGATCGTGGGAGCCACGGTGATCGCCATCGCCTTTTTCTGCGGCGAGAGCTTTGGCCTGGGCACTCTGGGCAACATCGTGGTCTGCCCCATGCTCATCGACCTGCTGCTCTGGCTGGACTGGATTCCGCTGATGGAGACCCTGCCCGGCGGGCTTGTGATGCTGCTGGCGGGCATGGAGCTGCTGGCCCTGGGCACGTGGATGTACATGAAGAGCCGCCTGGGCGCCGGACCCCGGGACGCCCTGATGGTGGTCCTGGCCCGGAAGACCGGGCGGTCCGTGGGGCTGTGCCGGGCCTCGGTGGAGCTGCTGGCCATTTTCATCGGCTGGCTGCTGGGCGGCCAGGTGGGCATTGGCACCGTGATCTCCGCCGTGGGCATCGGGACGCTGTTCAACCTGAACTTCGCGCTGCTGCGTTTCAGAGCGGCCGACCTCCGCCAGGAAAATCTGCCGGAGACCCTGCGCCGCCTCCGGGGCCGGGAGCGAAGCGGGGCGTAAAGAGCGGGACCCGGATCGGGTCCCGCTCTTTTCGCGGCCGCGCGGCCTGTCATGAATGTCCCTCCCCCCTCATAGAATCTAGCAACGCTGCAAAGGGGGATCACCATGAAAAAACTGATCGCGCTGATCTGTGCCGTGCTGGTGCTGGGGACCAGCGCCCGGGCCGTGGAGGTGGACGCGCCGTCGGCCCTGCTGATGGAAAAGGAGACGGGGACCGTTCTCTTCGCCAAGGATGAACACGCCAAGCTGGAGCCCGCCAGCGTCACCAAGGTCATGACGCTGCTTTTGACCATGGAGGCCATCGACAGCGGGCAGCTGACCTATGACACCGTCGTCACCGCCTCCGCCCACGCCTGTTCCATGGGCGGCAGCCAGATCTGGCTGAAGGAGAACGAGCAGATGACGGTGGGCGACATGCTGAAGGCCGTCTGCGTCGTCTCCGCCAACGACTGCGCCGTGGCCCTGGCGGAGCAGATCGCCGGCAGCGAGGACGCCTTTGTGGAGCGAATGAACCAGCGGGCCAGGGAGCTCGGCATGAACGACACCACCTTCAAAAACGCCTGCGGCCTGCCGGCGGCGGGACACGTCACCTCCTCCTATGACATCGCCATCATGAGCCGGGAGCTGATTTTGAACCACCCGGACATCCGGCAGTACACCACCATCTGGATGGACACCCTGCGAAACGGCCAGTCTCAGCTGGTGAACACCAACAAACTGGTGCGCTTTTACGAGGGCGCCACCGGATTGAAGACCGGCTCCACCGACAGCGCGCTGTACTGCCTCTCCGGCACGGCGGAGCGGGACGGCATGGAGCTGATCGCCGTCGTCATGAAGGACGCCACCTCCGCCCAGCGTTTCGAGGACGCCAAGACGTTGCTGAGCTACGGCTTTTCCACCTACGCCCTGAAAACCGTCACGCCGGAAACGCCCCTGCCGCCGGTGCCCGTGAATTTGGGGGCCCAGGCCACGGTGCAGCCGGTGCTGGGCGAGGGCGGCTCGCTGCTGCTGGAGAAGAGCAGGGCCGGAGACCTGCGGCAGTCCGTGACGCTGGCGGAGACCGTGGAGGCCCCCGTGGCGAAGGGCGACGTGCTGGGGACGCTGACCGTCACCTCCGGCGGCGAGATGGTGGCGGAGATCCCCCTGCTGGCCGGCGAGGAGGTGCCCCGCGTCACCTACGGGCAGATGCTGCTGCGGCTGCTGCGGATCGCCTTTTTGTCGGATTGAACCAAAGGAACGGCCGCAATTCAGCAGGTTTCTGGTGGTTTTCTCTTGCCGGAAGCCGCTGGAAATGGTATACTTTATTGCAATAGAGCGCCGGCGGAGGATCTGCCGCGCGGGAAAGGATGATACGTAAGATGTTGGATGTCAAGCTGTTTCAAATGCAGAGCTTTTTGCCCGAGCCCTATGAGGATGCCCTGGAGCCCCGCCTGAAGGACGCCCAGGAAAAGCTGCAGAACGCCACCGGCGCCGGCAGCGATTTCACCGGATGGGTCCACCTGCCTCGGGATTACGATAAAGAGGAATTCGCCCGCATCCGGGCCGCCGCCAAAAAGATCCAGGGCGACTCCCGGGCCCTGGTGGTCATCGGCATCGGCGGCAGCTATCTGGGCGCCCGGGGCGTCATCGAGTGCCTGTGCTCCCCCAACTACAACCTGAAGCCCAAGGGCACCCCCAATGTCTACTTCATCGGTAACGGCCTGTCCGCCGACGCCCTGCGGGAGGTGCTGGACCTGGTGGCGGACGTGGATTTCTCCGTCAATGTCATCTCCAAGTCCGGCACCACCACCGAGCCCGCCGTGGCCTTCCGCTTCTTCCGGGCCGCGCTGGAGAAGAAGTACGGCAGGGACGGCGCCAAGGCGCGCATCTACGCCACCACCGACAAGCGCCGGGGCGCCCTGAAGTCCCTGGCGGACGCCGAGGGGTGGGAGACCTTCGTGGTGCCCGACGACGTGGGCGGCCGCTACTCCGTGCTGACCGCCGTGGGCCTGCTGCCCATCGCCGTGGCCGGCGTGGATATCGAGGCCCTGATGCGGGGCGCCGCCCAGATGATGGACGTGTGCGCCAGGGGCACCTATGACTGCCCCGCCTGGCGCTACGCCGCCGTCCGCTACCAGCTGTACTGCGCGGGCTGGCCCATCGAGCTGCTGGCCTGCTACGACCCCGCTTTCCGCTTCATGAGCGAGTGGTGGAAGCAGCTCTACGGCGAGAGCGAGGGCAAGGACGGCAAGGGCCTGTTCCCCGCCAGCGTGGACTTCACCGCCGACCTGCACTCCATGGGCCAGTACATCCAGTCCGGCAGGCGCGTGATGTTCGAGACCGTGGTGCGCCTGGGCGCGTCCGACTGCGAGCTGCGGGTACCCAGGGACGAGGACGACGGCGACGGGCTGAATTTCGTGGCCGGCGAGTCCATGGACTTCATCCGCGACCGCGCCATGGAGGGCACCCTGCTGGCCCACTACGAGGGCGGCGTGCCCAACATCATCGTCCAGGCCGACGGCAAGAACGCCGAGGCCCTGGGCCAGCTGATCTACTTCTTTGAGTACTCCTGCGGCCTGTCCGGCTACCTGCTGGAGGTCAACCCCTTCGACCAGCCCGGCGTGGAGGCCTACAAGAAGAACATGTTCGCTCTCCTGGGCAAGCCCGGGTATGAAGACCGCAAGGCCGAGCTGGAGGCCAAGCTGGGCAAATGACACCAAAGCGCGGCGCCAAAAGGCGCTTCCCGTCCTCCATTGTGAACAAATTAGAAATTTGCTTTTTTCCATTGTTTTTTACCTGCGCTTATGATATCCTTAATCCAGCGAAATATCCCCGCGCTAAGCAATATTGAAATGACAGGAGTGATTCACTATGGTCAGACTGATTATGGGCATGAAGGGTTCCGGCAAAACCAAGCATCTCATTGAACTGATCAACAACGCGGCGAAGGATGAGCCCGGCAACGTGGTTTGCATCGAGGCCAACCGCAACATGACTTATGATATCCACTATCATATCCGTCTTATCGACGCCCAGGAATATAAGCTGAACAGCTATGACCTGTTCCGCGGCTTTATCAGCGGCCTGTACGCTGGCAACTACGACATCTCCCATGTGTTCATCGACAATCTGTGCAAGACTGTGGGCCAGAGCGTCAGCAAGGACACCGAGGAGTTCCTGAACTGGCTGGATGCCTTTGGCGAGAAGAACGACATCAAGTTCACCGTCACCATCAGCGCCGACCCCGGCGACGCCACCGACGGTATGCAGAAATACCTGTAAATTTCGGAAACACAAGGTCCCCCATCCACCGGATGGGGGACCTTTTTTGCGCTCCGTTCAGCGCGTGATACGTCAGCCCAGGCCGGCCAGCAGCTCCGGGAGGGCGCTTCCCGGGTCCGACAGGCAGATCTGGTCCACGCCGAAGCAGCGGAGCAGCTGGGCCCGCTCCGCCGCGGCCCGCCGGTCCAGATACCAGACCACCAGGGTCTTGTCGTCCTCCCCGGGGGCGCTGAGATAAGCGCAGGCGTAGCGGTCCGAGTAGTAGCTGACAGTCTCCTCCGCCGCCAGCAGCGCCGCGATGTCCGCGCCGGACAGGGCGTCGCTCCGCTTGCCGCCGAGCCAGGCGGACCCGGCGGTACTCACCAGCAGGGAGAGCTTGCCGCTGTCCACCTCGCCGCGCAGGCTGCTCAGAGCGTAGTAAATCTCCTCCAGCGGGTCCACCGGCGCGGTGGGGAAGCCGCCGCCGGTCCTTTCGCGGGGGGCGATCCGCAGCACCATCCGGTCCACATAGGGGTCCAGCGCGGCGTAGTGATAGCCCTTGTACGCCGTGCCCTGCCAGGCCGGGGCCTCCACCATCAGGTAGAGGAGCCTGTCCCCCAGAGCGGGGCGCAGGGCCTTCAGCAGCTTGGTCAGCGCGGCCCGCTGGCTGTTGCTCTTCAGTTGGGGGATGTCCAGAAACGCGCCGTCGTAGCCGCCGCCGGCCACGGCCTCCGCCACGACCGACGCGGTGGAGGAGGCGCTGCCGTTCAGGGCGGTGGGGCCGCCGACGATATACAGCAGCGTCTTCGCCCCCGCCTCCCGGGCGGCCGCCTGGATGGACGCGGCGTCCGATTCTTCCATGGTGGAGGCGACCTTGATCTTGCCGGCGCTCATGAGCTTGCCGGCGGAGACCGCCACGACGTCAAGGCCCGTCAGGTCCGTCAGCTCCTCCGCCGAGGAGACGATGCCCACCCTGCCGGGGGCGGCGCTGTGCAGCTTGTCGTAAAGGCGCATCAGGATCACGGCCACCTGCTCCCGGGGCGCGGTCTTTTCCGGGGAAAAGGTGGTGGCGGTGGTGCCGCTGATCAGCCCCAGGTCCAGGGCCATGGTGATATAGCCGGTGTTGGTGGTGACATCCTGGAAGGGCGCGGGCAGGTCCTGCGCCAGGCCCGCGATGGTCCCGTAGCCCAGGGCCCGGACCAGCATGACCGTCAGCTCCTCCCGGGTGATGGGGTCCGTGGGGCGGAAGTCCTCCCGCTGGTCCGTCAGGGCGCCGTGGGCGTAGGCGGCCTGTACCGCTCCGGCGTACCAGGCGGTGACAGGTACATCCCGGTACGTCGCCTGGGAAGGCTTCGGCGTCTCCCAGCCGAAGAAGCGGCACAGCACCACCGTGAAAGCGGACCGGGTCATCTCATGCCCCAGGCCGAAGCGGGTGGCGGTCTCGCCGTTGAAAAAGCCCAGCTCCACGCAGCGCCGGATATCCCCGGCGGCCCAGTGGCCGCTGGGCACGTCCTGGAATCCGGCGGCGGAGGCGGGAGCTGCCAAGCTGCCTGCCAGCACGGCGCAGAGCGTCAGGCAGGCCAGGATGCGTTGCAGTTGTTTTTTCATCACATAAGCTCCTTTGGAGGTTCTTTCACACCAAATATTAAGTATTGTATCAAAATTTACCGTATCCGTCAAATGAGGGCTGTCGAAACCGGGCGGCAGGGCCGGAAAACCATGGGAGAGAAAAGAATTTTACTTTACCTGAAACGCCTTTTCTGCTATAATAAAATCCTTATGGTAGATTCATATGCCGCCGAGGCGGAAAGGGGGACGTCCTTTGAAGTATCAAAAATGGAATATCGGCACGCCGAAGGAGCAGGACGTGGCCCTTCTGCGCGGCGCGGGCTATCCCTATCTCCTGTCCACCGTGCTGGCCGCCCGGGGCGTCCGCGACCCGGAGGCCGCCGCCGAGTTTCTGGACCGGGAGCGGAAGCTGACCATCTCCCCCATGCTGATGCGGGACATGGACAGGGCCGTCGCCCGCATCCAGCGGGCCATCGCCGACGGGGAGACCATCGCCGTCTTCGGCGACTACGATGTGGACGGCATCACCTCCACGGTGCTGCTGCTGGACTATCTGAAAAGCTGCGGCGTGAAGTGCCTGCGGTACATCCCCCGCCGCATCGAGGACGGCTACGGCCTGTCCAGGGAGGCCATCCGGGGCCTCTGGGAGCAGGGGGCCACGCTGATGGTGACCGTGGACTGCGGCATTACCGGCAATGAGGAAGTCGATTTTGCAAACTCCCTTGGCATGGACGTGGTGGTGACGGACCACCATGAGTGCAAGGAGGCCCTCCCCAACGCCGTGGCGGTGGTGGACCCCCACCGGCCCGACTGCCCGTATCCCTTCAAGCACCTGGCGGGCTGCGGCGTGGCGCTGAAGCTGGTGCTGGCCCTGGGCGGGGAGAGCCGGGAGGACGCCCTCTTCGCCCGGTACTGCACCCTGGCCGCCATCGGCACCGTGGCCGACGTTATGCGGATGGAGGGGGAGAACCGGACCATCGTTTCCTGCGGGCTGGAGGCCCTGCCCCACACGGATTTCGTGGGCGTCCACGCCCTTTTGAAGGAGGCGGGCCTGCTGGGCAAGCCCATCACCTCCATCCAGATCGGCTTCGTGCTGTCCCCCCGCATCAACGCGGCGGGCCGCATGGGCGCGGCGGACCTGGCCGCCGACCTGCTGGAGACCTCCGACCCCGCCCGGGCCGAGGAGCTGGCCCGGGAGCTGTGCGGGCTGAACCGGGAGCGCCAGGCGGTGGAGCAGGCCATCTGCGCCGACGCCATCTGCCAGATCGAAAAGCTCCGCAGCGAGGACCGCAGCGCGCTGGTCCTCTCCAGCGCGGACTGGCACCAGGGCGTGGTGGGGATCGTTGCCTCCCGCCTCAGTGAAAAATACTCCTGCCCCAGCTTCATGATCCATCTGAAGGACGGCACGGGCAAGGGCTCCTGCCGGTCCTACGGCGGGTTCAACCTCTTCGCGGCGCTGGAGTCCTGCGCCGACCTGCTGGACGGCTTCGGCGGCCACGAGCTGGCCGCCGGCTTTACCATTCCGGAGGAGAATATCGGCGCCTTCCGCACCCGGATGAACCGCTATGTCCGCTCCGCCTCCGGCGGCGAGCTGCCGGTCAGCTCGCTGGACATCGACGCGGCCATTGCCTGCCCCGGCGACGTGGACCTGGCCGAGGTGGAGCATCTGAGCCTGCTGGAGCCTTACGGCGCGGGCAACGCCCGGCCCGCTTTCGCCCTGCTGGGCGCCACGGTGGACGCCATCCAGTCCGTGGGCCAGGGCAGGCATATGAAGCTGCGCCTCTCCAAGGGCACCTGCCGGTTCGACGCCATCTTTTTCTCCGTGACGGAGAGCGAGTGCGGCATCGCCGCGGGTATGCGGGTGGACGCCGCGTTCTACCTCCAGGCCAACACTTTCCGGGGCAACACCACGCTGCAATTGCAGCTCATCGATATCCGGCCCTCCCTGACGCCCAGCCGCCACGAGGCGGGAGACCTGGAGCTGGTGCGCCGCCTTGTGGACGGCGGACCCCTGACGGCCCAGGAGAAGGCCCGTCTGGGGGCCTCCCGGGACCAGTTCGCCGCCTGCTGGGTGGCGCTGGAGCGCCAGCTCCACCAGGGCAAGGCGGAGGAGGACACCCTCCCCTACCTGCGGCGGCTGGCGGTCCGGGCCGGCGGGACAGAGAGCTTTCTCCGCACCGCCCTGGCGCTGGAGGTGTTCCGGGAGCGGGGGCTGATCTCCATGAGCGTTCACGGCGACCGGCTGACGCTGTGTTTGAACAATATCCAGGGCAAGGTGGATCTGTTCTCCTGCCCCTATCTTGTCCGGCTGCGGGACGCGGCCAATCGGAACAGAGGTGACCTTTCATGACCATCCAGGAGCAGTACGACCTGCTGGAAAAGACCGTGCGGGGCTACAATCCCTCGGCGGACTTCGCGCAGATCCGCGCCGCCTTTGAATTCGCCGACAAGGCCCACGAGGGCCAGAAGCGCAAGAGCGGCGAGCCCTATATCATCCACCCCCTGGCGGTGGCCCAGATCGTGGCGGAGGAGCTGAAGCTGGACTCCGAATCCATTGAGGCGGCCCTGCTCCATGACGTCATCGAGGACACCCCCGCCACCCACGACGAGGTGGCCAAGCTCTTCTCCCCCACCATCGCCGACCTGGTGGAGGGCGTCAGCAAGCTGACCCGCATCCAGTACGCCACCAAGGAAGACGAGCAGATGGAGAACCTGCGGAAGATGCTCATCGCCATGAGCAAGGACATCCGGGTGATCCTCATCAAGATCTCCGACCGGCTCCACAACATGCGGACCATGGAGTACCAGTCCCCCGCCAAGCAGAAGCAGAAGTCCCTGGAGACGATGGAGATCTACGCCCCCATTGCCCACCGCCTTGGTATGCAGCGGATGAAGTGGGAGCTGGAGGACCTGTCCCTGAAATACCTGGACCCCGTGGGGTATGAGGAGATCGTCTCCAAGCTCAGCGTGAAGCAGAAGGAGTACGACGCCTTCATGCTCCGCACCCAGAACCAGATCGACGACCGGCTGAACGAGCTGAACATCCAGCACATCGTCTACGGCCGGATGAAGCACCCCTACTCCATCTACCGGAAGATGTTCAACCAGAACAAGAACCTGGACGAGATCTTCGACCTCTTCGCTTTCCGGGTGGTGGTGGAGAACGTGGGGGACTGCTACAACGTTCTGGGCGTTATCCACGACATCTACAAGCCCATTCTGGGCCGCTTCAAGGACTATATCGGCACCCCCAAGCCCAACGGCTACCAGTCCCTCCACACCACCGTGGTGGGCACCGACGGCATCCCCTTCGAGGTCCAGATCCGCACCCGGGAGATGCACGAGATCGCCGAGTACGGCGTGGCCGCCCACTGGAAATACAAGCAGAACGGCCAGGGCGCGGGCACCGAGGGCAAATACGAGTGGGTCCGCCGTCTGCTGGAAAACCAGGAGGGCGCCGACGCCGAGGACTATATCCACTCCCTGAAGGTGGATATGTTTGCCGACCAGGTGTTCGTGTTCACCCCCAACGGCGACGTGCAGAACCTGCCCGCCGGCGCCACGCCCATCGACTTCGCCTATGCCATCCACTCCGCCGTGGGCAACCGGATGGTGGGCGCGAAGGTGAATAACCGCATCGTCACGCTGGACCACGTGCTGAAAAACGGCGACATCGTGGAGATTTTGACCGCCAAAAACGCCAAGGGCCCCAGCCGGGACTGGATGCAGATCGCTAAGTCCAGCGAGGCCCGCAGCAAGATCCGCCAGTGGTTCAAGAAGGAGAAGAAGGACGAGAACATCGTCAACGGCCGGGCCGCTTTCGAGGCGGAGCTGAAGCACTGCGGCATCACCATGCGGGAGGTGACGGACCCGGAGGTCCTGCCCACGCTGCTGAAAAAGGTGTCCTACGCCTCCCTGGAGGAGATGTACGCCGCCATCGGCTACGGCGGCTTCACCTCCCAGAAGGCCGTCAGCCGGATGCAGGGCGAGCTGCTGCGGGCCGCCAAGCAGCGCCAGGCGGAGCAGCAGGCCCTGGAGGCCGCGGCGGAGGCCAAGTCCAAACAGGTGGAGCCCCACGTCTCCGCGCCCAAGCAGGTGAAAAGCGAGCAGGGCATCATCGTGGAGGGGCTGGACAACTGCCTGGTGAAGTTCTCCAAGTGCTGCACCCCCGTGCCGGGGGACGAGATCGTGGGCTTCATCACCCGGGGCTACGGCGTGTCCGTCCACCGCAGCGATTGCCCCAACGCCTCGCCGGAGAAGCGGAACGCCCCCGATCAGGCGGGCCGCTGGATCAAGGTCTCCTGGGGCACGGACACCAACGAAAACTACCCCACGATCCTGGAGGCCGTCTGCAAGGACCGGGTCAACCTGCTGCTGGATATCTCGGCGGCGCTGTCCACCACCAACACCTTCGTGCTGGGCGTCAACACCCGCAGCACGGAGGACGGCTTCGCCATCTGCCGTCTGGAGGTCCGTATCCGGGACGGGGCCCAGTTGAAGAACCTGATGAACAAGCTGCACCAGATCTCCGGCGTTTTGAAGGTCACGCGCCCCGCCGGATAAATAACGGCGGAATCGGGCGTGTCAATTCCAGATGATTGAAAGGTGATTTTATGCGCGCGGTCGTCACCCGCGTCTCCCATGCCTCCGTCGCCATCGACGGCCGTGTCAACGGCCAGATCGGCGAGGGCTACCTGGTCCTCCTGGGCGTCGGCCCCAACGATACGGAGGACACCGCCGTCAAGCTGGCGGATAAAATCTGCAATCTCCGCATTTTCGAGGATGAAAACGATAAAATGAATCTGAACCTGGAGCAGGTGGGCGGCAGCCTGCTGGTGATCTCCCAGTTCACCCTGTATGCCGACACCTCCTCCCGCCGCCCCGGCTTCTCCAGGGCGGCAAAGCCCGACCTGGCCATCCCGCTGTACGAGCGGTTCATGGCCCGCTGCCGGGAGCGGGGCTTTACCGTGGAGCACGGCGAGTTCGGCGCCAAGATGGAAGTGGACTCCCTGAACCACGGGCCGGTGACCATCCTGTTCGACACGGAGCAGCCCTGACCGCTCCACAGATTACAGAAGAGAGGTGCGCGCCATGGCGCTCTTTTCCCGAAAGAAAAAACAACAGCCCCCGGTTCCGCAGCCCAGGAAAGACTGGCTCTGGACGCTGACGCTGAACGGACGGCCCACCGCCCAGTTCGACTGGGCGGATATCGTCCACGGGCTGGACGCCCTGGATCAGGATCAGGACAGCTTTCTGATCCTGGAACAGAAGGACCCGTCCGCGCCCAAGCGGTACTGGTTTTTGCAGAGTGCCAGGGCACTGGCGGGGCCCCATGCCGGAAAATATATCGTAGGCTGCGGCTGTTCCACGTCCCAGGGGCCCAGGCTGCTGGAACAGTATTACGACACGTCCCGGGACATCATTCCCCTGTTCGCGGCGGCTTACCGGGGCGAGCCTTTGGACCTGTCCGGCTTTGAGGATCACTCCGATTTCCTCCCAGCTAATTCATAAGGAGCGGATGACCATGAACATCAGTATTCTGCAGGTCGGTCCCATCGGGACCAACTGTTATATCCTCTGCGACGAGAGCGCGAAAGCCTGCGCCGTCGTGGACCCCGGCGGGGACGCCGCCCGGGTGGCCGCCGCCGTGGAGGGCAGCGGCTGCGGGCCCCGCGCCATCCTGCTGACCCATGGGCACTACGACCACACCGGCGGCGTGGCGGAGCTGCGGGAGGAATGGCCCGATGTGCCCGTCTATTTGAATCACCGGGACCAGTACGAGGGAGACGCCTATCTGCAGCAGCTGTTTCCCCCGGTCCCCGGCGCGAAGGACTATGACGAGGGGGATACCGTTGCCGTGGGCGGCCTGACGGTGGAGGTCCTGGCGACCCCCGGCCACTCCGAGGGCAGCGTCACCCTCCGCTGCGGGGACGCGCTGCTGTGCGGCGACACCCTGTTCGCCGGCTCCTGCGGCCGGACGGACTTCCCCGGCGGCAGTTCGAGCAAGATCCTGGCCTCCCTGAAGCGGCTGGGCGGTCTGTCGGGAAACCTTCGGGTGTATCCCGGCCACATGGAGCCCAGCACCCTGGACCGGGAGCGGCGGGTCAATCCCTTCGTGCTCCAGGCCATGAGAGACGCACGTTAAGGACGCGATATGAAATTGGTTTTGAACGGCCATGACGAGCGGTATGTGGTGGAGCAGAGTTTGATGAACCTGTTCCCCGGCGAGCTGCCTGTCTACGAGCCCATCCGGCCCGGGGACGATGCTTGGGCCGTTATCTCCCTGCGGGAGGATGACCGCTGCCATGTCACGGTGGAGCTGTGCTATCACGGCAAGGCGGCGCCCTACAGCTATGCCTGTTCCCTCCGGGGAACGGACTTTGACCGGGAGGGACAGCGGCGCCATGCCATCGGAGCCGCCTTTTTCCTGGCCGCCCGCGCCGTCACAGGCGCCACGCCTCCCTGGGGCATGCTGACCGGCGTCCGGCCCGACAAGCCCGTGACCTGGGCCCTGGCGGCCGGAAGAACGCCGGACGAGGCCCGGGCCATGCTGGAGGAGGAATACTTTGTCACCCCACAGCGGGCCGCGCTGGCCCTGGAGACCGGCGCGGCGGCGCTGACGGCCCAGAAAAAGCTGGGACCGCAGGACATCGCCGTCTACGTGGGCATCCCCTTTTGTCCCACCCGCTGCGCGTACTGCTCCTTCGTCAGTCAGTCGGTGGAGCGGAGCTTTGCCCTGGTGCCGCCCTATGTGGACGCACTGATCGGGGAGATCCGCTCCGGCGGGGAGATGGTCCGGCGGCGGGGCCTGCGGGTCCGGGCCTTCTACATGGGCGGCGGCACGCCCACGACTCTGACGGCGGGACAGATGGACCGGGTGCTGGCGGCCTTTGAGGAGGCCTTCGACACCGCCCCCTGCGGGGAGATCACCGTGGAGGCCGGCCGGCCGGACACCATCACGGCGGAGAAGCTGAGGGTTTTAAAGGCCCACGGCGTCAGCCGCCTCTCCGTGAACCCCCAGACCATGGAGGACCACGTGCTGCGGGCCATTGGCCGTCGCCACACCGCCAGGGACATCGAGGCGGCCATGGAGCTGGTGGCAAAATATGATTTCCCCCATGTGAACATGGACCTGATCGCGGGATTGCCGGAGGACGCGCCGGAGGGCTTCCGCCGGTCCCTGGACCGCTGTCTGGCTTTCGGTACGGACAACGTGACCGTCCACACCCTGGCGCTGAAAAAGGGCAGCCGTATTCTGCTGGAGGGCCTCTCCGTCCCCGGCCCGGAGGCGGTGGCGGAGATGCTGGATTACGCCGCCCCCACCCTGCGGGCGGCGGGCTACGGCCCCTACTACCTGTACCGGCAGAAATACATGTCCGGCAGCTTTGAGAATATCGGCTGGTGCCGCCCCGGCGCGGAATGTTGGTATAATATCTATATCATGTCGGAGCTGTGCTCCATTTTGTCCTTTGGCGCCGGCGGCTCCACGAAGATGGTGGAGCCCGGGACCAACCACATCGAAAGAGTGTTCAACCTGAAGTACCCCAAGGAATACACGGAGCGCCCGGAAAAGGGCCTTGCCAACCAGGCGGCCTTCGCCGCGTTTTACGAGACTTTGAAAGGAGCCGACTGACATGCCGTACTCTCTGACGCAGATCAATGAAGCCATCCGCAGCGACCCCGGCGCCTTTGCCGCCGAGTGTGACGCCGCCTTTGCCAAAAAGGTGGAGAACGCGGCGAAAAAGATCGCCGACCACCGGGACGAGTCCCGGGTCATCCTGCTCTCCGGCCCCTCCGGCTCCGGCAAGACCACCACGGCGCTGAAGATCGAGGAGCGGCTGGAGAAGATGGGCATCGAGACCCACACCGTCTCCATGGACAACTACTTCAACACCATCGACCCGGAGACGGCCCCCCGGAACCGGGAGGGCGCCATCGACTACGAGTCCCCCTTCTGCCTGGACGTGGACCTTTTGAACCGGCACTTCGCCATGCTGGACCGGGGCGAGACCATCCACGTGCCCAAGTACGAGTTCGCCCGTCAGATGCGCTCGGACATCCTGTCCCAGCCCCTGCGCCTGGGCCCGGACGAGCTGGCCATCTTCGAGGGTATCCACGCCCTGAACGACATCATCGTGGGCAAGAACCCCCACGCTTTCAAGCTGTATATCGCCGCCCGCAGCAACCTGGTGGACGACGACGGAAAGATCGTCTTTCAGCACCCCTGGCTGCGGCTGTGCCGCCGCATCGTCCGGGACTACAAGTTCCGGGGCAGCGACGCAAACTTCACCCTGAAGATGTGGGCCAACGTCCGCCGGGGCGAGAAGCTGTACATCTCCCCCTACAAGGAGAACGCCCACATCATGTTCGACTCCTCCCTGGCCTTTGAGTTCGCCGTGCTGAAGCCCTTCGTGGTGCCTCTGCTGGAGGTCGTCCCCGCCGGAAAGTACGACGTGGTGGACGATATGCTGCGGGGCTTTGACAAAATCGAGGCCATGGACGAGAAGTATGTCGCGCCGGAGTCCCTGGCCAGGGAATTCATCGGCGGCAGCACCTACGACAATCATTAAAGGGAGGACTTGTTATGAACGAAAAATTGGCAGAGCTGCTGGACACCGTCCAGAAAACCGCCGTCCAGGCCGCCGACGTGGCCTCCGACGCCGCCTACGGCGTGAGCAAAAAGGCCGGGGAGCTGCTGTCCGTGGCCAAGCTGCGCATCCGTGCCGCCACACTGGAGGGTTCCGTGGACGGGGCTCTGATGGAGCTGGGCGAAATGCTGTACGCCACCCACACCGGCGACCCCACCGACTCGGAGGTGCTGCTGGCGAAGCTCCAGGAGATCGACGGATTGAAGGCGGAGCTTGCCGCCGTGAACGAGCGGATCGACCGGGAGCAGGCCCGCACCTGCGCCACCTGCGGCGCCGAGGCGCGGGAGGGCGACGCCTTCTGCCGGGAGTGCGGCGGGAAGCTGTGATGGAGCCCTACGCTTATGAGCAGTACCGGGAGAGCGCCCGGGCGCTGCGGGAACGGCTGGGGGCGTTTCGGCCCCGGGTCCTGCTGATCCTGGGCTCCGGTCTTGGGGCGCTGGGGGACGAGGTGGAGGACCCTGTTGCGGTCCCCTACGCCGATGTGCCCCACATGAAGCGCTCCACCGCCCCGGACCACAAAGGGCGGTTCGTCTTCGGCCGCCTCGCCGGACAGGATGTGGCGGTGATGCAGGGGCGGCTCCACACCTATGAGGGGTGGAGCTTCGCGGATGTTGGCTACCCCGTCCGGGTGCTGCGGCTGCTGGGGGCGGAGACCCTGATCGTCACCAACGCCGCCGGGGCGGTGAACACCGCCTTTTCCGCCGGGGACATCATGCTCATCACCGACCACATCAAGCTCTTCGGGGAGAGCCCCCTGTGCGGGCCCAACCTGGACGAGTTCGGCCCCCGGTTTCCGGATGTCAGCCACATCTACACCCCGGCGCTGCGGGACGCGGCCCGTCAGGCCGCCGGGGCGCTGGGTATTCCGCTGCGGGAGGGCGTCTACATGTATTTCCCCGGCCCCCAGTACGAGACTCCCGCCGAGGTCCGAGCCGCCCGTATCCTGGGCGCCGACGCGGTGGGCATGTCCACCGTGCCGGAGGCTATCGTGGCCGCCCACTGCGGTATGGATGTGCTGGGCTTCACCCTGTGCACCAACATGGCGGCGGGCGTTTTGGACCGGCCCCTGGACGGGGACGAGGTCATTGCCGCGGCGGCGGCGGCGGGGCCCAGGTTCGCCGCCCTGGTGAAAGCGTGTCTGGAGCGGGTATAAAGCGTGTCGCCGGGCAATAACATGAACCAAGGCCCTTTGCGCATCATTGTGTAAATTCGAGGTAATCTCTCCATGTCGAATCAAAAAAAGCAGTCCTTTTTGGGCGGCGCCGCCATTTTGACGGCGGCGGTCGTCATCGTCAAGCTCATTGGCGCGGTCTACAAGCTTCCGCTCAACAACATCCTGGGCAGTGTTGGCAAAACCTACTTTGACACCGCCTATCTGATCTACAACTTTTTGAACATCTTCGCCACCGCGGGCCTGCCCCTGGCCATTTCCAAGCTGACCAGCCAGGCCCATGCCCAGGGACGGGAAAATGAAAAACGCAAGATCTTCAGCACCGCCATCTGGCTCTTCTTCGGCCTGGGGCTGGCGGGAACTCTGCTGATGTTTTTCGGCGCGGAGCAGCTGGCGGCTTTCGAGGAGAACCCCATGGCCGCTCAGGCGATCCGAGCCCTGGCTCCCGCCGTGTTCTGCGTGTGCCTGCTGGCCTGTATGCGGGGTTACACCCAGGGCCAGGGCAACATGAAGCCCACCGCCATTTCCCAGGTATTGGAGGCCCTGTGTAAGGTGGGGATCGGCCTGCCGCTGGCCTGGTTCATCCTGCAAAAATGCCGGGAGCCTGTTATCGCCCGGCAGCTGGCCCAGGCGGGGAGCGACGGCGTGGAATATGTGGCCGCGGGCGCCATTCTGGGCGTCACCGTGGGCACCGTGCTTTCTCTCTGCTTCCTGATCGTGTATCTGGCCGGTCACCGCAACAGGACGGAGAGCCTGGATGTCCCCGATTCCAGAGGGAGCATCATGAAGAGCGTTCTGGCCATCGGCATCCCCATTACCCTGGGGAACTCCGCCCTGGGCATCATCAATCTGATCGACACCAAGATCGTCATGGGCCGGCTGCAAAACGCCCTTCTGCTGAGCGAGACGGAGGCCGCCCTCCTGAACGGCCAGTACCGGATGGCCATGGATATGCCCAACATGGTGGCCTCCTTCGTCTATCCCGTCACCATGAGTCTGATCCCCTTCGCGGCGGCGGCCATAGCCCAGCGGGACACCGCCAAGGCCGACAGCATCATCTCCTCCGCTTTCCGGCTCATCGCCATTCTGGCTCTGCCGGCGGGTGTGGGCCTCTCCGTGCTGTCCACGCCCATTATGCGCCTGATCCTGCCCACCCAGCAGGAGGACGCCCTGGCCGCGGGCCCCCATCTGCGGATCCTGGGCATCGCTCTGATTTTCATCTGTCTGATGATTCTGACCAACGCCATTTTGCAGACTTACGGTAAGGAAAAGCTGCCGATCTTTACGGTGATCGCCGGCGGCCTCACCAAAATTGTCATGAACTATATTCTGGTGGGGAATCCTGACATCAACATCCACGGCGCTCCAGTCTCCACGCTGTGCTGCTATCTGGTGATCGTGGTGTTAAATCTGTTCTTCGTCTGGAAATACTCTTCGAAGAAGCCGCGCTACGTCCAGCTGTTCGCAAAACCGGTTCTCGCCTCCGCCCTCATGGGCGGCGCCGCCTGGGCGGCGTACGGCTTCGCGGACCGGGCGCTGGCGGGGCACTCCGCTTACATGGCCAACGCGGCGGCGACGCTGTGCGGCATCCTGGCGGGCGTGGCGGTGTACGCCGTCCTGGTCATCGCCCTGCGCATCCTGCGGGCGGAGGACGTGCGCTCCGTCCCCCACGGCGAGAAGCTTATAAAACTTCTGCGCTTAAAATGAGGCAAACGGCCGTCTCCCGGCCCTTTGCCTGTTAAAAATCCTTGAAAATCAAGGGCTTTCCAACGAATTTTCTTGCAAAGGCGGATAATGTATGGTAGATTTTCAATGTAAGCCTCATTACGGCTGGGAGGATTTTCTGGAGATCATGCGGCTCCTCCGCGCCCCCGGCGGCTGTCCCTGGGACGCCGAGCAGACCCACGGCTCCATTCGCCGGAACTTTCTGGAGGAGACCTACGAGGCCCTGGACGCCATCGACCACGACGACCCCCACGGCATGTGCGAGGAGCTGGGGGACGTTTTGATGCAGGTGGCTTTCCACACCCAGATCGAGACGGAGCGGGGCCGCTTCACCATGGACGACGTGGTGGACGGCGTGGCCCAGAAGCTGGTGTACCGCCACCCCCATGTCTTCGGCGGCACCATGCGGGCCGACAACAGCGAGCAGGTCCTGACTAATTGGGAGGTCCTGAAGCGGAAGGAAAAGGGCCAGCGCTCCACCGCCGACGCCATCGAGGCCGTGCCCCACACCCTGCCGGCCCTGTGGCGGGCGGAAAAGATCGTGGGCAAGACCGTGAAGGCGGGCTTCAACTGGGACAGCATCGCCGGCGCGCTGGACAAGCTGGAAGAGGAGGTCCGGGAGCTGCGGGCGGCCGTGGAGTCCGGCCAGGCCGCGGACGCGCCCCACGGCGTCCGGGAGGAAGTGGGCGACGCGCTGTTCATCCTCAGCAAGATCGCCCAGATGTCCGGCGTGGACCCGGAGGACGCCCTCCATCGGGCCTGCGACAAGTTCGACGCCCGCTTCCGCAAGGTGGAATCGTCGGCGGACAAGCCCTTCACCGCGTACACGGAGGCGGAGCTGATCGCCCTCTGGGAGGCCGCCAAACAGGAGTCTTAATCGCGATGCGCGTTAAGAGAATAAATCTGAGATCCCACAAATGATATTTATAGGAGGATATGACCCATGAACAAAGCTGAACTGATCAATGCCGTTGCCGCTGCCGCCGAGGTCTCCAAGAAGGACGCCGAGGCTGTGATTTCCGCCACCCTGACCGCCGTTACCGACGCCCTGAAGGAGGGCGAGAAGGTACAGCTGGTGGGCTTTGGCTCCTTCGAGGTGAAGAAGCGCGCCGCCCGCGTCGGCCGCAACCCCAAGACCAAGGAGCCCATCGAGATCGGCGAGACCGTCGTGCCCGTGTTCAAGGCCGGCAAGGCGCTGAAGGACGCCGTGGCGAAGTAATTTTCCGGTTCCAGATCAATCAACTGCCGGCACATCCGTGCCGGCAGTCCTTATATGGAGGAGTTCCATGCGGTTGGATAAATACCTGAAGGTCTCCCGACTTGTCAAGCGGCGGACCGTGGCCAACGAGGCCTGCGACAACGGTCTGGTCACCGTCAACGGCAGGCCCGCCCGGGCGTCCTATGACGTGAAGGTGGGGGACCAGATCTCCCTGCGCTTCGGCGTCCGCACCGTGACGGTGGAGGTGCTGTCCGTCCAGGAGACGGTGAAGCAGGCCGACGCCGCGACCCTTTATAAAGAAATCGGACGGTAAGTCATAATCCTCTCTCCCCCGCCATATTCTGTGGACAGGGGGAGGGACGAGAACATGAACGACTACAACACCATGCCCCAGGCGGCCCACCGGCTGGAGCTCATTGGCCGGGAGCACCTGACCATCTCCGGCGTGGAGGACGTGGACCGCTTCGACGAGACCGGCATCGTCATGTCCACCTCGGCGGGGACGCTGGTGGTCACCGGAGAGGACCTGCACATCGGCAAGCTGTCGCTGGACGGCGGGGAGCTGCATGTGGACGGCCGCATCGACTCCGTGACCTACGAGGACGAGGGCCCTGGCCGGGGCGGCTTTTTCAGCCGGCTGTTCGGATAGGGATGGGAAACCAGGTCTCCCAGCAGCTGCTGCTGTTCGCCCAGTCCATCCTGCTGGGGCTGTCCGCCGGGGTGCTGTACGATCTGCTGCGCCCCTTCCGGCTGCGCCTGCCCCGCTTCACCGCCGCGCTGGACACGGCCTACTGCCTCCTTGTGGGGGCGGCCGCGTTCCTCTTTCTCCTGCGGCGGTGCCGGGGGGAGCTGCGGGGCTTCGCGGTGCTGGGCGCCGTGGGCGGCGCGGTGCTGTTTTTCTGCGCCTTCTCCCAGCTGCTGCGCCCGGTGTGGGCCTTTTGGGCGGACACCCTGGCCTACTTGGCGCATTTGTTGTCTTTTCCGCTGCTGTGGCTGAAAAGTTTTTGCAAAAAAACCGCCCGGCGCGGAAAAAATCTCTTTTATTTTGCGCGGAAATGCTATACAATAAGAAAAAATGGGAATGTGCGATCATTCCTGAAGGGAGGCGGCAGATATGGCAAAGGCGGCGCAGGCGGGAAAAAAGCCCCGTCCCCGGGCCGGTCTGCTGACCAAAGTTGTGATTCTGGCGCTGCTGGCGGCCATCGGCTGGCAGCTGCACGACCTGCAGGACCAGGTGGAGAGCGCCCAGGCGGAGCGGGACTACTACGCCGCCCGGGTGGAGGAGCAGCGGCAGGAGAACGACGCCCTGAAGGCGGACATCGCCGAGGGGGTCACCCCCGAAAAGATCGAGGAGATCGCCAGGGATGAGCTGGGACTTGTCACCCCCGGCGAATATGTGATCTACGATACGAGCAATTGAACGGTGCCGGGCGACGAGGGAGTCGCGAAACGCCTCCCCCGCCGGACTGCACCGCTCTTCTTTTTCAAACTTCAGCGCAGCCGCGCCGGCGCTCCGGCGCAAATTATGGGAAGGAGAAACAAAATAGGGTATGGAGCCTCAGGTTGGGAGCATTTTGGAAGGCAGGGTGACCACCATCACCAAATTCGGCGCGTTTGTCGCTCTGGAGGGCGGCAGGTCCGGATTGGTACATATCTCGGAGATCGCCAACACCTTTGTCAACGACGTACATGATTTCCTGCAGGAGGGGCAGACCGTCAAGGTCCTGGTCCTGTCCGCGGAAAACGGGAAGATCAATCTCTCCATCAAAAAGGCTTTGCCGCCGGAGCAGCGTCCCGCGCCCCGGGGGCCCCGCCCTGCCGGCGCGCCCCGTCCCGCC
>CABSFC010000027.1 GCA_902476875.1 uncultured Oscillibacter sp. | reverse complement strand
GGCAGGCGCGGCTCTGGTTTGTCAGGCCCCGAAAAGGCTCACGCCAGCTTGTCGGGCCGCGTTTCCGCGGAGGTTTTGGGCTCCGGCGCGGCTTCGGAAGCGGCTTTGTCCCCGCCGCCGGCGGCGCGGCGGCTCTTCTCGTTCATGATCAGCATCTGGAGCCGGTTTTCCACGTTGGCAAAGCTGGTGTCCGGGTCCAGGTCCAGTGGCAGGATCTGGACGGCGGGGAAGGCCTCCTTCACCCGCTTCATCACGCCCCGGCCGCAGATGTGGTTGGGCAGGCAGCCGAAGGGCTGCAAGATCACGAAGGCGTGGACGCCCCGCTGGGCGTACTCCAAAATCTCGCCGGGAATCAGCCAGCCCTCGCCGGAGATGAAGGTGTGGTCCATGATCGCGTCCGTCTCCGCCGCCAGCTCCGGCAGGGGCGTGCAGGGGCGGTACAGCGGGTGCTGGGCGGCGATCTTCTCCAGGGTGTCCAGCACCAGCTTGAACATCTGCTCGCCGCCCCGGGTGGACAGGTCGTCCGCCAGCGGATAGCGCACGCCGTAGTCCTTCATCTCCGACAGGCGGGCCAGGTAGTCCTTGCGGAACACGTTGGTCATCCGGGGCAGGACCACCTCCATGCCGTTTTGCTCCAGGTACGCCTCGATGTGGAAGTTGGAGCCGGGGTGGAAGGTCACGAGATACTCGCCTGTCACGAAGACCTGCGGACGGGGCTGGCTGCGGTCATAGGGGATGGCGCGGAAGTCCCGGATAGCCTCTCTGAACGCGGCAATGGCGGGGTGGGTGCCCTTCGTCAGGGCCTGGGCGATACGGTCGATTGCCGCGTCGAAGGTACGGTCCGTCTCGCCGGGGCGCAGCTCGTAGGGCCGGATCTGGCGGCGCAGCTCCTCCAGCAGGTCCATCATCGTTAGGGCCCACAGGGACTGGATGTTGAAGATCATGCCCATGTGGACGCCGGGGTGCATCTCCTTGCTGTCCACCGGGTCGGTGGAGACGATGGGCACCGCCTGGAAGCCCGCCGTGTCCATGGCCCGCCGCAGCAGGGCGGAGTAGTGGGACAGCCGGCAGTCGCCCTGGTACTTGGCCATGGCCACGGCCACCTCGCCAATGGGGTATTTGCCGCTCTGCAGGGCGGACAGCACCTCGCCGATGCACATCTGGGCGGGGAAGCAGGTGTCGTTGTGGACGTATTTTTTCGCCAGCTGCATCTCCGCCGTGCCGCCCAGAGGCAGCGGCTCCGCCCGCAGGCCCTGGCGCCGCAGAACCGCGCTGAGCATGCGGCAGAAAGCCACGGAGACGTTGGGGATCAGCACGGTGCGGAGCTTCCGGTCCTCCTTTTGGAACTTGACCGGATAGGCGTCCCTTAGGGGACGGGCAGGGAGCCCAGCGTGCTTGGCACGGCGGGCGGTAACGGTCTCCAGGAAGGACTTCACCCGGATGTGCAGGGAGTTTCCGGCGTCGCCCTCGTCCAGCTTCAAAATCAGGGGCGTCTTTTGGGATGTCTCCTGCATGATGCGGGTGATTTCGTCGGACAAAATAGCGTCGTGCCCGCAGCCGAAGCTGACGATCTGGACGTATTCCAGTTCCGCCGTCCGGGCGGCAACCATGGCGCCGGACAGCATCCGGGCGTGGAAGTTGTTGGTGATCTCCGCCCGGGTGTAGCGCAGGTCCGCCTCGCTGAGCTCCGGCAGGGCGTCTACCGTCAGCACCGGGACGCCCTCCTTGGTAAAAGCCCGGGACAAATCGTGGCTGACTAGGGGGTCGTTGTGGTAGGGCCGCCCCGCCAGGACCACCGCAAAGCGGCCCTCCTTTCGGACGGCGTTCAGGATCTCCCGCGTCTCCTCCGCCAACTGGGCACGGAAAGCCAGCAGGGCCCGCTCACCCTGGCTGAAGGCCGCCAGGACCTCGTCTTTGGGCAGGGAGAACGCCTTCTCCATATACGCGCAGATCTGGCGCTTCCGGTCGTCGGCGGTGTGCCAGTGGAACATGGGGGTGTGAAACGCTGTGTTCCAGCGCTGTTCCGGGTTTTCAGAGTTGCGGATGATCAGGGGATAGCCCTTCACCACCGCGCAGACGTAGTTGCTGGCCCGTTTGGGGCTTTCCGACGGCATCTCCATCACCATGGGCATAAAGATGCAGTCCACGCCCTGCTCCACCAGGTCCCGGATGTGGCCGTGGGCCAGCTTGGCCGGGAAGCACACCGTGTCGGAGGGGACAAAGGGGATGCCCCGCTCGAACTGCTTGCGGGAGCTGGGGCGGGAGAAGGCCGTGCGGTAGCCCAGGGCATGGAAGAACGTGGTCCAGAAGGGCATGCTGTCCCAGAACTCCAGGGTCCGGGGCAGGCCGATAACGGCGTTTTTCTCGGCGCTGACCGGGGTGACCGGGTAGTCCTGGAACAGCAGGGCCTCCCGCCGCAGGTACATGTCCTTGGCGGGGGCGGGCCGCGCCGGCCGGTCCTTTATCTCGCCCACGATCTCGCCCCGGGGACAGCGGTTGCCGGTGACGTAGCTGGCGCCGCTGGAGAACTCCACCAGCGTGCGGCTGCAGTGGTTGGCGCAGTGGGGGCAGGGGACGTTTTCCTTTTGGACGTATGTAAAGTCCCGCAGGGCGTCAAAGCCGATGAAGCGGGAGCGGCCCGCCGCCCCGTAGCCCCTGGCTTTAATCCGCCGCTTGGTCAGCAGGGCCGCGCCGATGCAGCCCATCTCGCCGGGGTACGGCGCCCGGATGACCTCCCGGCCCAGATACTGCTCCAGGGCGCGAAGCACCGCGTCGTTTTTAAAGGTGCCGCCCTGGACCACCACCCGGTCCCCCAACACGGCGGTGCTGGAGATGCGGATGACCTTGGTGAAGACGTTTTCGATGATGGAGCGGCACAATCCCGCCATGATATCGTCGGGCTGGCGACCGTTTTTCTGCTCCGTAATGATGGTGCTGTTCATGAACACCGTGCAGCGGCTGCCGAGGGCGGCGGGGTGCCTGGAGCGGAAAGCCGCCTCGGCGATCTCCTCCGCCGGGATGCCCAGGGAGGAGGCGAAGTTCTCCAAAAAGGAGCCGCAGCCGGAGGAGCAGGCCTCGTTCAGGGTGATATTGGTCACCACGTCGCCGGAGAGCCAGATGGCCTTCATGTCCTGTCCGCCGATGTCCAGCACGAAGCTGACATCGGGCACGTATTTCTGGGCCGCCGCCGCGTGGGCCACGGTCTCCACCGTGTGGTAGTCCGCGCCGAAGCCCTTGGCCATCATCAGCTCGCCGTAGCCCGTGGTGCCGAGACCCAAAATCTCCAGCGCCACGCCCATATTGTCGTATTTTTCATACAGCCCCAGCAGCCCCTGCTGGACGACCCGCAGGGGATCGCCGTGGTTGGGGGCGTAGAAGCGGTCCACCACCCGCTCCTCCTCATCCAGGAGGACCAGCTTGGAGGTGGTGCTGCCCGCGTCGACGCCCAGCCACACCCGCAGCGTATCGCCGGGGCGCAGCGCCGGGGGCTCCAGGTCCGGCAGGGCGTGGGACACCCGCCAGGCCGCCTGCTCCTCCGGCGACTGGAAGTAGGCCTGGGTAGGGGTGGCGCCGGCGCGCACGGACTCCGCGTAGCCGTTCAGGGCGTGGATGGCGTCCTCCAGGGAGAGGGGCGCCTCACCCTCTTCGGCGGGGAACAGCTCGTCGACAGCCAGGGCGGCGCCCCGGGCCACTAGAGTCTCCGGGTGCTCGGGACGGATAATGTCCTCCTCCCGCAGCTCCAGCCGCTGGGCGAAAGCCCCCACCAGCGTGGGGTCGAAGGTCAGGGGGCCGCCCTCGAAGATGATGGGCGCTTTCAGCTCCAGGCCCTGGGCCAGGCCGCCGATGGTCTGCTTGACGATGGCGTGGAAGGCGGAGAGGGCGATGTCCTCCCGCCGCCCGCCGGAATTCAGCACCGACTGGATGTCCGTCTTGGCGAAGACGCCACAGCGGCCGGAGATGTCGTGAACGGTCTTCCCCTGGGCGGCCAGCCCCTCGATCTCCTCCGTGGGGATCTTCAAAAGCGCGGCCACCTCGTCGATGAACGCTCCGGTGCCGCCGGCGCAGCTGCCGTTCATCCGCATGTCCGAGGCGATGAGACGGCCCTCCGCCTCGTCGTAGTAGAAGAAGATGATCTTGGCGTCCTGTCCGCCCAGCTCGATGGCGGTTCTGGCCTGGGGGTAGAGGGCCCGAACCGCCGCGGCGTTGGCCACCACCTCCTGGATATAGTGGACGCCCATGGCCTCCGCGATGGGCTTTCCGCCGGAGCCGCACACCGCGCCCCGGAACGTCCGGCCCGGGAAGGCGGAGGCCACCTCCATCAGCAGCTGCCGGACGGTCTTGGACTGCTCCGCGTGGTGCCGCCGGTACCGGGAGAACAGCACGGTCTGCCGCTGGGAGTCCAGCACCACCACCTTGGCGGTGGTGGAACCGATGTCGATGCCCAGCCGCAGCGCGGGGGACTCCTGTTTCACATTCTTTGTCTCTTTCATCCAGTTGCCTCTCAACGAAAAAAATCAAAAGCATTTGGGTAAGCCCGGCTGAAGCCTGGACTTACGCAAATGCTACACAGCAAATCATTTGAAAATCAATATTTATCGGGTGTTTTTAACGAAACCTGAACACATGGAGCTGTTTTCTATATCTTATCACGGAAGCGCGGAATTGTCAATCAGCCGCGGCGCGCCGAGGGGCGGCATCTGTGAGCCCCGGATATCGGAAAGGTCCCCGGCTCCAACGGGACCGGGGACCTTTCCGGGGATGCACGGCAAAGCTCTGCGGTCTCACTCCAGAATACCGCCCTGGTCGGCGCTTCTGGCGCTTCGGGCGTAGCGGGCCAGGTATCCGTCCACCGGGGGCGGCGTGTAGCGGAAAGCCGCCCGGCGGCGTTCCAGCTCCTCGTCGGACACCAGCAGGTCGATGCGCCGCTCCACCACGTCGATGACGATCTTATCCCCGTCCTCGATCAGGGCGATGGGCCCGCCGGCGGCGGCCTCCGGGGAGATGTGGCCTACGAAGCAGCCGTTGTTGGTCCCGGAGAAGCGGCCATCGGTGATGAGGGCGGTGCATTTGTTCAGCCCCTGGCCGTAGAGCAGTTTCATGGGCTTGAACATCTCCGGCATACCGGGGGCGCCTTTGGGGCCCGCGTAGCGGACCACCACCACATGGCCGGGCTTCACCAGCCGTTTGCCAATGGCCTCGTTGGCCTCGTCCTCGCCGGAGAAGCAGATCGCCGTGCCCTCGAAGCGCCGGACCTCCGGCGCGATGGCGGCGGGCTTGGCAACAGCTGTGTCCGGCGCCAGGTTGCCGTGCATGATGGCGAGGCCCGCCAGCGTGGAGAAAGGCTTGTCCAGCGAGGTGATGACCTCCGGGTTTTGGGGGTACAGGCTGCGGCAGGCCACCGCGTTCTCCCCCACAGTGCGGCCCGTGACGCTCATGCAGTCCCGGTACAGAATGGATGCGAGCTGCCGCTGCACCTCCGGGATGCCGCCCGCCTGGTAGAAGTCCTCGGCGTCGAAGTCCTTGGAGGCCGGGTTGATGCGGCAGATCAGGGGGACGGTGGCGCCGTACTCCTCAAACCAGCCCATGACGGTCCGGGAGGAAATGCCGATCTCGTGGGCGATGGCACAGGTGTGGATGACGCAGTTGGTGGAGCCGCCTGTGGCCATCAGGACCATGATGGCGTTGCGGATGGCGTTCTCCGTGATGATGTCCCGGGCGGTCAGGCCGGTCCGGACCATTTGGACGATGGCCTCGCCGGTCTCCAGGGCGGCCCGGGTGCGGGCGTTGTAGACGGCGGGGATGGCGGCGGAGCCGGGCAGGCTCATGCCCATGGCCTCCGCCATGCAGCACATGGAGTTGGCGGTGGCCATGTGCTGGCAGGAGCCGATGGTGGGACAACAGGCGTCGGTCAGCTCCAGCACCTCCCGCCGGGTGGCCCTGCCGGCCTGATACATGCCGTAGGCCTCCTCGGAGGAGGTGGAGTCGGATTTGCGCTTGCCGCCGAAGGACGGCCCGCCCAGCATACAGCCGCCCGCCAGAAAGATGCAGGGGATGTCCAGCCGGGCGGCGGCCATCAGCATGCCGGGGACGGTCTTGTCGCAGGAGCCCACCAGCACCAGGCCGTCCAGCCGGTGGGCCCGGGCCATGATCTCGATGCCGTCGGCCACGATCTCCCGGGAGGGCAGGGAGTAGCGGGAGCCGCTGTGAGTGGTGCAGACGCCGTCGCACACGGCGATGCAGCCGAATTCCACCGGGGTGCCGCCCGCCCGGTAGACGCCGTACTTCACCTGCTCGCTGAGCTCCCGCAGGTTCTTGTGGCCGGGGACGATGTCCGTGAAGGAGTCGCAGATGCCGATGACGGGGCGGGAGAAATCGTCGTCGGAGAAGCCGTTGGCCTTGTAAAGGGTGCGGCAGGAGATCATGCTGTCCGGCATGAAGGTGCCGCTCTGAAAGGGTTCCCGCATAGGAAAGCCTCCTGTCTCAAAATTCGCAGAGTTCACGGCGCAAGGACCTGTTGGCCCTTGCGCCGCGGCTTTTGTGAGAGGAACGCGGATTTACTGCTCGTCCTTGCCGAAGGGGCCGATGTGCAGCATGGACAGCACGAACGGGATCAGAACGGAGATAAAGCCAGCGTAGCCCAGATACGCGTAGCCCTTCTTGACGATGGCCATCAGGCCCACCTGGGAGATGGCCCACACGCCCACGGTGAACACCAGGGCGGCGACGGCGGCGCGGACCATGTGGCCGCTGGCCCGCTTGGCGGGCTCCATGCGGCGCTCCACCGCGTTGACGGTGCGGGTGACGATGCCGGCGATCATGTTCACGCCGGTGGACACGGCGCCCAGGATGATGAGGACGGAGATGATGGGGGTCAGGACGGTCTTGCCCACGCCGTTGGAGACCAGCACCAGCATGGGGACGGAGGCCCCCACCAGCTCCGGCTCAAAGGCGATGGCCAGCATGCCGACGATGGACAGCATCATGGCGATGAAGTTGCACAGGAACATGTAGATGGCGGCCCGGTCCACCTGCTTGACGTCCGTCAGGGGCTCGGTGTGCTGATACATCAGGCCGATGGAGGGCAGCTGGAAAGCGAAGTACAGAATGGCGCTCTTCAAAGCGGCGCCGAACAGACCGCTCTCGCTGGAACTGACGGGCAGCTCCCCGGCGGCCAGACGGCCGATGGACTCCGTGATGGTGCCGAACTGCACCACGATGTTGGGCACCAGCACCACCACCAGGCCGATGATGATCAGCACGGACAGCGTGGAGGCGCACTTGCGGACGATGTTGGTGCCGTACAGGGAGATGATGAAGATGAACGCGCCCACCACCAGGGTGCACAGCCAGTAGGGGATGCCGAAGAGGCTGTTCAGGGTGGAGCCGCCGGTGGCGAACGCGGCGGAGGTGGCGGTGGCGATGAGGATCAGATAGGTGATCTCATACAGGTTGGAGAACAGCACCCGGGTTTTGCCGTAGAAGCTGTCGCCGAAAGCGCGGTAGTCGTACTTCTTGTGCAGGAAGGCGTAGCGCAGGCCGTACCAGAAGAAGAACGCCAGCAGGAACTGGGACAGCAGGGGCAGCACCAGGCCCCAGATGCCGTAGTTGATGAAGTAGGTGTAGATCTGCGCGCCGGAGGCGAAGCCGCCGCCGAACTGGGTGGTGAAAGCGACGAATGCGACGCCGGCCGCCAGGGGCATTTTGTTTTTGTCTACCATGATGTACATTCCCTCTTTCTCTCATTTTGCCTTATATAATAGCCGCGTTGGCTGTTATATTGCGCGTTCACACACTGTGGTCAGTCGTCAAAGGTGATCATCTTGCCGGGGTTCAAAATCAGCTTGGGGTCGAAAGCCAGCTTCACGTTCCGGTACAGCTGGTACATCTCCTCACCGATGAAGGGGCGGAGGAACTCCAGCCGCCCGTTGCCGATGCCGTGCTCGCCGGAGAGCTGGCCTCCCAGCTCCTTGCTCTTGGCGTACAGCTCCACCAGGCACGCGTGGGTGGCGGACTTCCACTCCTCGTCCGTCATGTCGGGCTGGCGGAGCATCTCCGTGTGGATGTTGCCGTCGCCCGCGTGGCCGCAGGGCTCCACCACCACGCCGTGGGACAGGCAGATGCGCTTGGCGGCCTTGACAAACTCCGCGATCCTGGCCCGGGGCACCACCACGTCGCACTCCTCCTGACCCACGGAGTCGGCCTTCATGCCCTCCAGAATGGCGGCGCGGACGGACCAGACGGAGCCGATGCGCTCCGGCGTGTCGGCCAGAGCCACGTCCAGGGCGCCGGCCTTCAGGGCGGCGGCGGCCGCGGCGTCGCAGCACTGGGTCAGTTCCTCCTGGGAGGAGGCGTCGTAGATGACGATGAGCACGGCGCTGCCCTCCCGCACCGGCAGGACCTTATGGAGGGTCCGCTCCACGATGTCGATCAGTTCCCGCTCCAGAAACTCCACGGCGGTGGGGACGAAGGGCAGGCGCAGCAGCACGGGGACGCAGTCGATACAGGTCTCCAGACTGTCGAAGGGGATGACCAGGGTGCAGGTACAGTTGGGGGCGGGGATCAGCTTCAGCGTGACCTCGGTGCAGATGCACAAAATGCCCTCGGAGCCGATGACCAGGTCCTTGATGTCAAAACCGGTGGTGTTTTTCACCACGTTGGAGGAGAAGTGCATGATGTCGCCGTTGGGCATGACGGCCTCGATGCAGCGGACGTAGTCCCGGGTCAGGCCGTAGCGCACGGCCCGCATACCGCCGGCGTTGGTGATGATGGAACCGCCGATGGAGGCGGTCTTCTCGCCGGGGTCCGGGGGATAGAACAGCCCAACCTCCGCCGCCGCGGCGGCCACCTCGGAGATCAGAGCGCCGGGCTGGGCGGTGACCGTCATGTTTTGAAGGTCCACCGGGAAGATTTTGTTCATCTTCATCAGCGACAGCATGATGCCGCCGTACTTGCAGTTGGCGCCGCCGGCAAGCCCCGTGCCCGCGCCCCGGGCCACCACGGGGATGTTGTTGGCGTGGGCGTACTTCATGATGGCGGAGACCTCGTCCCGGTTCAGCGCCTCCACATACAGCTCCGGCTGGAACACGCCGTACTCCGGCATCTCGTCGTGGTAGTACTCCGTGGCGATGGCGTCGCCCACCCAGACCCGCGTGGGGTCCGTGACCGAGCGGATGTACGCAAAATCGGTCTCGTCCATTTTTTTGTAGGGATACGGCATATCACTCGGCCTCCTTTGCTGCCCTGACGCGGGCGATCAGGTCCGGGACGATCTGGTACAGGTCGTCCACGATGCGGTAGTGGGCGATGCGGAAGATCTGGGCCTCCGGATCGGTGTTGATGGCGACGATGGTCTGGGCGGTGTTCATGCAGGCGGTGAACTGCACCGCGCCGGAGACGCCGCAGGTGATGATGAGCTTGGGCTTGACCGTCCGGCCGGACAGGCCGATCTGGTGGGCGGGGTCGCCGAAGCCGCCCTCCACCATGGGACGGGTGAAGCACAGCTGTCCGCCCAGCAGAGTCGCCAGCTCCCGCACCATCTCCACGTCCTTCGCCGTCTTGACGCCGCGCCCGGCCACCACCAGGACGTCCTCCTCCTCGATGGACTTGGCGCGGCTGATGACGGCCCGCTGGACCACGGAGATGCCGGAGCGGACCATCAGGTCCGTGGTGGCGCAGACGGTGACTTTTCCCGTGGGATGGGGGACCTTTTTGGCCCTGTCCATGACCTTGTACCGGACGGTGGCGAACTGGGGCCGGGAGTTGGCGATGACGATCTGGGCCATGATGTTGCCGCCGAAGGCGGGCCGCACCTGGACCAGGTCGGTGTTCTCCTTCATCCGCAGCTCCGTGCAGTCGGCGGTCAGGCCGGTGTGGAACCGGGTGGAGAGGCGCGGAGCCAGGGAGCGGCCGCAGGCCGTGGCGCCGATCAGTACGCAGGAGGGCCTGGTGGCGGAGATGCAGTCCGCCACGGCGTCGGAGTAGCAGTCCGCCTTGAACCCCTCGAAGCCGGGGTGTTCGTAGACGAAGACCTCCTTCACGCCGTAGGGCAGCAGCTTCTCCGCGTTCTCCCGGGTGCCCGCGCCGCCCACGATGACGCACCTGACGTCATAGCCCACCACGGCGGCCAGCTTCCTCGCCTCCCCGATCAGCTCGTAGACCACGGGGTGGATGGCGCCGTTCTCTTGCTCGGCATAGACCAGGATGTCCCTCCACCTGCTCTTGTCGAAGGCCCGGGCCGTCTGCTCGAACCGGATGGCCCGGTGGGGGCAGGTCTTGACGCAGACGGAGCACATCCGGCACTTCTCATTCACAACGATACCGTTTTTCTCCATCTGCAGCGCCCCAAAGGGACATTTTTCAATACATTTCCCGCACAAATCGCAGCGGGACATGTCAAAGTTCAAAAGCTCCATTTCGCCCCTCCTCAAACGTATTTGGCGGCGGCCAGCAGGTCAAAGAGCTGGCCGGCCTTCTCGGCGGCGGTGCCCTCCAGGGTGACGTTGCCGGCGCCGGCGGGGGGCGGGAAGACGCGCTCCACCGTGGTGGGGGAGCCCACCAGGCCGAAGCGGGTCATATCCGGGTCGGGCAGCTCCCCGTGGCCGACCGTCCGGATGGGCTTGGCGGCGGCCTCCGCCTTGCGGCGGTAGGAGGGCAGACGGGCCACACAGATATCCTTGTCCACGGTGATCAGACAGGGGTAGGCCATTTCGCTGATCTGGAACACGCTGGTCAGGTCCTGGCGCACCTGGATGCGGGTCTCGTTGACGTCGGTGATCTCGTTGACCCAGGCCGCGTGGGGCAGATGCAGGTGCTCGGCGATGGCGGGGCCGATCTGGGCGGTGTCGCCGTCGGTGGTCTGGCGGCCGCAGATGATCAGGTCCGCGCCGCCCAGCAGCCGGATGCCCTGGGACAGCGTATAGGAGGTGGCCAGCACGTCTGAGCCGGCGAATTTGCGGTCGGAGAGGATCACGGCGTCGTCGGCGCCCATCATGTAGGCGTCGCGGATCATGCTCTCCGCCTGCTGGGGGCCCATGGTCAGCACGGTGACGGTGCCGCCGATCTGCTCCCGGATGCGCAGGGCGCACTCCAGGGCGAACAGGTCGAAGGGGTTGGTGCGGGTGGCGGCTCCCAGCCGTTTGAGATTTCCGGTCTCCTCGTCGATCTCCACCCTGGAGCTCAGGGGGACCTGCTTCATACACACGATGATTTTCATTGCATCATACCTTTCAGATATCCTGAAAGCATCAAATTTAATGCTTTAAAGCAGTATAGCACCAAAGTCGAAAAATGTCCATAGGAGCATCACATTTTTTACAGATATTTATTTTCGGACATGACAAGGCCGCCTCCCGTTAGGCCGTTGGGAGGCGGCGTTCTGAACGCGGGGCCCTGCCGCCCCGTTCTTTTTCCAGATTTTACACTTTTTGGTTGCAAAAACGCTCCGTGTAATGTATAATTAAAATGGAAATATATAGAAAATCTACGGATTTTGGCGGGTCCCCTGTCCGGGAGACGCTCTGCCAGGGCGGCTTCCGGATACGCGGACGATCAGGGACTCCGGGGCCTGGTTATGCGGCGGACCCTCCGCTGAAATACGCCGCCAGGATGGACAGGAACTGCGCCGGCGCCGGCCTGCCGGGAAGCGGGCCCCGGGCCAGACTGCACAGCAGCGCCGGCTCGTTTCTCCAGGCGGCCGCCACCACGCGGCGGATGTTGCGTTCCACGGCTTTCCAGTTGGTGTGGTAATGCCGCGCCACCTCGGGGTAGAGCCATTTGGTGACGAGCAGCAGCAACTGCGGCTGTTCCACCGCCAGCCGGACGGCGTAGGCGGTGTGGAAAAACGCGATGGAGTCCGCGGAGACGCCGAACCGGTATAAAAGGTCGTAGATTTCCACTGCCAGGGAGTCGCTTTCAAGCAGCTTCATGCTGATCCGCCTCATCGATCAATTTGCGGAAGTCGTTGAACAACTGTACGCGCGCTTCGTTGTCCAGCAACAGCAGGAAAAAGAAGGCGGTTGGTCCGGAACATCCGTATCGTTTGTGCTCCAGGTCGATATAGGAGCGCGGAGAGATGCGGAGACGCTCGGCCATTTGCTCCTGTGTGTAATTGTGCTCCGCACGAAATTGCCTGATATGCTCCGCCAGAAAGTTCTGGAGGAGGCGTTTATCATATTTGCGCAACGTAAAACCTCCAAATTCGACAGGCTTTGAGAGAATTTTACCGGAAGCAGGTCTGTGCCGCCATGAGGTGCACTTCACCTACAGGGCCAAAAAAAACAGCGCGGCAGCCCAGTGGCCGGGGAAAAAGAAAAACGCCGGAGCTGTCTGTGGCGGCACAGCGGCCAAACAGTCCGGTAAACGCGAAGGGATGTCCCGGCCCGCGGCGATTCAGGCCGCGTTTTGGCGCATGGAACGGAACACCCCTGATATGTAATTTGTTTTGGAGGGCAAATTATAACATTTATTAAATAAAATTTTCATATCAGCACATGCCAGGACCCCGGAGAGATAGAAAAGGAGGTGGGTGCTGCGTGAAGGATGCGAAGCTGGAGTGGCTTGACGCCATGTATCGGGAGTACCGGAAACCGACCTATCTAGTGGCATACCACCTGATCGGCGATCCGGTGCTGGCGGAGGATTTTGTCCAGGAGGCGTTTTCGGTTCTCACCAGAAAATATGACGAGGTGAAGGACCACCCGAATATCAAGAGATGGCTGGCCAAGACGACGGCGAACCTGATCGCCAATGAAAGCAGGAAGGCATACCACAGCCGGGAGGTCGCGATGAAGCCGGAGAATGTCCCCGTGGTGGAGGACGTCTACTTTCAGGACCTGGCGTCGGTTCTCCCGCCAGGGCTGAGCCAAAAGGACCGGGACCTGCTCTGCCTGTGCTATGATGACGGCCTGTCCCAGGAGGAACTGGCCGCCAGGCTGGGCTGCAACGTGGCGGCGTTCCGTATGCGGCTGAGCAGGGCCAGGGCCCGCTATGAAAAGCTGCGCGAAAAAAATCCCCCCGAATAGTGTTACATCCGGCGGGGCTCGGCACATATAGGGAATAGGAGGTGTTTTAAGATGTCTGAAGCTCGAAAAGACCCGGCGTTCGGCAGAGCCGGGGCTCGTTCGGAGCAAATCCAAGGTCATCAGGTCCCCGGCGAAGACTTAAAAGAGCGGCTTCAGGACGAGTTGGCCGAGCTTCTGCTCCAGCCGGCGGAGGGCGATATCGACAGCGATCAGCTGGACCGTCTGCTGGACGCGCTGGAGAAGATCGACCCGGCGCCTGAAGACGGGGTGCCCGACACGGAGGAGAGCTTGAAGCGCTTCCACGAGCGGTACGCGGACCTCTTCTCAAAGGACGAAGCGTCGCCTGCCGGGGCATCCGAAGCATCACCTGAAAAGAGACGTTCCCACATTGCAACATTCAAGTTCGCCCTCATTGCCGCGGTTTTGGTTTTCATGCTGGGGTCCGTGGCGGCCCAGGCTTTCGGGTTGAATGTCTCCGGCGCCATCGCCCGTTGGACTTCGGAGGTGTTCCGCTTCCAAAGTGAGGAGATTCCTTATGCGACGATACGCTTCCAGCCTTTGGAAGAAGGAGAGGAAGCGTCTTATGATACGCTGGAGGAGGCCGTCGACGCGTTTGGGATTACAGCGCCGATCGCGCCGACATGGGTGCCGGAGCGGTTTACGCTCACCGGGGTTACGGCCACAAACCGGTCTGGCGGAGTCCTTATATATGCGGATTATGCGTGCGACGATGAGTATTTTCAAATCCGATACAGTGAAACGGCAAACGGAAATTTTAAAGTTCTGGAAAAAGAAGAAGCCTATATGGGTATATATACATCTGGGAAAATATGTCATTACCTGATGTCCGATCTTGGATGGCAAAAAGTGTTCTGGCAAAATGGAGAATTGGAATGTCAAATGTTTGGGAGTGTTTCTGAACAAGAAATAAAAGACATCATTGATTCTATATATTAAGGCGAGGGATTTGACGTGAATCGATTCGGAAAAAAACTTTTATGCAGTATACTCACCATTTGTGTGCTATCGAGCCTCCTTTGTACCTTTGCATTTGCCCGTTCCAGCGCGTATCTCAGTTCCTATGGCGCATCCGTAACCGCTAAAAGCGGCGGTAAGATGGTTGTGACGGTTGATGTCTCTGGCCGTGGCCCCATGACGCAAATTGGCGCCACTACGATTTACATTTATGAATCCGCGGACAACAGGTCCTTCACCCGCGTTGCAACGTATAATTACGAGGATTATCCCGAGATGATGGGTTCTGGTACGGTCTATTATGAGGACCCCGTGACATATTATGGAAAAATCGGTTATTACTATTATGCTTCCGTCTACTGCTACGCCGCCAAGGACGGGGGCAGCGACGAGAAGAACTACACCACCACAGCCGTACAAGCCCGCTCTTACGTCCCGGGGACTTAACGCAAAAATGCCCCGGGCACAAAAGCCCGGGCCGGCTTTGGCCTGGCGATCCTCCCGGAGATCATGGTCCCGGCCGACCGTGATCTGAAAGCCGTCCAAATCGAAGACGCGCCCAGGCTGTCCTTTGGACTGTTTTATAAATCCTGCCCCGGAGACATCGTTTTAAAGCGCTTTCTTCAAAGCGCGCGACGGCATTTTTCCGATCAGGAGTAAAATATTCATATGGGAAAGCCGGGAGCTGTGTTTGCACGGCTCCCGGCTTTATTCGCGGCGGCCCACTAAATTTCGTCACAAAAATCCGACAGCAGCGCCTGTAAGCAGTCGGCCATTTCCTCTTTGGAAATATCAAAATTGTTTTTGATCCACTGCACATTGGCCGCGGTAATGCCGCCCGCATAGAAAGCGCTGGCAATGGACGCCGGTTTGTTTACCGGATGGCCGGCACGCTGCCGTTCCTCGATGCGCGCGGCAAAACGAGGTCATAAAGATGTCGTTCAGTTCCTGATCATGAACAGCGAAATCGGTGCTTTTGCCGTCGCGATTCTGTTTCCGATCTGGTTCATTGCCCACTGTGTCGGCCAGTTGACAAACATTGGATTTATCCGGCTCTGCGGCTCTGAGACGCAATACTGGGTCACACTGATTGTAAATGTTCTGGGGCTTGTTTTGGGTATCATGCTGTTGTTTAATCCATTTGCCTCCGCAGTCTCTATGGTGTATATTGCTGGACTGTATCTGCTTTTTGTCGGGATCGGGCATATCATATCGGCGTTTCTGTTTTAACCGTTTCCGCTTGATTTCCGTTTTTACCATCAGGCGGCTCTGATGCCACGTATGGCCCGGCTGTCCATATCAGGCTTTGCGGCAATCAGTGAATCGATAAAAGCGGGTATGCCCCTGCTGTTTTTCAGGGAGGCACACCCGCTTTGCCGTCAGGAGTTGAATTTGTCGATAGTCACATTTTCACAGTACTCGGCTTTCAGCGCCTGAAGTTTGGCGAAGGTCCCGGTCTGACAGTGGGCCTCCTGCAGAGCGGGGGCGGTCCAGGATTCCACAAGCAGCAGGGCATCGGGGTCCTGAGCGTCAAAGAAGTAGTCGTATTTCAGGTTGCCCTCCTCGTGGATGGAGGTCTCGCGGACGCCCAAATCCGAGATGGCTTTATAAAAAGCCTCCCGTTGGCCGGGTTTGCAGTGGTAGGTGACGTTCCAGATTAACATAAAAATTCCTCCTTCAGAAAATCAGGCTTCCGAAACCAGCCGCGCCATGTCCTCCGGCAGCGGGGCGGTCAGGCGCAGCACCTCTCCGGTGACGGGGTGGGTCAGCGTCAGGGCGCAGGAGTGCAGGGCGGGGCGGGAGATCAGGGCCGGGTCCTCGGTGCCGTACAGCCAGTCCCCCGCCAGGGGACAGCCGATGGACGCCATGTGGACCCGCAGCTGGTGGGTGCGGCCCGTCTCCGGCACCAGCCGCAGGAGGGACAGGCCGTTTCCCTCTGCCAGCACCTCGTAATGGGAGACGGCGGGCTGGCCGTCGGGCCGGACACACCGGGCGATAGTCGAGGCCTCATCCCGACCGATGGGGGCGTCTATGGTGCCCCGCTTCGGTGTGGGGCAGCCGACGCAGACAGCCCGGTACTCCCGGTAAAACCGGGGCGTGTGGAGGCTGCGGCGCAGCAGGTCGTGGACATAGCCGCTCTTGGCCACCACCATGAGGCCGGTGGTGCCCTTGTCCAGCCGGCTGACGGAGTGGAACACGAAGTCCGTGCCCCGGCTCCAGGCCAGGGCCCCGGCTACGGTGGGGGTGTCCGGCAGGAAGTTGGAGGCGTGGGCCGTCATGCCCGCGGGCTTGTTCACCACCAGCAAATGGCCGTCCTCCCACACGATGGGCAGGGGCCAGTCGCCGGGGGTGGGCAGGACCTTGGGCGGACGGTGGTCGCCGGTCTCCACCCGCAGGACATCCCCCGTGTGGAGAATGTCCACCGTGCGGGCGTGCCGGCCATTGACCAGGATGCCGTTTTCCGCACGGGTCAGCCGGGAAATGGCGTGGGACGAGAAGTGCAGCGCCGCCCGCAGAATGTGGCGGACGGTGGAGCCGTCCTCGGCGGCGGTGATGGTTTTGGTGATGGTCTCCAGAGGCCCGGCCCCCTTTCAGGTCTCAGGATAGCATAAAAATCGGAATTTGAACAGTGGCGTTTTTGCCGGCCTTGAAAGAACCGGGCAGGTGCTGTATAATGAAAAAACATCAGACAAAAAGCTGGGGGCGAGACCGTGAAGAGAGTGCTATACCTGATGGCTTTGGTATTTTTCACGCTGGCTTTGGCTGGCCGCGGCGGCGAGAAGATCAGCGGGTCAGACATAGAGATCGGCCCATCGGATGATTATACGGAAGCTGAAATAACTGCGGCGATGGACATCGTACAGGAACACTTTGAGAACACTTTTGAAGGCTGCACGTTGACAGCTCTCCGGTATGATGAAGATGAAGTGGGGGATATGGAAGCTGAGTGGGCGGAACAATATGACGCGGACCAGGCAATCGTCCTTTTGTCAGACTTTGAGACAGATCAAAGAGGCGGCGATGGAAGCCTGAACCCCAATGACACATATGCAAACTGGCAGTGGATATTGGTTAGAACAGACGGCGGAGAATGGTCTCTGAAAACCATGGGCTACGGCTGATACGATCCCATTGATCCGGCTGTTTCGACTTTGTTTGCAGACACAGGAGGCATCCCATGCTCTTATCCGCGGAACACATCTCCATCAACTTCGGCAGCCGCCAGCTGCTGGAGGATGTGAATTTTTACCTGAACGAAGGGGACAAGGTCGGTGTCATCGGCATCAACGGCACCGGCAAGTCCACCTTTTTGAAAGTTCTGGCCGGGGCCACCGAGCCGGACGCCGGGCGCATCTCCCGGAACCCCAATGTACAGGTCAGCTTTCTGGCCCAGAACCCGGTGATGGACGACGGCGCCACCGTGCTGGAGCAGGTCTTTCTCCACTTCCCGGCGGAGTTCCGGGCGCTGAACGAGTACGAGGCCAAGACCATGCTGAACAAGCTGGGGCTGCCGGATTTTGACCAGAAGGTGGGCACCCTCTCCGGCGGTCAGCGGAAGCGGGTGGCCCTGGCGGCGGCTCTGATCCACCCGGCGGACGTGCTGTTTCTGGACGAACCCACCAACCACCTGGACAGCGAGATGGTGGCCTGGCTGGAGGACTGGCTCCGCCGCTTCAGAGGAGGACTGGCGATGGTGACCCACGACCGCTACTTTCTGGAGCGGGTGGTGAACCACATCACGGAGCTGAGCCGGGGAAAGCTGTACCACTACGAGGCCAACTACTCCAGATATCTGCGGCTGAAAGAGCAGCGGGCCGAGATGGCGGAGGCCAGCGAGCGCAAGCGCCAGTCCATCCTGCGGATGGAACGGGAGTGGATCATGCGGGGCTGCAGGGCCCGCACCACCAAGTCCAAGGAGCGCATCCAGCGGTACGAGGCCCTGCTGGACCAGGACGCGCCGGAGACAGACGACACCGTCCGGCTGTCGGCGGCTTCCAGCCGCCTGGGGAAGAAAATCATCGAGCTGAAGGGCGTGACGAAACGGTTCGGGGACCACACCGTTGTGGACCGCTTCTCTTACAACCTCCTGCGGAACGACCGCATCGGCATTGTGGGCCGCAACGGCGCGGGGAAGTCCACGCTGCTGCACCTGATCGCCGGGGAACTGGCGCCGGACGCCGGCAGCGTGGAGATCGGGACCACGGTGAAGATCGGCCATTTCTCCCAGGAGGGGCGGGAGCTGGATTTGAACCGGCGGGTGTACGATTTCATCCACGACATCGCCGACGAGGTGAAAACCGACGAGGGGACATTCTCGGCCAACCAGATGATGGAGCGGTTTCTGTTCCCCGGCGACCTGCAGTCCGTGCCCATCGGGCGGCTGTCCGGCGGGGAACGGCGGCGGCTGTACCTGCTGTCCGTGCTGATGGAGGCCCCCAATGTGCTGCTGCTGGACGAGCCCACCAACGATCTGGATGTCATGACCCTGTCCATTCTGGAGGACTATTTGCAGGGGTTCCCCGGCCCGATCCTGACGGTGTCCCATGACCGCTTCTTCTTGGATAAGCTGGCGGAGTCCATTCTGGAGGTCCGGGACGGCCGAGTGCTGCGCTACACCGGAAACTGGTCCGACTGGGCGCAAAAGCGCCGGGAGGAGGAAGCTCCGGAAAAGGCGGAAAAGCCCAGGGCGCCCCAGGCGGAGCGTCCCCGGGAGCGGAAGCTGAAATTCACCTTCAAGGAGCAGCGGGAGTTTGAGACCATCGACGACGAGCTTGCCGCGCTGGAAGGGAAGCTGGCTGCGTGTCAGGCGGAGCAGGAGCGCTGCGGCAGCGACTATGTGAAGCTCCAGGAACTGCAGGAGCGGCAGGCGGCTTTGGAGGCGAAGCTGGAAGAGAAAACGGAGCGCTGGGTCTATCTCAACGAGCTGAAGGAAAAGATCGACGCGCAATCATCGCAATAAAAGATGCAGCCCAAACGGGCTGCATCTTTTACATGCGGGACGCCTTGTCCCCGGCGTACCAGATGTTCCAGGTCTGGCGATAGACCCGGGCGGCTTCCTCCGTGTGGCAGACCATCCGCACCCGCTCCGGCAGGTCGTGGGTCTCCAGAAATTCCATGATGGCCTTCAGCGCCACCGCGGCGGCCTGGGGCAGAGGATAGCGGTAGATCCCGGTGGAGATGGAGGGGAAGTCCACGGTGCGGATGCCGTGCTCCGCCGCCAGGGTGAGACAGGAGCGATAGCAGGACGCCAGCAGGGAGGGTTCTCCCACACCGCCGCCCTGCCAGACGGGGCCGGGGGTGTGGAGCACATATTTGGCCTTCAGGCGGTAGCCGCCGGTCAGCTTGGCCCGGCCGGTCTCGCAGCCGTGCAGCGTCAGGCACTCCGCCAGCAGCTCCGGCCCCGCGGCGGCGTGGATGGCGCCGTCCACACCCCTGCCGCCCAGCAGGGAGGTGTTGGCGGCGTTGACGATGGCCTCCGCGTCGGACTGGGTGATATCGCCCACGACGATGGAGAATCTTTCCATAAGGCATCCCTCCTTTTAGTTTCAGTATACCGGGTCGCGGGCAAAAAGCAAGGTCATTTTTGTCCTCGCCTGGGGTGTGTGGCGGCAAAAAAGATTGACTGCGCCCGTCGAATGGGGTACGCTGATGGAGAAACGAAGGGAGCGCCCGGCCGCCGCGCCGGGAGAAAGAGCATGGAATGATGACAAGGATTTTATTCGTTTGCCACGGCAATATTTGCAGAAGCCCCATGGCGGAGTTTGTGATGAAGGACCTGGTACGGCAGGCGGGGCTGGCGGCGGAGTTTGAGATCGCCTCCGCCGCCACCAGCACCGAGGAGATCGGCTGCCCGGTGTATCCGCCGGCACGGCGGAAGCTGGCGGAGCACGGCATCGGCTGCGCCGGGCATGCGGCCCAACAGCTGCGGGCCCGGGATTACGAATACTACGATTTCTTGATCGGTATGGACGGCGCCAACCTGCGGAACATGCGTCGCATCTGCGGCGGCGATCCGGCGGGGAAACTCTCCCTGCTGCTGGACTTCACGGACCGTCCCGGCGATGTGGTGGACCCCTGGTACACCGGGGATTTTGACGCTACCTGGCGGGACGTGCTGACAGGCTGTCAGGGACTGCTGGAGCAGGTCGTCCGGGAACGCTGAGGCAACCGGCGGTTGCTTTACAGGCGGCGCCGCCCGTGATGAGCTGGCGGTAAGAGGTGAGCGACATGGAATTTCAGGACGTATTTACAGATTTGCGGAAAAAGGCGGCGCTTTCTCAAAGCGAGGTGGCGGAGAAGCTGTTTGTCACCGGCAGGCGGTGAGCCGCTGGGAGCGGGGCGAGACGGTGCCCGAAGCAGAGACGCTGCTGGCGCTGTCCCGGCTGTTCGGCGTGTCCATCAACACCCTGCTGGGCAGTCCCCGGACACTGGTGTGCCAGAGCTGCGGTATGCCTCTCAGCGACGATCTGCTGGCGCGGGAGCCGGACGGCACGTTCAACGAGAAATACTGCAAGTGGTGCTGGGAGGAGGGGCGTTTTCTCCAGGACTGCACCATGGAGGAAATGGCCGAGCACTGCATCCAGTTTATGCCCCAGGGCCAGACGGAGCCGGAGGCCTGTCGGGCCTATATGCGCGGCCTGCTGCCCACCCTGGAGCGGTGGGAGCAGGCGTGAGAAAAGAGCCGCGGAAGCGGCTCTTTTACTTTTTCAAAAGTCATCGGATGGGACTTGCAGTTTTTTCTGTTTTATGTAATAATTGTGCTACTGCGCTAAAAACCTGCAAAGATTTGGAGATGCTGTTATGGTCCCACAAAAAATTGCCCTGCTGACGGATTCCTGCGCCGACCTGTCCCCGAAGCTGGCGGCGGAAAACCACATTTATATGGTGCCGCTGCGGATTCTGTGCGCGGACGGGGAGTATTCCGACGGCGTGGACATCTTCGGAAAGGACATCTATGCCCGCCTTCGCGCCGGGGAACTGCCGCAGACCTCACTGCCCTCGGGAGAGGGAATCGAGAAGATCCTGCGGCAGATCGTCATGGACGGCTATGACGGCGTGGTGGCCGTGATGCTGTCCGGCGGCCTGTCCGGCACCTATAACCTGGTGCGGCTGATTGGGGAGGAGTGCCGGGGGATGCTGCCGGTGAAGGTATTTGACTCCATCAGCGGTTCGCTGGGCATGGGCCTGACGCTGCTCCAGGCCGCGGAGGATATCCGCAACGGCATGGGCTGGGAGGAACTGACGGAGCGCCGCGTCCCGCAGCTGATCGCGAACACCTACCCCTTTTTCTCCGTGGACACGCTGGAGTATCTGCAAAAGGGCGGGCGTATCGGCAAGGTGACCGCTACGGCGGGAACGCTGCTGCAGATCAAGCCCATCATCACCTTTGCCGCCGACGGACAGCTGCAGTCCATCGCCAAGGTCCGGGGGCGGCACCAGGTCATCGACAAGCTGGTGGAGATGACCGTGAAGCGCTGCGGCGACCACAGGCGCTACAACCTGGCCGTGGCCAACGGCGGCGCGCCGGAGGAGATGGAGACCGTCCGCCGGAAGCTGACGGCGGCCCTGCCCAACTACGACCACATTTGGGACGGCGAGATCGACGGCACGCTGAGCGTCTACATCGGCGACGGCGTGCTGGGCGCGGCGGTCCAGGTGTTGGATTGATCAAAAACAGAGACGAGCCTGCGCCTGAAACGGGGCAGGCTCGTTTTTAACAGCAAGACTTTGTTGCAAAACGCGGCGGTTTTGGGTATACTGAGCATAAGGACAGGAGGCGATGACTTGTGACCGGCATTTATACAATTTCCCAGCTCCAGACGGTTTTGACGCCGCTTTTCAGCAAATATGGCATCCGTAAGGCGGTTTTGTTTGGCTCCTATGGAAAGGGAAACGCCACGGAGAAGAGCGACATCGACCTCCTGGTGGACAGCGGCCTGAAGGGGCTGCGGTTCGTCGGCTTTCTGAGTGATGTGCAGAAAGCGGTGGGAAAGGACGTGGACCTGCTGGATGTGACGCATATTCAGCATGGCTCCCCTATTGACCGTGAGATTCAGGAAACAGGGGTAACGGTGTATGAGAAATGACATTATCGTTGCCAAAATGATCGCTTATACGGATAAAGTGATGGGTTATTGCGCGGGAATGGATTACGCGGCCTTTGCGGCGGATTCCAAGCTGGTGGAGGCATGTGTGTTCAATTTGAGCCAGCTGGGCGAATTGGCAAACCGCGTGGATGACGCTTTCGCCGCAGAGCATCCAGAGGTCCCGTGACGGTATATTTATGGATTGCGGAACCGCAGTACACGATTATGAGGGCGTGAATCTGCGGCTGATCTGGGAGATCATTGACGGTGATCTGCCGGAACTCCGGCAGGTACTGGCTGGAATTTGAGAAAGAGCGCCTGCATCCTGTTGGATGCAGGCGCTTTTTTACGCTCTCGCCAGATACGCCCGACAACACCGCCGGGCATCCTCGGCCACCCGCTCCTCGTCGATCGTGACCAGATGCCCCTCCCTGACGACCACCTTGCCGTGGACCACGGTGTAATCCACCGGGCCGCGCAGGCCCACCGTCGCCAGCACGTCGGCGGGGCTGTACTCGCCGCCCACCAGCTCCAGCCGGCGGGAGTCCACCAGGAACAGGTCCGCGCACTTGCCCACCTCCAGCGAGCCGATATCGTCCCGGCCCAGCAGGCGGGCACTGCCCCGGGTGGCCATTTTCAGCACCTGATAGCCGGAGGGGGCCTTGGCGCTGGAGGTCAGCCGGTGGAGGAGGTACGCCACCCGCAGCTCCTCCATCAGGGACGAGCCGTCGTTGCTGGCGGAGCCGTCCACCGCCAGCCCCACGGGGACGCCCAGGGCCAGCATCTCCGGCACCCGTGCCACGCCGGAGGAGAGCTTCATGTTGGAGATGGGGCAGTGGGCCACACCGGTGCCCGTCCGGGCCAGCTCCCGCAGCTCCTCGTCGTTGAAGTGGATGCCGTGGGCATACCACACGTCCGGGCCGGTCCAGCCCAGGGACGCCATGAACTCCAAGGGCCGGACGCCGTGGTTTTGCAGCATATAGTTCTCCTCGTCCTTCGTCTCGCACAGGTGGGTGTGGAGCCGGACGCCGTACTGCCGGGCCAGAATGGCGCTCTGCCGCAGCAGCTCCGCCGACACGGAGAAGGGGGAGCAGGGGGCCAGGGCCACCTGCCGCATGGAGCCGGGGCGGGGGTCGTGCCATGCCTCGACGGCCCGGGCGGAGTCCCTCATGATCGCGTCCACCGTCTGGACCACGCTGTCCGGCGGCAGGCCGCCGTCTTTTTTGCTCAGGTCCATGCTGCCCCGGGAGGCAAACATGCGGACGCCCAGCTCCTCCGCCGCGGCGAATTGGGCGCCCAGCAGGTCGCCGCTTCCCGCGGGGAAGACGTAGTGGTGGTCAAAGCAGGTGGTGCAGCCGTGCTTCAAAAGCTCGCCGCAGCCCGTCAGCGTCGAGAGGCGGATGACATCCTCGTCCAGCCCCTTCCAGATCTCGTACAGGGCGGTCAGCCAGTCGAACAGCTCCATATTCTGCACCTGGGGCAGATTTCGGGAAAACACCTGGTACAGGTGGTGATGGGTATTGACCAGGCCGGGGTAGCACCAGTAGTGGACGGCGTCGATGGTGGTGTCGGCGGGCTGGGGCAGGTTGGGGCCGATAGCCCGAATGAAGCCCTCCTCGCAGTAGAGGTCCACGTTTTCCAGCACCCGGTCGCCGCCGTCGCAGGTGACCAGGGCGCGAATGTTTTTCAGCAGCAGAGTGGCCATAAAAACACGCTCCTTTCACACTATCAGTATAAAGGAAGCGGGGCAAAAGGTCAACCTTGCGGCAAAAAAAGGAGGCTGCCGCGGCAGCCTCCTTTTGGACGAAACGGGGGAGTTGGTTACTTTTTGGCGGCCAGGGCCTTCTGCAGCCAGTCCTTGCCGTCCACAAAGCGGGAGACGATGTAGCTGACCACATAGTCGCCGGCGGAGTTGATCATGGTGGCGGGGGGGTCCACCAGGTTGCCGATGGCCACCAGGATGGGGAAGGCGATCTCCATCTGCGTGGGGAAGAAGATGGAGCAGATGATGTACTCGCCGATGTAGCCGCCGCCGGGCACGCCGCTCATGCCCACGGAGGACAGCACGGCCACCAGGACGATGGGGATCAGCTGGGAGAAGCTGAGGCTCTGGCCGAACACACCCCACACGAAAGCGATCTTCAGCACGCAGGAGAAGCAGGAGCCGTCCATGTGCATGGTGGCACCCAGGGGCAGCACCATGTCACTGACGTCCTTGGAGATGCCGGTCTCAGCGGCCACTTCCATGTTGGTGGGGATGGTGGCCACGGAGGAGCAGGTGCCCAGGGACACGATGGCGGGCCGGGCGATGTGCCGGAACATGGTGCGGACGGCGCCCTTGCCGCCGCCGAACCAGGCGAACAGGGGCCACGCGGTGAAGATGTAGATGAAGCACAGGGGATAGTACAGCAGCAAGGCACGGCCATAGGTCACAGTGACCTGAGAGCCATAGGTGGCCACCAGGTCGGCGAAGATGGCAAAGAAAGCGATGGGGGCGTAGTAGGTGACGATCTTGACGAACTTCAGCATGACGTTGGTCAAATCCTCCAGGAACTTGCCCACCATGGTCTCGGAGCCGCCGTTCAGGTTCACGGCGAAGCCGAACAGAAGAGAGAACACGATCAGGGGCAGCATGGCCCGGCGGGACAGCAGGCCAACGAAGTCGCTGGCGGTGAAGAAGTTGACGATCATCTCAGACAGAGAGGCGTATTCGCCCATCTCCTCGGAGGGCAGCTCCGTCCAGGCGGTCAGGACAGGGGGGAAGATCTTCACCAGCACGAACATGATGACGGCGGCGATGGCGCCGGTGACCACGAAGGTGGCGACGGTGACGCCCATGATCTTGCCCGCCCGCTTGCGGCTCTTCATGTTGGCCACGGCTCCGGCGATGGACGCGAACACCAGAGGCACCACGATGCAGAACATCATGTTGATGAACACGGTGCCCAGGAAGCTGATGGAGTTGCCGAAGTCGGGAGCAAACCAGCCCACGATGGCGCCCAGGATCATGGCGCCCAGCATAATGCCCAGGAACCGGTAGTTCCTGGCGACGGATTTCTTATCCATACTTGTTTTTCCTCCTATTTTACACACGATTTATTTTGCAAGGCAGAGGTCTTCGTCCGTGACCTCGCCCTTACAAACGATGTTGGTGGGGCCTGTGAGATACAGGTCCGTGATCCGGGAGCCCTCCCGCACGGTGTCGATGACCAGGCGGCCGCCGGTCATATCCACCTTCACGCCGCGGCCGCTGACCCTGCCCTGGAGAGTCAGCACCGTCACCACGGAGCCGGTGCCGGTGCCGCAGGCGTAGGTGAAATCCTCCACGCCCCGCTCAAAGGTCCGCTCGAAGATGTGGTCCTCGCCGACGATCTCGTAAAAGTTCACATTGGCGCCCTTGGGGAACGCGCTGTGCCAGCGGATGGCGCGGCCCAGCTCCCGCAGCTCGTTTTCGTCAGCGTTCTTCAAATCGTGGAAGGGCACCACCGCGTGGGGCAGGCCTGGGTCTCCCAGCTCTATGTAGGAGCAGTCGTACCGCGCGCCGTCCACCTCCACGGGGCAGTCCAGCTTCACGGTGGTGGGGTCGTTGAGGCGGATTTGATAGAGGCGGCTGTCGATGCGCCGACCTGTGACGATGCCCGCCGTGGTTTCCACGGTCTGGGTCTCGCCGGCCAGGCCGTTTTCATAGCCGTACCGGCAGATGCACCGGGCGCCGTTGCCGCACATCTCGCCCACGCTGCCGTCGGAGTTAAAGAACAGCATCCTGTAGTCTCCACCCTGGGTGGGAGCGTCCACCACCATCAGTCCGTCGGCGCCGATGGACAAATGCCGCTCGCACAGCGTCCGGGCTACCTGGGGGAGAAGCGCAACGGGCAGATGCTCTTTCAGGTTGTTCAGCACCACAAAGTCGTTCCCGGCGCCGTTCATCTTCCAGAAGTCCAAGGCCGTCCCTCCTTATATAATAAATTGGTTTTATTATAGCAGCCTCAAACGGCGGTGGAAACTGGAGAATGTGCTAAAAATCTTGTAAATCCTGCGAATCACACTGGAAAATCCGTTCGATTTGCAGTTTTCAGACGGATATGATATGCTAAGAAACAGGAAAGGGAGGTGCCGCGCATATGCCGAGAAAAAACGCCAGAAATACCAGGGGCCGCATCATCTCCGCGGCCTGGAAGCTGTTTTACGAGCAGGGCTACGAGGATACGACGGTGGAGGACATCGTCTTTGAGTCCGAGACCTCCAAAGGGTCGTTTTACCACTACTTCGACGGCAAGGGCGCGCTGTTGGGCACACTGGCCAATGTGTTCGACGAGAAGTATGAGGAGCTGATGGAGGTCATGGACCCGTCGCTAGACGCCATGGAAAAGCTGATCTACCTGAACCACGAGCTGTTCGCCATGATCGACAACAGCGTCTCCATGGACCTGCTGGCCCAGCTGCTGTCCACCCAGCTGCTGGCCCGGGGGGAAAAGCACCTGCTGGACCGAAACCGCACCTATTTCAAATTACTGCGGCAGATCATCACCGAGGGCCAGCGGGCGGGCCAGCTGCGGAAGGACAGGACCGTCAACGAGATATTGAAGGCCTACGCCCTGTGGGAGCGGGCGCTGATGTACGACTGGTGCCTCTCCGGCGGCGAATACTCTCTGGTGGCCTATACGGACAGCGTGACGCCGATGTTTTTGGACAGCTACCGGGCAAAACCGGCGGCGGATATATGATATTTTATTTTTTCGACGAAGGATAATATTAAAAAACGTTTAGTTAAAAAGCGTTGAAAATACAATAAAATTTTATGTTTTATTGTAGCGCCGTATAGAATTTATTCTATACGGCGTTCTGTATTTCATTCTGATTTCAAGTGTGATATGATGTCAGTCATTGAAACGCAAAAGGAGAGAGAAAACAATGACAACCGCACAAATCTGTATCCTGCTTGCCATCATCGCCTATTTGCTGGCGATGCTCGGCGTTGGCGTATGGTTCGCCAAGAAGAACAACTCCGTGGACGACTTCTATCTGGGCGGACGGAAACTGGGACCCTTCGTCACCGCCATGAGCGCGGAGGCGTCTGATATGAGCAGCTGGCTGCTGATGGGCCTGCCCGGCGTGGCGTATCTCACCGGCCTGGCGGAGGCCAGCTGGACCGCCATCGGCCTGGCCATCGGCACCTATCTGAACTGGCTGATCGTGGCCCGCCGTATCCGCCGCTATTCCACCCGGCTGGACGCCATCACAGTTCCTCAGTTCTTCTCCAAGCGCTGGGGCGATAACAGAAATCTGCTGGCCGCCATTGCGGCCGTGGTCATCATCGTGTTCTTCATCCCCTATACCGCTTCCGGCTTCTCCGCCTGCGGCAAGCTGTTCTCCACGCTGTTCGGGATGGACTATGTCACCGCCATGCTGATCTCCGCCGCGGTCATTGTGCTCTACACTGTCCTGGGCGGTTTCCTGGCGGCGTCCTTCACGGACCTGGTCCAGTCCATCATTATGACAGTGGCCCTGGTGGTCGTGCTGGGCTATGGTGTCACGCACGCCGGCGGTATGGACGCTGTTATGACCAACGCCCAGTCCCTGGCGGGCTACCTGTCCCTGACGAACATCCACGACCCCGCCACCGGCGGG
>CABSFC010000026.1 GCA_902476875.1 uncultured Oscillibacter sp. | reverse complement strand
TTCCAGCCGGCCTGTTTATTCCGTTTCCTATCTCACCGGCATCTCAATCCATGCAGATGAACTGTTTTTGCAGTTTTCGGACGCATATGCGGAACCTTTACAGGATCGACATGAACCACTCCACGGTTTTGGGATCGTAGTGGGAGAAAAACAGGCTCTCCCCGCCGCCAGATGCTTAACCTTTTTTGCTGTCATTAAATGCTATGTTATGAATATTCCGATAATTCTAATAATTTGTGTCATATTCCTTTCTCATGGCCCCGTTATATCTGCTCTTCCCTTTTCATCTTACAGACATTCCATAAAAATGTCATAGATATCTTCGTGGGTGAGCCGCTTATAGCCGTTGGGGAAGGTATTGCAGCTGTCCGCGATCTCCTTCAGCCGCTCCGGGATCAGCAGGGACGCGGCATCCGCTTTCATGCGCAGGTCCCGCAGACGGGTGGGCAGGCCGCACTCTTGGATAAAGTCCGCCAGCGCGTCGATACCGGCAGCGGCCAGCTCCTCCTCGGTCTTGCCCTCCGGGGAGATGCCCCAGACATTCACCGCGAACCGGGCAAACTTGGCGGGGGCCGCCTGGCAGATATGGCGGTAGTAGGCCGGATGGATCACCGCCAATCCCTGGCCGTGGTTGCAGTCGGTGTAGGCCCCCAGCTGATGCTCGATCTGGTGGCACTCAAAGTCGGTGAGGCGGCCCACCTTCAGGATACCGTTCTCCGCCATGGCGGAGTCCCACATCAGATTGCTTCGGGCGGTGTAGTCGTCCGGTTCCCGGAGCAGGGTGCGCATATTCCGGATGGTGTTGCGCATGACGGCCTCGGCCACATCATCGGACACATTGTCCCGGTCGGAGCGGCCAAAGTAGGTCTCCATGGCGTGGCTCAAGGTGTCAAAGGCCCCGGAGATCACCTGGGGATAGGGGACGGACATGGTATAGACCGGGTCCAGAATGGCGAAGCGGGGCGCGGCGGCAAAGATGCCTGTTTTGATGTTCTTCTCCTCGTTGGTGATGACCGCGCCGCCATTCATCTCCGCGCCGGTGCCGGAGGCGGTGACCACCGCGCCCATTGGAATGGCTTGGGTGGGGAATTTGTGGGCGGTGAACTCCATCTCCCAGATGTCCTCCTCCGTCCTGGCCTGGGCCGCCACCACCTTGCAGCAGTCGATGACGGAGCCGCCGCCCACCGCCAGAATGAAGTCGATCTCCTTTTCACGGGCCAGCGCCGCCCCTTCCCGCGCCTTGGCGTAGGTGGGGTTGGACATGATGCCAGAGAACTCGGTGACGGTCTTTCCCGCATTGTTGAGAATCTGCATAATTTCGCCATAGATGCCGTTGGCCCGGATGGAACCGCCGCCGTAAGCCAACATCACGTTGGGACCGTAGGCGCTCAAGGCCTTGGCAAGATGCTCCGCCGCCGCGCCTTTGCCGAAATACACCTTGGTGGGATACTCAAACACAAAATTGTCCATAGTAAACACTCCTTACTGATTTTATTGATATGTGGCTGCGGTGCCTGTATCAGGAACGATACAGGCACCGTCTTTTAGCCGGATTACGCGGCCTGTTCCAAGACCTCATCCACCCACGCCTGAACCAAATTCAGATTGTTGGCGGTGAATCCGTCCGCCAGATCAGCTTCAGGAGCCAGCTCCCGGAAGATATGCAGGCTGTTGTCAATGGGGCTGTAGGCGCTGGTGCAGAAGGGCGCGAGGATCTTGCCCTCAAAGTCGTTTTCCGCCAGGAAGGTGGCGATCATGGCCGGGGCTTCGTCCCACCAGATGGGATAGCCGATGAAGATGACCTCGTACTCGTCGATGTTGTCCACATCCACGGTGATGTCGGGCTGAGCGCCGCTTTCGATCTCCGCCTGGGCCTCGCTCTGGAGGTCCCGGTAATCGGTAGCCCGCTGGATCTCCGCCAGATCGCCGTCGGTGTAGTCCGCGATCCGCTGGGCGACCTCCTCCGTGTTGCCGGTCTGAGAGAAGTAAGCTACCAGCACATCCACATCATTGCCGGGAGTGGGAATGGGCTCAGGCTGTGCGGGGGTCTGTGTCTGCGTATAGCCCAGTTCCCGCACCCAGTCAATAATATCGCTTCTGGAATCGGCCACACTGCTGCGGGAGACGGAGAAGCCGTTGCGCTCCACCTCGGCCCGGGGCTCCTCCGACGCGATGGTGCTGATGGTGCCGGCAAAGCCGCTGCCGCCGTGGGCGGTGAAGGGGATCACGGTCTTGCCGCTGAGATCATAGGTGTCCAGGAAGGTGTAGAGGGGCATGGGCAGGTCGGCGTTCCAGATGGGGTAGCCCAGGAAGATCACGTCGTAGTCCGCCAGATTGCTGATGCGAGTGGACAGGGCGGGCCGGGCATTGGCAGCCATCTCGGCGGCGGCAAAGTCCAGCAGGGCCTCATGGGTGCCGGGATAGGTCTGGACCGTCTCAATGGCGAAGATGTCGGCGCCGGTCTCCTCCTGGATGGCGCGGGCGATGAACTCCACATTGCCCACCACCCGCCCGTTCTCCACCACGCGGCTGGCGTTGGCCACGGCGTCCACGCCGGAGGTCTCGGGGACAGTGAAGTAGGCTACCAGGATGCGGGAACCATCCGAGACGCCGGGAGTGGCGTCAGGCCCATCGGCGTCCAGCAATTCCATGTACCGGTGCAGGATCACCGCCACCTGGGCACGGGTGGCACGGCCGTTGGGGTCAAAGAGATTGCCGGCCCTGCCGGTGATGATGCCGTTGTCCCTGGCCCAGTCCACGGCGGTGGAGGCATAGGAGGAAATAGCGCTCTCATCCGCGAAATCCGCGCCCCTGGATGCGGCGGGGCTGCCGGCGTAGCGCCACAGGATGGCGGCCAGCTGCTGGCGGGTGATGGGATCATTGGGGCCGAAATTCCCGTTTGTGTAGCCAGTGACAACGCCGTTGGCAGAGGCCCACCGGGACGCTGGCGCATAATAGGCGGTGCCCGCCACATCAGGGAATGTGGTGCCGCCGGTGACGGCGGGGCTGCCGGAAGCCCGATAGAGGATGGCGGCGATCTGGCCCCGGGTGGTGGTGCCGTTGGGGTTGAAGGTGGTGGCGGTGTTCCCGTTCATCAGGCCATGATCCCGGACATATATCGCTGAATCGGCAAACCAGTCGTTGGCCGCCACGTCGGAAAAGCCGGTGTCACTGACGGCGGCAAAGGCGATTGTGCCGAGCGCGAATAACATAACAACCGTTAGAACCAATCCTAAAAACCGTTTCATCATCATGTTCCTCGCATCATTCAAATTTGCAGACGATTTTAAGTGTGTCTGCTTAGTTCACTCTGAATGGGCAGCAGGTTCAAACCTGTCCCTTGACACAAAAAGCAGGTTGGCAGATGCAGGGCATATCCCTGTCAACGAAGACAATCCACCACAATGCCCGTGATCTCATCCAGGGAAAGCATCGAAGAAATATCGATCTCTTTGATCTCCTCCCGGGAAGCCTCGCCGTCAAAGAACATATCCACGCCAAGCTCCGTAAAGAGTTCTACCATCTCGTTGGCGGATTCCTCAGCGCTGCCTTCATATCCAAAGACATCTTGAAAGTAGCGGCGAATATCGGCGTCATGGTATTTTGCCATCGTTTTCAGGAACCGGGGAAAAAGCGTGGTCAGGCTCTTGCGGTAAGAGGCGCCGTACAGGACCTCCGGGACAAATTCCAGCTCATAGATGTCATAGGCGTAATTTTCCTCTTTCCCAAGCCCCAGCCGGCCGGAGGTGGAGATGGACGCTCCATAGAGGATCACGCCCCGGGCGTCGGCGTCCTGCGGGTTCTCTTTCAGCTTCTTTGCCGCCCCAAGGACATTCCGGATCACAGAAATGCCCATATCGTAGGACACGGGATTCCGGTCTCCAATGGTCGAGGCGGACAGCTGAACCAGCGTGACCAGTCCGGTATAAGCGGTCATTTCCGTGCCCAGGGACATGGAGTATTTCGGTACAAGAATGGCCGTATCCGCCGCGATGCCATAGGCTGTGCCAAAGTCCCCGGTTCTGGCGTCCGCCGACACCGCGCCCAGGCCATACTCCGAACCGCTGGAGGGATAGGTGGGCATCAGGATCAGCGGCATCTTTTCCAGACCATACGGGTTTTTGGTTTCCTTGACATACTCCCAGAGGTCAGCCGTGTGATAAGCGCCAAAGGCGATCAGCTTTGCGCAGTCCATGATGCTTGCGCCGCCGGTGCCGATCACCAGATCGATCCCGTTCTCTTTCACAAGGCGGATGCCTTTTTCGATGTCGGCCAGTTCCCGGGACGCGCCGCCGAATTCAAAGAAAACGCCGCCAGCGTGCTCCACCGCGTTTTTCACATCGCCGTAACAGCCATTCTTTTTCGCGGAGCCGCCTCCATAAACCAACAGGACTTTTTTTCCTGCGGCCAGCGCCGCCAGGTCTGATGTTGGATCATTGCGGAACAGCAGCTTTGTGTCATTTCTCAGCTGAAAGTCTTTCATACAGTCATCCATCCTTCCTTTCAATTTGCCTTGACTTCTGCCTGATTGTTGGCCTGAATGATCTCATTCAGCGCGACATGTGGATTGCGGTAGCGGGCGTCGGGGTTCTTTTCCGGGATATTCAACTGGATCGCCTTTTGGGGGCAGAGATGGGCACAGGCCAGACAGGTCTGGCAGTTTCCGGGGATGTGGACGGCCCTGCCCTCTTCCAGACGAATCGAGGCGGAGGGGCAGACCCTGGCGCACAGGCCGCAGCCAACACAGGCGTCCGTGACCCGGAGCAAATGCTGCCATACATCAGCGGGAAACCGCTTCATCCCATCTAAAAACTGCCGGTGGGCCGCCCGGTCCGTATCAGTCACAGGGGAGATCATCTCCCGGCGGCTGTGAATATCCTCAATGATCTCCGCCAGATGCTCCTCCACCTTTTTGTCCAGCTTGACCTGTTCGTTCATGTCAAAGCTGGGGAGCCAGTTGTCCACCATCATGATCACATTGATGTACTTGGGCTGGATGCCGCGCTCCCGGCACATCTGATACGCCAGTTCAGACGCGCCGCCGTGGCGGTTCCCGTAGGTGAGGACCATATAGAAATAGTCCGTGTGGAATTTCCCCCGCCGCAGGAACTCCTTGACTATATTCGGGACCTCGTGGCCGTAGATGGGCGCCACGATCCCGATTTGCTCCGCCGTGAAGTCCAGCTCCGCCTGTTTCATCACCCGGGGGATGCTCAGGGGAGCCTCCTCGATTTGCTTTGCAGCATACAGGCTGTTTCCCGTACCGGTAAAATAGAACAGCATACTGATTCCTTCTTTCATTTGATATGGGACGCCAGATAATCAAGCAGATATCCCATCGCCAGATCGAAATTGTCACCGCTGAAGCCGTGGCCCGCGCCGGAGATGATCTCCAATTCCGCGGATGGGTACTGCTCCGCGGCCCGCGCCGAGTAGGAGACATCCACGATCCCGTCCCGGTCGCCGTGGAGGATCAGAATGTCCTTGTCATAGGTGGTGACATCCGCGTACACATCGTAGTCCCAAACATCGGTCACATAATTCCGCCCCACCGTCAGCCACGAGAAAAAGGAGAGGGTGTCCGGCACCTCATCCGCGCTTGCGTATCTGGCTCTGGCGTCCTCCGGGATGCAGAAGGCGGGGTACAGCAGCATCATGCCCCTGATCTCGTCCGGATGGGCGGCTCCCGCCATGGCGGACACCATACCGCCCTGGCTGGTGCCCATGAGAAAGATATTCTCCGTGTCCACATTGTCCAGGGACTGGATCATGGCAAGCACCGCCTCCAAGTCCGCCTTTTCCGTGAATACGCTCATCTCCAACGGGCTTCCGTCGCTGCGGCTCCCATTGCTGCCGCCCCGGAAATCGTAGCAGTAGGCGATGATCCCTTTTTGCGCCAGCTCCTGGGCATAGGGTGCGCCGGTGGAATTGTTGCCGCCGTAACCATGGGAGAAGATCACAGCGGGCATGGGTTCATCCGCTTCCACAGGAAGATAGATGCGACCGTAAATGCTGTGGCCATCCACCTCCGCCGGCAGTTCCTCCACCGTGTACTCATAGTTCCGGCCCTCCCAGTCAATTACTGGCTCTGTTCCCTGCGGGGACTGCGCTTCCACCTGCTGGGCCGGCGGCTGGGTATTCTGGGTTGGCTCCCGCGCAGTCCCCGGCGCTTCGCCGCAGGCGGTCAGACTGAGGGACAGCACACAAGACAAAAGAAAGGTCAAAATCCTGTTCATCGATATGACTCCTTTCATGCGGTCAGGATGTGTATTGGGTGATCCGTCCATGGGGTGAACACATTCTGCAGGCCCTCTGTCAGATAGATCTCCCGGGCCTCGGTCAGCAGGATCATGTCGAAGTCCTGGCGGGCCTGCCAGTAGTCGATGGACTTGTCCAATCCCATGACAAAGATGGCGGTGGAGAGGGCGTCGCACAGCTTGCTCTCCCGGCTGACGATAGCCACCTGGACCAGCCCGCTCTGGGCGGGATAGCCGGTTTCCGGGTCGATGATGTGCCAGTACCGCTGACCGTCCTCGCCCATGAAATACTTCTCGTAGCCGCCGGAGACCACCACGCTTTGGTCAATCACTTCCAGCACGCCCAGGTTTCCCTCGCTGTCCGGGTCCCGGACGCCGATCCGCCAAGGCGTGCCGTCCGGCTTGCTCCCCACGGTCAGAATGTTGCCGCCGAAGTCCAGCAGGGCGGATTCCACGCCGTTTTCCCGCAGGATAGCGGCGGTCTCATCGGCGGCGTAGCCCTTGCCCACCGCGCCCAGGTCCAGCATCATACCATCGGGAACGGTCACTGTGCTGTCTGTCAAGGTGATCGCCTGATAGTCCACCAACTCCAGCAGGCGGTCAAGCTCCTCCCGCTCCGGGATCTGGTAGTTGTCGGTGGTAAAGCCCCAGGCGGTGAGCACCGGGTAGATGGTGGGCTCCAACGCGCCGCCGGTCTCCCGCGCCATATCAAGCGCAAATCGGAGCAGTTCTTCCGTGTCCGCGCTGATGTCCGCCGCCGCTCCGTTGCTGTGGTTGGCGGCGTAGATCTCGCTGCCCTCGTCCGTGACGGACCACAGGCTTTCCAGCTCTTGGATTCTGGCCTCGGCCAGTTCCAAGGTGGTTTCCGCATCGGGACCATAGGCAGTCAGGTTGATGTAGGTGTCCATGGCGAACAGGCCGCCGGCGGTCTCCTGGGGTTCCACCGCCGGGGGCTCTGTTTGGGTGGCACAGGCGACGCAGCTTGCCAAGACCAGAAGCATAAGTCCCAAAGTAAGCAGCCGCTTCATTTCCGCGCCTCCTTCTTCCGATTCCGAAGCAGTTTCACAGCTCCGTAGGTCAGAAAGACGAACAGACCCATTATGGTCAGGTAATCCACGAAAAACCGAACCGGCGACTGGTTGTAATCGAAAAACACAAATTCCGCCCGCAGAAACAGATACATCCAGATCTGGTTCCGCCAGAAAGCGTAGGCACCATAGGCTCCGATCAGTCCGGCGGCACCCCAGGCCGCGGCAGTCCTGACGGGAGAGGGCCTGTTTCCACTCACTTTGCGGAGCATCCCCGTCACCATCCCCCAGTGGAGGCCCAGGTGGACGGACATCAGCGCGAAGCCCCAGTAGGAGGCCAGCATGTGGAGCCGCCGGGCAGTGGCGATGCTTCCAAAGCCCGGAAGAAAGGTGAACACATAGCGGGACATCTGGATGCCGCTGACCATCAGCGCCAACATATCTATCAGAAGCAGCAGGTCAACGGCAGTCTGAAAGATCCGAAAGCCGGTATACTTTCCTTTCAGGAGGTTCCCGGCCCACCGGGCGTTCAGGATGTGATGGGCGATAAAGCAAACGAACATCGCCGCCCCGATCCGCTCATGGGCCAGCTGCCCGGTGATCTGATAGGCCATCAGGACGAACAGCAAGAGGGTCATGCAGATGTCCAGGGCAATTTTGCATTTCTGTTTCAGCTTCATGGGCGGGCCTCTTTCTTTTATATCTTCCTCTGAAACGCCCGCAGGAGGAAAATAGCGGACGTTTCAGAGGCTGGTATCAGTTCAAAATCTCGGAGGCCCAGTCCATGGCCTCCTGGGCGGCGTTGGCCACATTCCCCCGGGAGATGGAAAGTCCGTCCTCCACCACAGTCGCGTTAGGCTGAAGGCTGGAAATGGTGGAGATGGTGCGGGAGAATCCGCTGCCGCCGTGGGTGACGAAGGGGATGATGGTCTTGCCGCTGAAGTCATAGGACTCCAGGAAGGTGTAGAGCGGCATAGGCAGGTCGGCGTTCCAGTTGGGATAGCCCAGAAAAATCACATCATAGCTGTTCAGATCATCAATCTCGCCGCTCAGCTCCGGCCGGGCGTCCTCCCGCAGCTCCTGGTAGGCGAAGTCCAGCAGGGCCTCGTGGGTGCCGGGGTACTCCTGCACAGTCTCGATGGCGAACAGGTCGCCGCCCACGGCCTCCTGGATGGCCTGGGCGATAAACTCACAGTTGCCCACCACGCCGTCCGCCGTGGCCACACGGCTGGCGTTGGCCACAGTGTCCACGTCGCCTGTCTCCGGCACGCCGAAGTAGGCGATTAGGATGCCGCCGCTTTCCCCGTCAGCAGGGGGCGTGGCGCTCGGTGTCTCCGCGGACTCAGAGGACTGGTCTGCGGGGGCCGGGGTGCTGCCGGGGGTGGAGACTGCCGGCAGGCCGTCAGCGGGAGGGGTGCCGGCAGTCTGGCTGCCACAGGCGGTCAGGGAAGCAGCCATGGTAAAAGCCAGGAAAAGGGAAAGAACTTTTTTCATATCAAACCGATCCTTTCGAGTAGCAGATGTCGTTGTTTATGTTCCTTTCAGGGGGTTCCCCCTGAGTTCATCTATACTCTAATGGGAAGTTGTGAGAAAAGTGTGAGGGAAATCGCAGATTTTTGTGTGGAAGCCCTCGGAAATTCTGATAGTTTATCTTCAGTTTAATTCCGGGGCTTCAAGCCGTGCTATGATGTATTTACATATCAAATGCGGGGTGCAGTCAAAACGATTTTTCCGTCCTTGAGAATCTCATAAATGTCAATGTCATGCGGGTCGTTGTGGAAGATGACACCGGGCGGATCTACTCCAATGGGGCCGCTGCCGCCGAGGACGACGCCCTGCCGCGGGCCGCAAAGGAAATGGACATGGACGGAGCTTTAGTCTCCACCGGAACCCGGAGTATCTACCTCACTCATCTGAATACCGGAGGGCAGCGCTGGCAGGTCGCCGTTTTTGGCCCCCAGGCCGAGATCAGCAACCGCTCCAGTACTGGTGGGTATCCTGCCGCTGTTTACCATTTTCATTTCCATCCTTGTAACCAACCGCTTCCTGACCAAATTCGTGTTCCGAAAAATCGAGGAGCCTCTGGACAGTCTGGGGTGAGGTCTACCGGTTCAGGGGGGAATCGTATGTGGATCGTATTCGCGTTTGGCCCCGCGTTCTTCGCGGGGGGCACCTCTATTTTGGTAAAGTGCGGCATACGAAAAACGGATTCCACGATAGCGACCGCCATCCGCACCATTATCGTGCTGATTTTCTCCTGGGTCATGGTGCTGGCAGCAGGGCTCCCAGAAGCAGATCCGGGAGATCAGCGGGCAGGCCCTCTTGTTTCTTGTCCTGTCGGGCCTTTCCACCTGCGGCTCCTGGCTGTGTGCTACTACCGGCCTTGCAGGACGGTCCCGCCAGTGTGGTGGTGCCCATTGACAAGCTGAGCATCCTGGTCACCGTGGGCTTTTCCTATCTGGTGTTTCACGAGAGGCTTACCCGGAAATCGGGCGTGGGCCTTGTGCTGGTTGTGGCCGGGACACTGGCCATGCCGCTTCCATAAGTTCTTTCAAATTACAGTGGGAGACGTCTGGGGCGCCTCCCACTGTTTTTTTATCTTCTGTTTAACTTCTGTTATCGGCCAGTTTATTTCAAAGGCGTACACTTCATTCTGTCAAAGGACGAATGGAGTTGATCTTCAATGTACGCGGTGGAGTTCTCTATTTTGGATTCTATCCAAAGCCATCTGCGCAGCGGCCTTTTAGATGTGTGGATGCCGATGGTCACACGCCTGGGGGACAGCGGAGCCGTCCGGATCATGCTTGACCTTGGCCTGCTGACATTCCCGAAAACACGCCGGACAGGCGCGGTTCTTGCTGTCGGTCTTGGACTGGAAGCGGTCTGCTGTAACCTCCTCCTGAACCCCCTTGTTGCCCGTGTCCGTCTCTGTGACATCAACACCGCGGTCCGGCTCCTGGTTCCCCGGCCCACAGACTTTTCCTTCCCCTCCGGCCATACAGGCGCCTCCTTCGCGGCGTCGTCCGCACTGTATTTCAGCGGGAGCAGGCTGTGGCCCCGGCCCTTGCGCTGGCGGCGCTGATCGCGTTTTCCCGGCTGTATCTCTATGTCCACTTCCCTTCGGATGTGCTGGCCGGGGCGCTGCTTGGAATCATGCTGGGTTGGATGGGCAGCGCGGCGGTCAATACCGTGGAGAGGAAACGTCATGAAGCATAGCGGCCCCCTCTATGCTCAGATCGCTAAAGAGCTGGGAACCAGTATTTTATCCAGACGGATCGCACCTGGTGAAAAACTGCCGCCTGTCCGGCAAATCGCCGCCTATTTTCGTGCCAATCCCCAGGCTGTGTGCCGTGCTGTTTCTGAGCTGGAAAAGGCCAGCCTCGTCCAGAAGCAGCGGGGAACCGGCATGTATTCCACACAGGATATTTCCCTGATCGCCAGTGTAAGGCAGCAGTTGGTTCGATGCTATGTTCGGGAGCTGCGCACGCAGATGGACATGCTCGGATACTCAAGGGCAGAGATGCTTACCATGATCAAAAGTATAAATGCGAGGGATAACGTATGATTTTAAAGCTGTTTCAGGGCTTCTGCATGGCCCTTGCCGACAGCGTTCCCGGTGTCTCCGGCGGGACTGTGGCGTTTATCTTGGGATTTTATGAGCGTTTCATCGGCGCTCTGCAGCTTGTTCGGCAGGGAAAGGGCGGCGCGGAAACCGGCGTTTTTCTATCTGCTGAAGATCGGAACCGGCTGGGCGACCGATCTAGCCGCCTCCATCCTGGTCCTGGCCCGCCTGTTTGAGAGCCATATCTATTTTTCTCCGGCGCGCTGGCCATCATGGCGATGGTACTGTCCGGCGTGTCCGGCTCCACACTGTTTTTGATTATGGGCGTCTATATCCCCACCGTGAACGCGATCCATGCTTTCCTGCACGGGAGCTTTGCGGTCCTCCCCGGCTTGATCTCTCTGGGGCTTGGAATTCTGGCCGGTATCGCGGCGTCCATTCACTTTCTGCGCTCCGCGCTTCGGAAGTACCGCGGCCAGATGATGTATCTGATTTTGGGCCTGATGCCCGGGTCACTGGCGGCAATCGTCATGGGGCCGACCACGCTTTCCACGCCCCTGCCGGCTCTGAGCCCGTCAACCTTTCAGCCCTTTGGTTTTGCGCTTGGAGCGGTTGTCCTGCTGGCCCTGGAGCTTATGAAAAAGTGGACCGCCGGGAGAGAAGCCGCGGAGCAGCAGGCTTTTTTGAAACCGGAAATTCAGTGGAAGGAATCATAACCGTATGGTTCAGCGAAAAAGCACGCTTTTTATGTCCAGCGTTTTGACGATCCTCGGCTCCCAGCTGGTCGTCAAAATCACCGGGCTTTTATACCGGCTGGTCATTACTTACCAATATTGACGGCTTTGGCGACCTGGGAAACGGATTCTACAACGCCGGGTTCCAGATCTACACGATGCTGCTGGCCCTTTCCTCTGTCGGCATCCCGGGCGCCATTTCAAAGCTGGTGTCGGCGGAAACCGCCGTCGGCAACCGGCGGCGGGCCTATGAGATCTTCCGGACGGCGCTGCTGCTGTTCTTCCTGATCGGCCTGGCCTGCTCGGCGGTGATGTACCTGGGGGCGGACATTCTGGCCCGGTATATCGTCCGCATGGACGGCGTGCAGGGGACGCTCCGCGCCCTGTCTCCGGCAGCTTTATTTGTCTGCCTGTCCTCGGTCGTCCGTGGGTATTTTATGGGGCTGGGCAATGTCAAGGCCACCAGCCGCTCCCAGATGTTGGAGCAGCTGGTCAAATCCGCACTGACCATTCTGTTTGTCCTTGCTCTGACCGGCTATTCCGCGGAGGTCATGTCCGCGGGGACAAACTTCGCCACCTCTGTCGCCGCCGCAGGCAGCGCGGTTTATCTGATGCTGTTCTACTTCCGTTCAGAGGAGCGGCGCACAACGCCAAAGCAGCGGGACGCCGCTTACGGCCGGCAGTCTTTTCTCAGCCTCAGCCGGACGATCCTGGCGGTCTCCGCCCCGATCTCCCTGGCCTCCATCATCACCTCAGTGGGGAGGGTCATTGATACCGGCACCATCTCACGGGGGATCGCGGCCGCTTTTGCCGCCGGTATCCCGGGCCAGGCCGGGATACCGGCGCCGCCGCACTAAACGACGAGGCCGCGCGGCTTTCCGGGATGCCGTCCAAAAGTGATTCCCTGCTCAACCTGCCGCTGGCGCTGAACATCGCTTTGGCGACGGTGCTTGTCCCAACCATCTCCACCGCCATGGCGGCGGGACGGCGTTCGGACGCAAAGGAAAAAGTGGAGGCATCCCTGCTGATATCCGTTTTATTCATCCTCCCGTGTGCCGCCGGGCTGATCGTTCTGGCAAGGCCCATTTACCAGATGATCTATCCAAACGCGCCCCAGGGATGGGAGCTGCGGCAAATTGCCGCCGTAGGTATGATTTTTATGGCTTTGAATCAGACCCTCACCGGAAGTCTGCAGGGGCTTGGAAAGGTCTCTGTTCCCGCGAAAGCGCTGCTGTTTGGCGTCGCGGCCAAAGTTACGCTAAATCTCATTTTGATCCGAATTCCGTCTGTCAATATCTATGGCGCGCCGGTCGCCTCCGCTGCGTGTTATCTGATTGCCTCTTCGATCTGCTTTGCGGAATTGAAAGGCGCCCTTTCGCCGCATCTGCCAGTCTGTAAGTATTTGCTGAAACTTCTGGCCTGCACTGTGATCATGGGAATCGGGGCCGCGGCCGAATACCGGTTCTTCCACCGGCTCCTGATGTCCAATGGGTTTGCGGTATTGCTGACTGTTTTCTGCTCGGTGGCCCTATATTTGCTCCTGATTCTGTGCGCCCGGATATTGTCGGCGGAAGAAATCGACCTATTGCCAGTCAGCGATAGGATAAAACAAAAATTGATGCAAGGAATATGACAAACGTAAAGGTGTCCAGCCAGGGCGGTCCTCTGGCTGGACACCTTTGTATAGATTTCTCTTGAATTACTTTGTTTTCGGATAGCAAAACCAGAAACAGGTCAACCCATCGGTGCAGTCCACCCCATAGGTCATGCCATGGGCGTCCAGGATAGTCTTGACGATGGACAAGCCGATACCGGTGCCCTGCCGCCGGCCAGCCTGGTGCTGGCTGCGCTGATACCGCTCCCAGATGAGCTCTCTTTCCTCCTCCGGGATCGGTTCGCCGGGGTTGATGACCGACACCTTATAATCCTTGGGCGTCTCCTCCACTGTCACGGTGATGGTCTCGCCGTCCTTGGTGTGATTGATGGCGTTGTTCAGCAGGTTGCGGATGACCTGGCTGATCTTCAGGGCGTCCACATGGACCCGGTATTCCCCGGTGGGGCGGTTGACCTGGAGCTTCAGATGATTCTCCGCCGCCACCTGCTCGCACCTGTGGACCTCTGTTTCCACAATCTCACACAGGTCGTACTCCTCCCGCTTCAGCTGGAGGTATCCGGACTGAAGCTGGGAGTAGTCCAGAATGTCGCTGACCATCTGGCTCATGCGGTTGGACTCACTGATGATCAAATTCAGATTCTCCGTCCGCTGGTCGTCATCCTTCCAGGTGATGTCCCGCACCATTTCCGCATAGCCGCCGATGAGGGCCAGAGGGGAGCGCAGCTCATGAGACACATTGGCGATGACCTCCCGGCGCAGGGTATCCACCCGCTGGAGGGCCTGCCCCAGTTCCTCCACGGAGCCGGCCAGCCGGCCGATCTCGTCCTTCCGCTTCAGCTTCGGCGTGGCGGTCAGATCGCCCTGAGCCAGCCGGTCCACGGTCTTCTTGATGGTCAGGATGGGCCGTGTGAACAGTTTGGACAGGAAGGCCGCAAGGACGGCGGAGGCGAGGGTCAGGATTATGCTGAGAATCATCAGCTGGCGCCGGTTCAGGTCCAGCACGTTGTTCAGTTCCGTGAAGGAGTGGTACAGGATCACATAGACTTCTTCGCCGTGATAATAGGCCGGAAGTCCGTATTCATAGGAGACGATGCGGCGGCCCTCCATGGTCTCTCTGGAGTAGGGCTCCATGGCCCGGATATTGGGATAATCCTCACCATTGGCGATGCGCTCCCAGACCAGCACATCCGTCCGGTTGGAGGCCAGGTCGATGGGGTGGCCATAGGTGTACATGGTGACAAGCTGCCCGCTCTGGTTGACGATCAGCAGCTTGCCGTTTGCCGTCTGGCTGAGGTAGGAGATCATGGATTCGTTGTCCGCCAGGTCGGTGTCGGACAGCTCCGCCAGCACCGGGTCCAGCCGCTCCTGCACTTCCACAATATGGGAGTCGATATAGTTGCGCTCCATGAAATAGATCTGGAACACCCACATGAAGGCCACCGTCACCAGCACCAGCACCATCATGATGCCCCACAGCAGCAGGGCCATACTCATGCCCCGCCGGGGCGCTTTATCGTTCTTCATGGTATTCAAATTTATATCCTACCCCCCAGACAGTTTCAATCAGCTTGCGGTACGGCCCCAAATGCTCCCGCAGGGCCTTGATGTGGGTGTCCACCGTGCGGGCGTCGCCGAAATAGTCGAAGCCCCACACCTGATCCAGCAGCTGCTCTCTGGAGAAGACCATACGCTCGTTCCCAGCCAGTTTCATCAGCAGGTCAAACTCCTTGGGCGGCAAACTGACAGCCGCTCCATCCACCAGCACGCTCCGGGCCTCCGGCTCGATCACCAGGCCGCCGAAAGTCAGGTGTTTTCCCTGTTTCGCGCCGCTGCGTTTGAGCACCGCCCCCACACGGGCCATCAGCTCCTTGGGGCTGAAGGGCTTGGAAACATAGTCGTCGGCCCCCAGGTTAAAGCCCAACAGCTTGTCGTACTCCTCGCCCCGGGCGGTGAGCATGATGACCGGGGCCTGGGAAGTCTTACGGATCTCCGCCAGCGTTTCAAATCCGTCCCGCCCCGGCATCATCACATCTAAAATAATGATGTCGGCGTCTGATTCCCGGAGCAGTTCCAGCGCCCGGTCTCCGCTCTCCGCCTCCCGGCATTGAAAATTCTCCATCTGAGCGTAGGTCAGCACCAGCTTTCTCAGGTGGATATCGTCGTCCACGATCAGCATTTTGGGCACAGGAATCCCCTCCTTTTTCTGTCATGATACCATATCATAAACAGTAATTGTGAGAAATCTGTGAGGAAATCAGAGAAATTTCAAAAATATTGCAGTACTGTTTTTCACAAAACCCTGCTTTTTTCCTCACATTTTTCTCACAAGTTCCTTTTACAGTATGGCTCGTAGGTGCCTGACCCGCAACTCCCAAACCCATACTGAAAGGACGATACCTGTATGAAACACAAACTGAGCGCGCTGCTTCTGGCGGCGGTCATGGTATGCTCTTTGGCCGCCTGCGGCTCAAATCCTCCCGCAACCTCTGATCCCGCCCCTGCGGAGACGAACACCTCCACCCCCAGTACAAACCAGCCGGAACCTCCCCCTTCCGCATCTACTGGCACACGCACTCTGCAGCTGACGCTGGAAGGCGATGAAGGGACACAGGAGATCACCGCCACCCTGATGGACACCCCCGCCGCCGCTGAGTTTGCCCGGCAGATGCCCTTTACCGTGGAGATGCACGACCATCTGGACCGGCAGAAGGAGGTCTATCTGGACTTTTCTCTCAGCGAGGAAAGCCAGACCAACACCGTCAACACGTATGAGGTCGGCGATATCGTCTACTGGCATCCCGGCCCCACCATGGGCATCTTCTATGATCACGACGGCCGCTCCATCAGCGCCGGCATCGAGGTCCTGGCCAAGCTGGACGAGGGCGGTGTGGAGGCCATCCACTCCTACGCCGATCTGGTCAGTGTAACTTTCGAGTTGGCGGAAGAAACACCCGCTGCCCCCGCCGGTCAGCAGTTGGAGATCACCCTGTCCGGCGCCGAAAGCGACCACACCATCACCGCCGGCCTGTTGGACACCCCCGCGGCTGCGGAGTTTGCCGCCTATCTGCCTCTGTCCTTCCACATGACGGACTACGCCAACCGTGAAAAGCATGCCCACATGGATTTCTCCATTGACGACTCCCTGCTGGAGAACATCACCGTGGATTACGAGATCGGCGACATCATCTACTATCCCCCCGGCCCCACCTACGCCATGTACTATGACCACGACGGCCGCACCATCGCCGCCGGCATGGAGGTCATCGCCCGGATGGATCAGGCTGGGATCGACGCCCCGGGCTCCTATGCGGGAGATGTGGATGTAACTGTAAAGCTGGCAGGCTGATTCCGACAGACTACCCCTATAAGTCGATTTGCTGCCGCTATATATGGATGGATCAACGCGGCCGGTGAATTACACTTCTTTGCATAGACTGCTGAAACCGGAGCTTGCGCAAAAATACAGTAACATCATAAGTACAATTGACATCCGCAAACAGTTTGTAAAAGTCGCTGCGTTTATACATCGGTCACATTTCTTGTGCAGAAGCGCGTGTTTGGCCACCCTCCGTAAGGAAGGTGGCCAAACAAATCTGTTTTCTACAGTAAGGCCGCATAAATGTTAGATATCCAGGCCGTTGACCCATTCCACAACATCAGCCTCGCTGACGCTGCTGCGGAACCGCTGGCTTTCCTGCCAGTCGCCGGTCCCCGCCAGTTCGGCAGCACCTTTCCCGTTTCCATGCCGATCCCCGATGACGCGCCAGCAATGACCACCACTTTATCTTTTATATTCTGCATATTGATTTCTCCTGTCGTTGACCTTTATACAAGCGGAAGATCTCACATAACATTTTCCTGGATCCATGCCTCCACATGCTCCGCGATCACGTCGTTGTTCAGCTCCTGGAACATGAAGTGGGAGTTGCCGGTGATGCCCTCGTCAGGCAGATGCACGATGGTGCTGACGCCGCCTGCGGCGGTGTACGCCTCGGTGAAGCTGTCGGCGCTGGAGGCCATCATGGACCACATGGCGGCAGCCGGGACGTCGGTGAATTCCTCGCCGATGTAGTCGCCGTAGTAGAAGGTGACGGGGATCTCCTTTTCCAGCAGGGCGTTGTAGTTCTCTCTGTCCACCATCGGAGCCATGCCCGGCTCGATGGCCACGATGGCGGCGATGTGGTCGGTGTACCGGGCCGTCTCCCAGCTGGGCATACCGCCCTGGGAGTGGGTCACCAGAATGGAGCCCTTGCCGGTGCGCTCGTACACCTCGTCGATAGTGGCCGCCACGGCCTGTGCCACCACGGTGTTGTCAATGTTCTGGTCGCCGCCGGCGTTATCCATGCCGGTGTCCGGGGTCATCTGGCGGAAGAACTGGTCCAGCACGTCCTCCCCCTGGGGGAACTGGGAGCCCTCGTTGTAGGTAAATTCATCGTTGAGATAGGTGCCGATGCGGAACTGGGTGTACCAGGTCTGGTCGGAGGGCTCGGTGGTCATGGTGCCCGCCACGGAGGTCTGTCCGGCCTCGCCCCGGCGAGGTTGATCAATGAGGAACACGCTGTGGCCCATCTTCAGGAACAGGTCGGACCAGCCCTCCCGGCCATCGGGGGTGGTCATCCAGCCCATGCGGGACTGGCCGTAGCCGTGGAGGAACACCATGGGCGCTCCGGTGTCGTCCTCCGGGATCTGATAGAATACATTGGCGTGGTCCACATGGGCGGTGGAGCCCTCCCGGGACGTATAGTAGTTGGACACGTCAAAGGTGCCGTCAGAAGTGATGACGGTGCCGCCGGCAGAGAACATGCCCTGTTCGGCGATGACCAGGGCGTCGGAGGCCGCGGTGGTTTCCGTCTCCTCCGCCGGGGCCGGGTCGGTGCTCTTGGAAGTGTTGGCATTGCTGCCGCCGCAGCCGGACAGCAGGGACAGGCTCATGGCAACCGTCAGCGCCAAAGCGGCCATTTGATATCTCTTACGCATTTATGTTTCCTCCTGTTTCTGCCGTTGGTTTATTTCTGCTCATCTACCGGAGGAACCATCTCCGCATACTGCCGCAGCAGCTCCGGCGTGCTGGTGTAATACCGCTTTTTCTGATCCATGGCGGCGATTTCAGCCATCTCTTCGCCGCTCAGACGGAAGTCGAACAGGTCGAAGTTGTCCTTGATATGGGCGGGGTCCTTGGAGCCGGGGATGACGATGTTCCCGTCCTGGATGTGCCAGCGCAGGATGATCTGGGCGCTGCTCTTGCCGTACTTCTTTCCCAGTTCCGCGAACAGCGGCTTCTGGATCAGCGCCTTGTCGCCGTGGCCCAGGGGATACCAGGCCTGAATGACGATGCCCTCTTTCGCTAGGAAGGATTTCAACTCCTTCTCCTGGGAATAGGGGTGGACCTCGGTCTGCAGCACCGTGGGATTTACATCGCAGATGTCCAAAATCTCCCGGATCTGCGCCTGGGTGAAGTTGGACAGGCCGATGGCCCTGACCCTCCCGGCCTTGTACGCCGCCTCCATTTGACGGTAGCCCGCGATGTAGTTTCCGGCGGGCTGGTGGATCAGCAGCAGGTCGATATAGTCCGTGTCCAGCCGCTCCAGGGTCTTTTCCACCGCGTCGGGCTGCTCGTAGAAGCTGGGCCACAGCTTGGTCTCCAGAAAGATTTCCTCCCGGGGAACGCCGGACTTCTTCACGGCCCGGCCCACGGCCTTTTCGTTGACATAGGCGTTGGCGGTGTCGATCAGCCGGCAGCCGCCCTTCAGGGCGCTGAGGACGGAGGCCTCCGCCTCGTCCGGCGTCAGCAGGAAGGTGCCGATGCCCGCCATGGGCATTTTGATGCCATTGTTCAGAGTGATGTATTCCATGTTGGTTTGCTCCTTTTCAATATTGTTTTGCAGTAGGAAGAGATTGCGGGTCATGTCTGCTGTATCCACGCCTGGAGGGCGGACAGCTCTTCTCCGGCTTGTGTTCCCAGGACAGGAAAGCCAGCGGAGACACGGGCCGTGGGACACACACGCCGGATATCCCGCTCACTGCGGCCCATCCCGCCTCCCTCATGGGTACAGAAGGGCCTGATGGTCTTGCGGTCAAAATCGAACCGTTCCAGAAAGGAGAACACGGCCACCGGCATGGTCCCCCAATAATTGGGGTAGCCCAGGTAAATCACATCATAGGCGGCGATGCTGTCCGGCGGGTGCTTCAGCTCTGGCCGGACGCCCCTGCGCAGGTCCCGCCGGGCCTGGTCGATGCAGCGGTAGTAGTCCTGCGAATAGTCCTCTACGGCCTCGATGCGGTAGATATCGCCGTCCGTGAGTTTTTGAAGGATCGTGGCCAGCAATTCCGTGTTTCCCACAGGAAGATCCTGTACCGTACCATTCACAAGGTTCTTGCCCCGCCGGGAATAGTAGGCGATCAATGGCTTCACTTTTCTCACCTCTTTGCCGTGTATTTCCTTCAGTTCGCATTTATTTTACAGCGCGGGTTCTTGTATTGGAACGACAAATCAGCTATAATGGCTCCAACCAAAAGGTTGGAACGAACGGAGGGGATGGATCATGTATGACCCACATCTGGAGACCTTTATCCAGGTGGCTGACTGCGGCAGCTTTTTGAAGGCGTCCGAAAAGCTGTATATATCCGCCAACGCGGTGACGAAACAGGTCAATCTCCTGGAGGATCGGCTGGGCGTGAAGCTGTTCCGCCGCAGCACCCAAGGTCTGGAACTGACGGAGGCCGGGAAGCTGATCTATGCCGAGGCAAAAAAGCTGATCCGTCACACGGACAGCGTACTGCAAAAGGCACGGGAGCTGGAACGGCCCCAGGAGCATGTGGTCCACATCGGCGTCTCCCTGATGAATCCCGTAAACATCCTGCTGGAGCAGTGGAATAAGGCGTCAGAGCTGTATCCTGATATCCGGCTGGAGATCGTTCCCTTTGAGGATACCGTGCCCGCTTTTCAAGAAGTATTGAACGGTCTGGGAGAGAAAATCGATCTGGTTTCCTGCCCCTATGAAACAGATTACTGGGGGGACCGGTACAATTCCTTTCACTTGCGTGATCTGCCTCTGCGGATTACCTGCGCCAAGGCCCACCCGCTGGTGCGGAAGGAGCGGCTGGCTGTAGATGATCTGTATGGACAAACACTGCTGGTAGGAAAACGGAATTACAAATCCTATATGGATCGAGCCCGGGACTATTTGGAGCGGGAACATCCGCAGATCCATATTCAGGAGGTGGACGCCATCGACCTGCCCCTCTTTAACCGAATCGTATCCTCTGACAGCCTGCTCCTGTCAGCTGACTGCTGGAAGGATGTCCACCCCCTGTTGGCTACCCTTCCGGTGGAGTGGGATTTCACCATGCCCTACGGCTTGATTTACCCGAAGAACCCGTCAAAGGCAGTTCTCCGGTTCATCATGGCTATTGGACAAGTGGAGCAATCATAAAAGCGGCGCCGGAACCTGATCTGGGGTCCGGCGCTGTATCTTTTTAGCTTGTATTTTGATTGGGGGGCTATCGGCTTTCACCCGCCCCTGGTCTCCGGAAACGTGGTCATCCCAGCTGGCTACATTTTGAAGGAAAGCAACTGCGAGTTTATCTATGGCTATATTATTGAAACAGGGCCTTAGCTCAAGTCCTGCTCTGGGGATATAGGCGTTTTTCGAGAGCGAGGAGGGCAGCGGAAGTCTGCCGAGCGGAAAGCGCAACGGAAAAAGGACAAAGCAAAACAGAACTAACACAAAAGGCGGGAACATCATGCAACGATGTCCCCGCCCTTCATATTTCGTCTAGGAAAACCGTAAATGGTCTGCTTTTCCTGTAATCTCCGTTATAACTAATTGTAGTAGATATTGATTCTCTTCCCCATTAATGTTGACTCTACCCACCGCGGCGTACCAGACGTTCGTATTTTCCTGACCAGTGAGACCGGAAATTCGTTTACCGGCGAAACAGACATTGATGGCAGCCTGAGATTTGATGAGGCCCTTGAACCGGGCATCTATGTCGTAGATATCATTGAAACCCCTGTCGGATTTGTGCATAATGGATTTAAAGCACACATTCGCATTACAGGAGGCGAAACAGCCGTTGCATGCTTTCTTCTAACCAATAAACAAGGATAGGCATCCGGCCATTTACCCGGGTGCCTTTTATTCCGCATAATGCCACTCCAACATAATGAAAAAGCACCTGATGCATAGCCTCATGTGCTTTTCATTACGCATATTAGGATTGCTTTTTTGTTCAGTATAGTAGACCCCAATGTTAATGTGGTGTAAATCTGGTGTAAAACGGCTTTGGGGGTTCCCTCAAGTCCTTGAAACCACTGGAATTGCTGGTTTTTTTAATCGAGGGGCTTCATCGTCGGGATTTTGAAGATCACAGCTTTGTCATGTTCCATCATGCTTCATCTTCCTCTCAATCCCTTGATAATACTGGATTTTACTTTTTATCATGTTTTATCTTATCACGTCTTATGCAAAGCAAATGGGGTAAAATGTGGGGTAAACTGTCGGAAGTATTTTCCATGTGCACCCGCTTTCCCCATATTTTGTATATCATATCCCAACCTCTGTGATTTGTCAAATCTGATTAAGGACAAAAAGAATCTCTCCAAACTATGGTCTGGAGAGATCTTTCTTTATGATTCCTTTTTCATCTGTTGCCTGATAGCATTTAATTCACCATTTGTATTTGCAGTCCTTACATTCAAACTGCTTTCCTATTTTTGAAGAAGCCAATCCAGCTGCTGCGACTGAAACGCTTCTGTCAAGGGTAGTAATCTTTTTTGTACTATGGCTTCCACACTTTGGACAAGTTGGGTGAATCGCTTCATTTATAGCTTGTGCTTGTCTCAATTGAGCATTTGCATCAATAGTGCGATTTTTCAATATCCTCTGGTATTGCTCCATATCCGTTTCTGCTACATGGAGTTCTTTTTCAAAACGTCCAACCGACCCTCTGCACAAATATATTAGATACCAGATAACACCCGCCGGCAACGTAAATAGTAAACCTAAAAGAATTGCATCAAATATAAAGCTGGAAATAGCTATAAAAGATAAAGTAGCCGCTATGAAAACCATTTTGCGCTGCGTTTTTCTTTCTTTTTCGAGGTCTTCTCTCAATTGTTTCACAATCTGTTCTTGATTGATATCTGTCAACTTATAGCCCTCCCCGCTTTTCTCAATACACTGCTAAAATTATACCATTATTTTTTCATTCAGTCAACTTTTAGTTGTTTTAAAATCTCCTATAAGGATTTTTACTTTTGGTAAACTAAAAGTGAAAAGGGGGATGCTTATGGTTGACTGCTCTGAAAAGTTAAAAATGTTGCGTGAGACCAGAGGACTTACTCAGCTTCAAGTCGCCAACCGCATTGGTGTTTCTAAGGCTATGATTAGTGCCTACGAAACGGCCAGCAAGGCTCCCTCTATTGAAGTGCTGATCCGGCTATCCCGGTTGTTTGGTGTCAGTGTGGATTATCTGGTATGTGTGGATACACCAAAGGTTATTGATGTGTCTGGATTGGATGACGAAACCATCGCACTAATTTCAGCACTTGTAGAAAAATATAAAGTTGTACAAAAATTTTCTTAAGAGAATCTCATAATTCAAGCCCACCACACAATTAGTGTGGTGGGCTTGAACTTGCTATACAAGTAATTAACCTATTGTTTCTATAAGGCATACCTTTCCGTTCTCAATGCTAACACAGTGATACTTTTCGAGAGTTGTAATGGCATGTGAAATTTCATTTCGGGTGAGTTGGTCATCATCCTTTATAATTGCTCCAATTAGCTTTTCTTCATCCATTCCCAAAGTTGAATATCCTGATTGATAGAGATAAAGTAATACCTTTGCGCATGTTTGATCTAACTCAACTGTTGTACCGTTATAAATTTGACAAACGAGCAAAACAACACTTGTAATAATCGATATAACAGTACTTTCTTGGAATTGTTGGTTCAAAAGCATAGAATTGCATAATAACTCCAACATGCTAAGCGGATGGAAAAGTATATTGCTTAACTTCGTTGAAACTGCTTTATTGCCTTCTAATCTGATCTTTTGAGCTTTAGGTACTAATTCCTCTGATACAGTTAAACAAAGCGGGAAAACATCTCTAAATATATCAATTCTGTTCTCATCAAATAAATAAGGAATATCTGCGTTTTCACATAAGCATTTCATTTCATCAATAGCGCTCTCAATTTTCGGCTCTAACCGTCCATATGAGATATCACCATTAATTTGAATGTTTCCTGCCTGACGAATCGCTATTGTGTATTCCCTGTTTTTTTTCTGAATTTCACGATAGATATACGGGTGTAACTTTTCATAACTTTCTCCTGCAACAGAAGAAACTTTTTTTGATTTTTTAATCACAGTTACAATCCCTTTAGTTCTATTATACTTAATCTTCGCCAAACGGAATCACCTCCTGAAGATTATGATGAAAGGCAGGAACATCAAGAGGTGCATTCCAAGGGTAAGAAACCGGCTTTCCATCATCGCAATAATCGACTTGATTCTCTTTCGTTATCAGTAAAAACGGGCTCTTGTTTGTTGTTGCACTAGTAGAGTCAACCAATACAATTGCTTCAATTCTACCTTCGACATAAGCATCAGGTCTTGAAACCTCTACACACCACACAAATTTTGACATTTCTAGGTTTATTAAAATGCTGCTAAGATCAGAGCCAAATGCTGTACTATTTTCATTTACATATTCTCGATAGGTATTAGCTGATGTTAGAAAAATGCGGGTAATTAATTTGTTTGAACTCATCCAGTCATAAATTCCATCTGTCACTAATGCCAAAAAAGCTGTTTTTACATCATTATATACTAGTTGAATACCTGAATAAAGTGGAACCACAGCACATTTAACGGCCTCTAAAGAATATTTGACCTCACTCTCACCAATAACTTTATCTAATACCCTGTATGGCAATTGGTTATCATCGTTAATTATCAAAAACTTTATGAACTTAGATGCTATAATCACATTTGTTTGATAAGTATGCCCATTTTTATCTATAAACATTTCATAGTTATTAGCGGTCAATCGATTAGAACACACAAGTCCTCTTACAGGTTCTCCACATCCTATTATAGTAATAGCATGTTCTAACTCAGGCATAAATCCAATGACTGGGATACCTGACTCAATATAACTACAAATCTCATCAATAAAATTTCGATCAGATTTGCCCCGAATAATCGGTGAAAATCCAAGTTTCAAAAGAACATCTGATATTTGAGTGGGGGTTAATCCTCTAGATGGTGTTAAACGCTCTGCCTGTGGTTGGATCATCTCAACTAATTGTCCCAATCTAATTTCTGGATATTTATGGAATCGATTTGTGAAACTCCTCACCACAGACCAGAGCGCCACATGAGCGCAAACAGCTACATCACCTTCTTGCCTCATATGGGGAAACACACGTAAAACAGCTTCACCCGCTTTAAAATGGATTTTGCAGTCTGATAATATAAGATTCGCCGACTTAGACGTAAGATATTGTGGCTCTATATATGTGCGTCCACAACGGGTACCTTCATATGTAGGACGAAGTGCCATATACCCCATTAAATCCGATGCATCTCTGTCCGAAAAAAACATTAATCTATAACTACTTTTAGGGAATTTTTGTAGCTTCTTGGAATAAAATATATAATAATTGCTTAAATAGTCACTTTCGTAATAGGGGTACTCCACTAAAATAACTTTGCAACGATTGCCAAGAAATTTCTTCAAATCATCTATAACATAAGTGTCAATATGAGAATTGGGAATTGTATCTAAAAGCTTGTCGAAATCATCAGCCTTTTCTAGAACAATTCTTTGTGTTGAAATCATCTTCAATTCTCCCTGCTTATTCTATGTCTCTGCAGACCATTTTGACTTATACAATAAATTAAAGATAGTTGTATAATATTGTAACACAACAAAATCATTAATTTGCAGACTTGAATTTTTTAATAAATATGCTATAATAAAATTTTAAATCAATCTCAATATACTGTATTTATCTTATATATTACGAGCAACTAGATAAAATACTGTCTTATCAGTAGTTTACTTCACTTCTATCAAATAGCAATATAAATGAAATGGGGTAAGATTTGGGGTAAAATGGGGTAACGCAAAATTAGCCCAAAAAATCCACAACTTTTTTATTGTGAACCCCCCCTATTTTTAAGAAACATGGGGGATTTCCAACGTTTTTTGAAGTCAAATTTTAGAAGGGCTTCATGGTGGGGAACAGGATGACCTCCCGGATGGTGTCGGCGCCGGTCAGCAGCATGACGCAGCGGTCAATGCCCATACCCATGCCGCCGGTGGGAGGCATACCGTACTCCAGGGCGTTCAGGAAATCCTCGTCCAGCATCTCCGTCTCGTCGTCGCCCCGCTCCCGCTGCTCCACCTGCTTTTCAAAGCGCTGGCGCTGGTCGATGGGGTCGTTCAGCTCGGAGTAGGCGTTGGCCAGCTCGCTGTGGCAGACGAACAGCTCAAACCGCTCCGTCAGCCGGGGATTGGCGGGGCTGCGCTTGGTCAGGGGGCTGACCTCCACGGGGTACATGGTGATGAAGGTGGGCTGGATCAGCTTCTCCTCCACCCGCTGGTCAAAGCAGGCGTACAGGGCGTTGCCCCAGGTCTTTTCCGAGGCCTCCGCCAACTCCACGCCGATGGCTTTGGCGGCGGCGACAGCCTCCGCGTCGTCAGTGATGGTGCCGAAATCAACACCCACATATTCCCTGACCGCATCCACCATGGTCAATCGGCGCCAGCCGGGGGTCAGGTCGATCTGCTCGCCCATCCACTCCACCTGATAGGTGCCCAGGATCTTCCGGGCCGCGCCGGAGATGATGCCCTCCGCGATGTCCATCATGCCGTGGAAATCGGTGTAAGCCTGGTACAGCTCCACCGTGGTGAACTCCGGATTGTGCTTGGGGTCCATGCCCTCGTTGCGGAAGATGCGGCCGATCTCATACACCCGGTCCATGCCGCCCACGATCAGCCGCTTCAGGGGCAGCTCCGTGGCGATGCGCATGTACATGTCGATGTCCAGGGTGTTGTGGTGGGTGATGAAGGGCCGGGCGGCGGCGCCGCCGGCGATGGTGTTCAGCACCGGGGTCTCCACCTCGATATAGCCCATGTTGTCCAGGTAGTCCCGCATGAACTTGATAAACTGAGAGCGGATAACAAAGTTCCGCTTCACCTCGGGGTTTACCATCAGGTCCACATACCGCTGGCGGAAGCGCAGCTCCTTGTCCTGAAGGCCGTGGAACTTCTCCGGCAGGGGCAGCAGGGACTTGCTCAGCAGGATGATGTTTTTCGCCCGGACGCTCATCTCGCCCCGCTGGGTGCGGAAGACCTCGCCCTCCACGCCCACGATGTCGCCGATGTCGTATTTCTTGAACTTCTTATAGACCGCTTCGTCCATCTCGTCCTGGCGGGCATACAGCTGGATGCGGCCGTCCCGGTCCTGGAGGTCGCAGAAGCTGACCTTGCCCATGCCGCGCTTGCTCATCAGGCGGCCCGCCACCTTGACGGCCTTGCCCTCCATGGCGTCGAAGTTGTCCTTGATCTGCGCCGAGGTGGCGTCCCAGTCAAAGCGGGTCTGGCGGAAGGGGTCCTGGCCCTCGGCCTGGAGGGCCGCCAACTTCTCCCGGCGGACCTTGGTCTGCTGGCTCAGATCCTGCTCGGGCTGGGCCTGCTGATTGTTCTTCTGTTCAGACATGTCTGTTTCTCCTTAGCGCTCGATCTTGCGCACCGTGTATACGATGGCGCCGCTGGGGGCCTCCACGGTGACAGTGTCGCCCTCCTTGGCGCCCAGCAGGGCCCTGCCGAAGGGGGACTCCTCGGAGATGATCCCGTGCATGGGATCGGCCTCCTGAGAGCCCACGATCTTGTAGCCGGGCAGCTCCTTGCCGCTGACGTCCGCCACGGTCACGGTGCAGCCGATGGTCACCTCGTTGGTGGGAGCGTTGCTCTCGTCCACGATCACCACATGCTGGAGCACTTCCTCCAGCTCGGCAATGCGGGAGTACAGCTTGCCCTGCTCGTTCTTGGCCTCGTCGTACTCGCTGTTCTCGCTGAGGTCTCCGAAACCCCGGGCGACCTTGATCTGCTCGGCCACCTCGTCGGAACGGGTGGTCTTCAGATAGTTCAATTCCTCTTGCAGCTCCTGGGCGCGGGCCGCGCTCATTTTGTATTCTTTTTCCATATCGGCATATTCCTTTCTGCATTTTTTGCGTGGGATATACTTATTCTATATTATGTCAGAGTAGTATTATAGTGGCTGGATTTCAGAATGTCAAGTCCGGGGACCGACCGCTCCGCCGATGGTGATCTGTCCAGGCCGGAGCGCTCCGGTCTCCCGGAGCGCCGCCAGCAGCTGGGGACGGCCGGCGCCCTCCGGCAGCTTCTCCTCCAGCGCCGGGGGCAGGGCCAGGGGCGGCAGAGGCGCCGCCTCGTCGTACAGCGGCAGCACCGCCGGATTGCGGAGGGACAGGTCCGTTCGCCGGTCGAACAGCACCAGGGCCTCCGCCCCCTCCAGCTGGTCCTTTGACGGCCCCAACAGCAGCGACACCCCATACTCCCGCCGCAGCTGGCGGCACAGCTCCTCCCCGCCGAAGGGCAGGTCCAGCAGAACGTAGCGGTGGCGCAGGACCAGCTCCGTCACCGTCCGCACCACCTCGCCGGTGAGCTGGG
>CABSFC010000025.1 GCA_902476875.1 uncultured Oscillibacter sp. | reverse complement strand
CCGCGAAAGCGGCCCCGCGTCTCCTCGAAAGGAGTAGGGAGTAAGCAATGGAATGTATGTCAAACCGCGTCGTCCTGCAGGGCGTCGTAACCCTGCTCGCCGGTGCGGACCTTGATGACGTTTTCCACGTTGTAGACGAAGATCTTGCCGTCGCCAATGGCGCCGGTGTACAGCACCTTCCGGGCGGTGTTCACCACCGTGGAGACCGGGACCTTGCTGACCACGATGGAGACCTGGATGCTGGGCAGCATGGTGGCCTCCACCTTGGCGCCACGGAAGAAGCCCTCGGTCTTGCCCCGCTGCTCGCCGCAGCCCATGACGTTGATGGCGGTCATGCCGGTGATGCCGATGTCGAACATGGCCCGCTTCAGCGCGTCGAACCGCTCCATCTTGCAGAGGATGTCCACCTTGGTCATCTTCACGCCGCCCACAGGCGCGGGGTCCACGGCGGAGGGAGCCACCTCCACGGGGACGGCCGCCTGCACGGGAACGCCGCCTGCCGGGACCTCCAGGCCGTCGGGGGTGTCGTCATAGACGAAGGCGAAGCCGCCATAGGCGGAGGGCAGGCCGTGCTCGGTGATGTCCAGGCCCTTCAGCTCCTCCTCGGCGGAGACGCGGAGGCCGATGGTATGCTTCAGGATCTGGAAGACGATGGTGATCATCACAGCGGCCCACACGGCGGTGGCCAGAACGCCGACGCACTGGACCAGCAGGAAATGGGGACCATAGCCATAGAGCAGGCCCTCGGAGGTGGACAGCAGACCGGTGAGAATGGTGCCCACCGCGCCGCACACGCCGTGGACGGAGATGGCGCCGACGGGGTCGTCGATCTTCAGCACGGAGTCGAAGAAGTTGACGGAGATGGGCAGCAGCAGGCCCGCCACGATGCCGATGACGGCGGAACCGGCCACGGACACCGCGTCGCATCCGGCGGTGATGGCCACCAGGCCCGCCAGGGCGGCGTTGAGGGTCATGCCCACGTCGGGCTTCTTATAGCGCAGCCAGGTGTAGATCATGGTGACGCAGCTGGCCACGGCGGCGGCCATGTTGGTGTTGACGAAGATGAGGCCGGCGGAGACCATGGTGTCGTCCCCCGTCATGCTGACGGTGGAGGCGCCGTTGAAGCCGAACCAGCAGAACCACAGAATGAACACGCCCAGAGCGCCCAGAGACAGGTTGTGGCCCAGAATGGCCCGGGGCTTGCCGTCCTTGTCGTATTTGCCGATGCGGGGGCCCAGGATGGCGGCGCCGATGCAGGCGCAGATGCCGCCCACCATGTGCACGGCGGTGGAGCCGGCGAAGTCATGGAAGCCCATCTGGGCCAGCCAGCCGCCGCCCCAGATCCAGTGGCCGGAGATGGGATAGATGAAAGCGGAGATGCAGAAGGAGTAGATGCAGTAGGAGATGAACTTGGTGCGCTCCGCCATGGAGCCGGAGACGATGGTGGCGGAGGTGGCGCAGAACACGGTCTGGAAGATCAGGTAGGCGAACAGGGGCACGCCCTCCGGCAGGATGGCGGTGTAGTCGCCCCGGACGAAGGGATCCAGGCCGCCGATGATGGCGCCGGAGCCCGCGAACATCAGCCCGAAGCCCAGGATCCAGTAGGTGGGGGTGCCGATACAGAAGTCCATCAGGTTTTTCATCAGGATGTTGCCGGTGTTCTTGGCCCGGGTGAAGCCCGCCTCACACATGGCGAAGCCCGCCTGCATCAGGAAGACCAGGGCCGCTCCCAACAGGACCCAAATGGTGTTGACGGATGAATACATAAATTTCCCTCCTCTTTGTAAAGAAAAGGCAAGGGCGCCGGAGAGGTTCTCTCTCAGGCGCCCTTGCCTTTTCGATGGTAAGACTTTACCACGGGAGGTCATACCACGTCAATGGGCGGAATTGCCAAGTCTTTCGCGAATTTGTCAAAAAAGTTCTCCGGTATTTATATAAATTGACCATGGACGGTACGCCGGCATACCGTCCATGGTCCAAAGCATATCGTCAGCGGACCATTGTCAATCGTTTTACATCGTCCGCACCAGGTTCGTGTACCCAATGAGGTACTCGTCCACCTCCGCGGCGGCGGCGCGGCCCTCGGCGATGGCCCACACCACCAGGGACTGGCCCCGGCGCATGTCGCCGGCGGCAAAGACCTTCTCCACGCTGGTGGCAAAGCTGCCCGCCCGGGTGCGGACGGTCCTGTCCGCCTCCACGCCGAAAGCGGCGCACACGTCTTCCCGGCACCCGGCAAAGCCGGTGGCGGCGATCAGCAGGGAGCAGGGCAGGGTGTCGCCCTCCGTGGTGACCACGGCGGTGAGATTGCCGTTTTCGTCCGTCACCAGGGACTGGAGCTGGACGCCGAAGCGGCGGGGGTCCGAACCGGTGACGGCCACGGCCTCCTCGTGGGCGTAATCCAGAGGGAGAGCGCCGGTCTTGTCCAGGTAGTCCGCCCGGGGGCGGCGCACCAGCTGGGTGACGGCGGCGCAGCCCTGCCGCAGGGCGGTGGCCACGCAGTCGCTGGCGGTGTCGCCGGTTCCGATGATCACCACGTCCCGGCCTTCGGCGGTGGGAACGGCGGTCTCCTTTTTGCCGAAGCTGTGGCGCTCCACGGCGGATTTCAGGTACTCCGTGCCGTAGTAGACGCCGGAGACGCCGGCGGTGTCCAGCCCCAGGGGGCGGGGCTTGCCCGCGCCGCAGCACAGGACCACCGCGTCATATTCCGCCAGCAGGCGCTGGGCGGTCCTGGGGTCCGCCGCGTCCACGCCGCAGACGAAGCTGACGCCCTCGTCGGTCATCAGGTCGACGCGGCGCCGCACGATGTCCTTCGGCAGCTTCATGTTGGGGATACCGTAGGTCAGCAGGCCGCCGGGCCGCTCGTCCTTCTCCACCACGGTGACGGAGTGGCCCCGGTGGGTCAGCTGGTCCGCCACCGCCAGCCCCGCCGGGCCGGAGCCGACGACGCACACCTTCCTGCCCGACCACTGGGGCGGGCGGCGGCGCCGGATGGCCTTGGAGGCGAAAGCCTCCTCGATGATGCAAAGCTCGTTGTCCCGGACGGTGACGGGACTGCCGTAGATGCCGCAGATGCAGGCGCGCTCACAGGGGGCGGGGCACACCCGGCCGGTGAACTCCGGGAAGTTGTTGGTTTTCAGCAGGCGGGTCAGGGCGTGGGAGCGGTTGCCCGCGAAGATCATGTCGTTCCACTCGGGGATCAGGTTGTGCAGGGGGCAGCCGAAGGTCGTTCCCTCCCACAGCATGCCGGTTTGGCAGTAGGGCACGCCGCAGTTCATGCAGCGGCCGCCCTGCTGGGCCCGGGCGGCGTCGGGGAGGGCGAGATGGAACTCGTTCCAGTCGCCCACCCGCTCTTCCGGGGGCCGGGTGGGGTCGTCCTTGCGGACATATTCCAAAAATCCAGTGGTCTTTCCCATCGTATTCGTCCTCCTCTCTCAGGCCTTGGTGTTGGCGTAAAACGCCTCGATCTCCGCCTGCTCCCGGCTCATGCCCTTTTCCTCGTACTGGGCGATGGACCGCAGCATCCGGTCGTAGTCCTTGGGCATGACCTTCTTGAAGCAGGGGATGTAGGAGTGGAACGCCGCCAGGATCTGCCTGCCCCGGGGGGAGCCGGTGGCGGCCACATGCTCCTCGATCAGGGAACGCAGCTCCTGGATGTCGTGGGATTCGGTCAGGGTGTCCGTCAGGACCTGCTCCTTGTTCAGCCGCATGTACAGGTCGTGGTGCTCATCCAGCACGTAGGCGATGCCGCCGGACATGCCCGCCGCGAAGTTCTTGCCGGTGGAGCCGAGGATGACCACCCGGCCGCCGGTCATGTACTCGCAGCCGTGGTCGCCCACGCCCTCCACCACGGCCACCGCGCCGGAGTTGCGGACGCAGAACCGCTCGCCGGCAACGCCGTTGATGAAGGCACGGCCGGAGGTGGCGCCGTACAGCGCCACGTTGCCCACGATGATGTTCTCGCCGGGGTCAAAGGTGCTGCCCCTGGGCGGATAGACGATGAGCTTGCCGCCGGAGAGGCCCTTGCCCAGGCCGTCGTTGCAGTCGCCCTCCAGGGCCAGGGTCAGTCCCTTGGGGATGAACGCGCCGAAGGACTGCCCGCCGCCGCCGTGGCAGGTGACGACGTAGCTGTCGTCCGGCAGGGAGTTTCCGCAGGCGCGGGTGATCTCGGAGCCGAACAGGGTGCCGAAGGAGCGGTCGGTGGAGGAGACCCGGAGGTCCAGCTTGCCGGACTTCTTGCCCTTCAGGCTGCGGCCCAGCTTTTCCACCAGCACGCTCATGTCCACCGTCTTTTCCAGGTGGAAGTCGTAGACGTCGGCGGGGTTAAAATGGGGGACATGGTCGCCGTAGGGGTTGTGGAGCAGGCGGCTGAGGTCCAGGGTCTCCGCCCGGTGGGTCACCAGCTTCTCCCGGACCCGCAGCAGGTCGCTGCGGCCCACCAGCTGGTCCACGGTACGGATGCCCAGTTTGGCCATATACTCCCGCAGCTCCTGGGCCACGAAGTACATGAAGTTGATGACGTACTCCGGTTTGCCGGCGAAGCGGGCGCGGAGCTGAGGATTCTGGGTGGCGATGCCCGCGGGGCAGGTGTCCAGGTTGCACACCCGCATCATGCAGCAGCCCATGGTGACCAGCGGCGCGGTGGCGAAGCCGAACTCCTCGGCCCCCAGCATACAGGCGATGGCCACGTCCCGGCCGGTCATCAGCTTGCCGTCGGCCTCGATGACCACCTGGGTCCGCAGGCCGTTCTGGATCAGAGTCTGGTGGGCCTCCGCCACGCCCAGCTCCCAGGGCAGGCCAGCGCCCTGGATGGAGTTCTTGGGGGCCGCGCCGGTGCCGCCGTCGTAGCCGGAGATCAGCACCACCTGGGCGCCCGCCTTGGCCACGCCCGCGGCGATGGTGCCCACGCCCGCCTCGCTGACCAGCTTCACGCTGATGCGGGCGCTGCGGTTGGCGTTCTTCATGTCGTAGATCAGCTGGGCCAGATCCTCGATGGAGTAAATGTCGTGGTGGGGCGGGGGAGAGATCAGGCTGACGCCGGGGGTGGAGTACCGGGTCTTGGCGATCCAGGGATAGACCTTTTTGCCGGGCAGGTGGCCGCCCTCGCCGGGCTTGGCGCCCTGGGCCATCTTGATCTGGATCTCCTGAGCGCTGCACAGATACTCGCTGGTGACGCCGAAGCGGCCGGAGGCGATCTGCTTGATGGCGGAGCAGCGCTCGTCGTGGAGGCGCTCCGCGGCCTCGCCGCCCTCGCCGGAGTTGGACTTGCCGCCGATGCGGTTCATGGCGATGGCCATGCACTCGTGGGCCTCCTGGGAGATGGAGCCGTAGCTCATGGCGCCGGTCTTGAAGCGCTTGACAATGGATTCCACCGGCTCCACCTCGTCGATGGGGATGCCGCCGTCCTCGGCGAACTGGAAGCCCAGCAGGCCCCGCAGGGTGTGGGGCTTGTCGGCAAAGTCCACCAGGGAGGTGTACTCCTTGAACGCCTGGTAGTCCCCCTCCCGGGCGGCCTTCTGCAGCAGCAGGATGGTCCGGGGACTGTACATGTGGTCCTCCTTGTCGGGACCGGAGCGCAGCTTGTGGGTGCCCATGGAGTCCAGGGTGGGGTCGAAGCCCAGCCCCAGGGGGTCGAAGGCCTGGTTGTGGTTCCACTCCACGCCCTCGCCGATCTCCTCCAGGCCGATGCCCTCGACACGGGAGACGGTGTTGGTGAAATACTTGTCCACCACGGCCTTGTTGATGCCCACGCACTCAAAGATCTGGGCGGACTGGTAGGACTGGATGGTGGAGATGCCCATCTTGGAGGCGATCTTCACGATGCCGTGAAGGATGGCGCTGTTGTAGTCGTTGACCGCCGCGCCGGGGTCCTTGTCCAGCAGGCCCAGAGACACCAGCTCCTCCACGCACTCCTGGGCCAGATACGGGTTGATGGCCTGGGCGCCGTAGCCCAGGAGGGTCGCGAAGTGGTGTACGTCCCGGGGCTCCGCGCTCTCCAAAATCATGGAGACGGCGGTGCGCTTTTTGGTGCGGATCAGGTACTGCTCCAGAGAGCTGACCGCCAGCAGGGAGGGGATGGCCACGTGGTTCTCGTCCACGCCCCGGTCGGACAGGATGAGGATGTTGGCCCCGTGCTTGTAGGCCCGGTCCACGTTGACGAACAGCTGGTCCAGGGCGTGCTCCAGGGGCATGGACTTGTAGTACAGCAACGAGATGGTCTCCACGTGGAAGCCGGGGTGGTTCATGTAGCGGATCTTCATCAGGTCCACGGAGGTCAGGATGGGGTTGTGGATCTGCAGCGTGGTGCAGTTCTCCGCTTTCTCCTGCAGCAGGTTGCCGCCGGTGCCCACGTACACCGTGGTGTCGGTGACGATCTCCTCCCGGATGGCGTCCATGGGCGGGTTGGTCACCTGGGCGAAGAGCTGCTTGAAGTAGTTGAACAGGGGCTGGTGGTGCTCGCTGAGCACCGCCAGCGGGGTGTCCACGCCCATGGCGGAGGTAGGCTCCGCGCCGTCCCGGGCCATGGGGAGGATGGAGTCCTTGACCTCCTCATAGGTGTAGCCGAAAGCTTTGTACAGCCGGTCCCGCAGCTCCTGGGAGTGGGTCTCCACCCGCTTGTTGGGGATGGGGAGGTCCCGCAGATACACCAGGTGCTGGTCCAGCCACTCGCCGTAGGGCTGCTGGGCGGCGTAGCGGTGCTTGATCTCGTTGTCGTCCACCAGACGGCCCTCCCGCAGGTCCGCCAGCAGCATCTTGCCGGGCTGGAGACGGGATTTCTTCACGATCTTCTCCGGCGGGATGTCCAGCACGCCCACCTCGGAGGAGACGATCAGCTTCTCGTCGCTGGTCAGATACCACCGGCAGGGCCGCAGGCCGTTGCGGTCCAGCACAGCGCCCACGGTGTCGCCGTCGGAGAAGACGATGGCGGCGGGGCCGTCCCAGGGCTCCATCATGGTGGCGTAGTAGTGGTAGAAGTCCCGCTTGGCCCGGTCCATCTTCTTGTCATTGGCCCAGGGCTCGGGAATGGTCATCATCACCGCCTGGGGTAGCTCGATGCCGTTCATCATCAGAAATTCCAGGGTGTTGTCCAGCATGGAGCTGTCGGACCCGCTCTGGTCCACCACGGGCAGGATCTTGTCCATGTCGTCATCCATCAGGGTGGAGGTCATGGTCTCCTCCCGGGCCAGCATGCGGTCCACGTTGCCCCGGATGGTGTTGATCTCGCCGTTGTGCATGATGTAGCGGTTGGGGTGGGCCCGCTCCCAGCTGGGGTTGGTGTTGGTGGAGAACCGGGAGTGGACCAGGGCGATGGCGCTCTCACAGTCGGCGTCCGTCAGGTCGGCGTAGAACTTGCGGAGCTGGGCAACCAGGAACATGCCCTTGTAGACGATGGTCCGGCTGGAGAAGGAGGAAATGTAGGTGTTGATGTTGGACTGCTCGAAGACCCGGCGGGCGACGTACAGCTTCCGGTCAAAGTCCAGGCCCTGGGCACAGTCCGCCGGGCGCTTCACGAAGCACTGGCAGATGGTGGGCATACAGGAGCGGGCCTTCTCGCCCAGCACCTCCGGGTGGGTGGGCACGTCCCGCCAGCCCAGGAACTCCATGCCCTCCTTGGCCACAATGATCTCCATCATCTTTTTGGCCTGTGCACGCTTCAGATTGTTGTTGGGGAAGAAAAACATGCCCACGCCGTAGTCCCGCGCACCGCCCAGGACGATGCCCTCGGCGGCCGCAGCCTTCACCATCAGCTTGTGGGGGACCTGGAGCATCAGGCCCACGCCGTCGCCGGTCTCCCCGGCGGCGTCCTTGCCGGCGCGGTGCTCCAGCTTTTCCACGATTTTCAGCGCGTCGTCCACGGTCTGGTAGGTCCTGCCGCCCCGCAGGTCCACCACGGCGCCGATGCCGCAGGCGTCGTGCTCAAAGCGGGGATCGTATAGAGGCGAGGTTCTTTGCTTGGATTCCAGCATATAGGTCACTCCGATTCTTCGAATTGATAATTGAAAATTGACAATGGACAGTTGGGCGCTCCTGAGAGCGCTCTCTCCTGAACGCCGGGTGGAGAGACGACTGATAACAGAACAGACACGCCTGACGGCGATACACTGTCCATTTGGTTTACCGGTACGAGTCGATGATCAGCTGCGCCGTCTCCACCATTTTCAGCCCCGCGTCCATGCTGCGCTTCTGCAAAAAGCGGTGGGCTTCGTTTTCCGTCATGCGGTTCACGTCCATCAGCAGCTCCTTGGCCTTTTGGATCAGCTGCTGGTCCGCCTCCCGGCGCTTGGGCGGCGGGTGGTGGAGGTGCTTTTCCTCAAACTGACGCAGCAGGTCCAGCGTCGCGAAAAAGTCGGAGCGGCGGACGGGAGTGGGCAGCTTGTAAAGGTTTTCACCCTCACAGAACTCCAGGTTCACGGGGGCGGACACCGCCAGCAGCACGGCGGTCTGCCGGAGATCGGCGGCAAGGTCCGTCGCCGTCATGTCCCGCAGCTTGAAGCCGCAGACCACGATGGCGCTGCCCAGCTTGCGGACAGTGCGGACGGCCTCCGCCCCGGCGGCGCAGCGGGCCGCGGGGGAATAGCCCTCGGACTCCAGCAGGCGCAGGATGCGGCGCTGGGCCTCCTCATTGGCAAAAGCGACGACGATCCTGTCCATGGCTCCCCTCCTCTCGTCAGGTCATCACAGCGGGGCGGACGCTCCGCCCGGATGGCCGCGTCAGTACGTCACCAGATATCGGTCCAGCTCCCACTGGGAGACCTGGGTGCGGTACCCCTCCCACTCCCGCAGCTTGCCGTTGATGTACTGGGCGGAGACGTGGGGGCCCAGGGCGTCCAGCACCAGCCGGTCCGCCTCCATGGCGCGGATGGCGGCCTCCAGCGTGCCGGGCAGGCTCTCGATGCCGTGGGCGGCCCGGGCCTCCGGCGTCATGGCGTTGATGTTCTCCGGCACCTCCGGCGGGGGCGTCAGGCCCTTTTCGATGCCCTCCAGCCCGGCGGTCAGACACGCCGCGAACACCAGATAGGGGTTGCAGGAGGGGTCCGGGCTCCGCAGCTCCACCCGGGTGCCCTGGCCCCGGGGAGCCGGGATGCGGATGAGGGCGGAGCGGTTGGAGGAGGACCAGGCCAGGTGGCAGGGGGCCTCATACCCCGGCACCAGCCGCTTGTAGGAGTTCACCAGGGGGTTGGTCAGGGCGCAGAAGCCCCGGACGTGGGCCAGCAGGCCCGCGATGAACTGATAGGCCAGGGGGGAGAGCTGGCTGGGAGCGCTCTCGTCGAAGAAGACGTTCTGGCCGTTCCGGAACAGGGACATGTTGATGTGCATACCGCTGCCGGCGGCACCGTAGACGGGCTTGGGCATAAAGGTGGCGTGGAGGCCGTTCTTCTGGGCCAGGGTCTTCACCGCCAGCTTGAAGGTCATGATGTTGTCGGCGGCTTTCAGGGCGTCGGCGTACTTGAAGTCGATCTCATGCTGGCCGGCGGCCACCTCGTGGTGGCTGGCCTCGATCTCAAAGCCCATCTCCTCCAGAGACAGGCAGATCTCCCGTCGGGTGCTCTCGCCGTGGTCCAGGGGGCCCAGGTCGAAGTAGCCCGCCTCGTCGCTGGTCTTCGTGGTGGGCCTGCCGTCCTCATCGGTCTGGAACAGGAAAAATTCCAGTTCCGGTCCGGCGTTGAAGGTGTAGCCCATGTTCTCCGCGCGTTTCAGGGCCCGTTTCAGCACGTTCCGGGGGTCGCCCACAAAGGGGGTGCCGTCGGGGTTGTGGACCTCGCAGATCAGCCGGGCCACCTTGCCGTACTGGGGCCGCCAGGGCAGGATGGCGAAGGTGTCCAGGTCCGGCCACAGGTACTGGTCGGACTCCTCGATGCGGACGAAGCCCTCGATGGAGCTGCCGTCCATCATGATCTCGTTGTTCACCGCCCGCTCGATCTGGGAGGCGGTGATGGCCACGTTTTTCAACTGGCCGAAGATATCGGTGAACTGCATCCGGATAAACTGGATATCCTCGTCCCGTACCAGCCGGATGATGTCCTCCCTGGTGTATCTGCCCATGCAACAGTCTCCTTTCGGCTTGGAAGCCTGCAATTTATCACTTTAATGTGGAAACATCCGGGAAAATAAAAAATGAGCGCGGGCAACCTAAGAGGGGGCGCCCTTGCTCTCTCTTTTATGGATTATACGAGTAAAAAACCCGGCCTGTCAACGATTTTGACGCTGACAGGCCGGATTTTTGAGAGATTTCGGGAACTTCTCTAAAAGCGGCGCTCCCCGGGAAAAAAGGTTTGTGCAATTTCCATACGGCGCACGAGTGTGCTCCTGGGGCGCACACTATTTCTCCGCGGAGATACAGACCGCGTGGCAGATGCCGGGCACGGACTCCCCCTGGAAGCTGGAGGTGGGGGACAGCAGCGCCCCGGTGGGGGCGAAGACGATGCGCTTCCACTTGCCCCGGCGCATCTCGGTCAGAAGGTACCCGTTCAGCACCGAGGCGGAGCAGCCGCAGCCGGAGGCGCCGGCGTGCATGTCCTGCTGCTTGCGGTCGTAGAGCAGCAGCCCGCAGTCCTGGAAGTTCTCTCCCAGCTCCACGCCGTCCCGGGAGAAGAAGTCCCGGACGATGGCGTGGCCCAGCTCCCCCAGATCGCCGGTGATGACCAGGTCATAGTCTCCGGGCTTCGTGCCGGTATCCCGGAAGAAGGCGGAGAGGGTGTCGTAGGCGGCGGGGGCCATGGCCGCGCCCATGTTGTTGGAGTCGGTGATGCCCTTATCCACGATCTTGCCGCAGGTGACGTGGGTGATATAGGGGCCGGGGCCGTCGCTGGCCAGAATGGTGCAACCGGAGGCGGTGGCGGTCCACTGGGCGGTGGGGGTCCGCTGGCTGCCGTAGGGCACGGGCATGCGGTACTGCCGCTCGGCGGTGCAGAAGTGGGAGCTGGTGATGGCGGCGGCCCTGTCGGCGTAGCCGCCGTCGATGATGAGGGACGCCAGGGACAGGGACTCGCCCATGGTGGAGCAGGCGCCGTACAGGCCGTAGAAGGGGATATTGAAGTCCCGCAGGCCGAAGGAGGAGCCGATGCACTGGTTCAGCAGGTCCCCGGCGAAGATATAGTCCAGGTCCTGGGACTTCAGGTTTGCCTGGTCCAGGGCCCGCTGGAGGACCTTCTTCTGCATGGTGGACTCCGCCTTCTCCCAGGTCTTTTCACCGAAGAAGGAGTCCTCGTTCACTTCGTCGAAGTACTTGCCCAGGGGGCCCTGGGCCTCGAACTTGCTGCCGATATTGGCGAAAGAGATGACGGAAGGGGGATGGGCCAGGGCGATGGTCCGTTTGCCGAGACGTTTTTCGTTCATGGAAGCCACCTCGCTTGATGGATTTTCCATAGGTTGCCCGGAAACAGGGGAATTATGACTGGGCATCATCATTATCAGGAGAGGCGGCATAGCCGCCCTGGCAGGCGGGGTGGAAAGTTTACGCCGTGTTGCGGCGTACCTATTACCGGGATTGATCTGTCCGCATCAAAAAACGTGGGAAATGCGGCAACCGCATTTCCCACGCTGTTACGCATCATTTTCATACTGAAAAGGCGTCCCGCAGGCGATACAGAGGTCCCGATTGCCCAGCTGGCACTTGCCGCACCGGGGACAGGCGACGGTCCGCTCCGTCCGGGCGGGGAAGCGCGCGGAGCCGTCCTCCAGCAGCTGTCCGGGGGCGGACGGCGCGGGCGTCGCGGGGGCGGGCTCCTCCGCGGGCGGCAGGATGCCCTGCTCCGACAAAAACGACTCCAGGGCCAGCAGCTGCGCCTCCAGCTCCGCCACCCGCTGTTCCAGCGCTTGGATCTGCCGGTCCTGCTTCCGGTCGGCGGCGGAGGAATTGCCGGCGGACTGGGCCAGCGCCTCCTGGGCGTCCAGCAGCTCCTTGTGCAGCAGCGGGTCGGGCTTCAAAAACCAGGGAAATCCCATGAAAACCGCCTTCTTTCAACGATAAATATTGTGGCCGGGGAGAACGGACGGGACAGGCCCGCCCTGCCTGTCAGGTATAGGACCGCTCCACCTTCACCACGGCGCAGTAGCTGCCGTCCAGCGCCCGGACGGCGGTCCTGATCTTCTCCTCCACCTCGGCGTCGGTCAGGCGGAAGTGGAAGGGCACCACCGCGTCGAAGATGACGTTGGTGTGGGTGGGGCCGGGGACCATGCGGAAGTCGTGGATGCTGATGGCGTCGTCGATGCAGCGGACCAGGGCCGCCACCCGGCGGCGGGTCTCCTCGGTGATGCCGTCGTCGGTGACGATGGGGTCCATGTGGATCACCGCCTCGCAGCCCAGCTTTTCCCGCAGCTCGTTTTCCACGTTGTCGATCTCGTCGTGGATGTCCAGCATGTTCGCCGAGGCGGAGACCTCCGCGTGGAGGGAGATCATCACCCGGCCGGGACCGTAGTCGTGGACGATCAGGTCGTGGATGCCGATGATGGCGGGATGGGCCAGCACCAGAGCGCGGATCTGCTCCACGAACTCGTGGGTGGGCGGCGTGCCCAGCAGGGGATCGATGGTGTCCTTGGCGGCGTGAAAGCCGGACCACAGGATGAACAGCGCCACCAGAGCGCCGCACCAGCCGTCGATCATCAGCCCGGTAAAGCGGCCCGCCAGCGTGGCGGCCAGCACCGCCGCGGTGGCCGCGCTGTCGCTGAGGGAGTCGGCGGCGGTGGCCAGCATGGCGGGGGAGTCCAGCTTTTTGCCCAGGCGGCGGTTATAAAAGGCCATGTACAGCTTCACCGCGATGGAGACGCACAGAATGGCGGCCACCAGGGGGCTGAACGCCACCGGGACGGGGTGCAGGATCTTCAAAACGGAGGATTTCGCCAGCTCCAGGCCCATCAGCAAAATCAGCACGGACACCGCCAGACCGGACAGGTACTCGAAGCGGCCATGGCCGAAGGGGTGGCCCGCGTCCGGCTTCTGCCCCGCCAGCTGAAAGCCCAGCAGGGTGACGAAGGAGCTGCCCGCGTCGGACAGGTTGTTGAACGCGTCGGCGGTGATGGCGATGGAGCCGGAGACGGTGCCGGCGAAGAATTTGCCCAGGAACAGCAGCACGTTGAGGGCGATGCCCACCGCGCCGCAGAGGATGCCGTACCCCCTGCGGAGGGCGGCCTGGTCCTGTGTTCCGGGCCTGAGAAACAGCCGGGCCAGAAGTGAGATCATACGGTCGGCTCCTTTCTGTGGAAATGGGCCGGTTCGGCCCGGCCTGGAGAGATGGGAAAGCGCTGTATCAGCCTATGCCGGCGGACAGGAGGGGATGCCGCGCCGCCGAAAAAGGACGGCGTTATTTCCCGGGGATGACCAGCTTCATGTGGCAGCACAGGTCGTCCAGGTCCCGGTCCGTGGCGGCGGGGATGCGGAGCTTGGCGCCGCAGTCCCGGCACACCAGGTCCACGGCGGAGCGGCGGATCTCCATCCCGTAGCGTCTGCTGCCGCAGGCGCAGGTGATGCCGCCCCTCCGGGCGGCGATGTCCTTCAGCTCGGAGAGGACCTCGTACATGATGACATTGTCCAAAAACGCCTCGTCCTCGCCGTCTTTCTGCTGCTGTTCCTTCTCCGCCAGGATGGCCAGCTCCCGGAGATTCTTCTCCACCGTGCCCTCCGGGCCGATGAAGCAGCAGAACTGCTTTGTCCGGGCGCAGCCCAGGGCCGTGCCGCCCCGCAGGACGCGCTCCGGCTCGCAGACCGCCATGTGGGTCTCGCCGCAGAGGCCGCAGGGGACGTACACCCGGTACTTCTCCCCGTCGAACGCCGTCCGCAGGACGCTGCCGCCGCACGGGCAGGCGATCTCCGCGTCGGCGGCCTCCAGGGCGAAGACGGACCGGGTGCCCATGACCGTTTTGCCGCACTTGGGGCAGAGATAGCCGAAGGTCCGCATTTCTTCATTCATATGCAAATACCTCGCTTTTGGGAAGTTGGGGTCCAAATTGGAACATTTATTATAGCATGGCGGGATTTGGTTGTACAGGGGGATTTTGCGCGCCCCCTTGCGGCGCGGCCCGCCCGGGAGTATAATGAGGACATCTTTTGCTGAAAGGAGCCCTGCCATGCAGACCGTGGGCCGCTTCGCCCCCTCGCCCAGCGGGCGTATCCATCTGGGCAACATCCTCTGCTGCCTGCTGGCCTGGCTCAGCGCCCGGCAGCGGGGCGGAAGGGTGGTCCTGCGCGTCGAGGACCTGGACACCGCCCGCTGTCCCCGCCGCTACGCCGACCAGATGGAGAAGGACCTGCGGTGGCTGGGCCTCACCTGGGACGAGGGACCCGCCGTGGGCGGGCGGTCCGGGCCGTACTATCAAAGCCAGCGCACCGCCCTGTACCAGGCGGCGCTGGAGAAGCTGGAGGCCATGGGGCTGGTGTACCCCTGCTTCTGCACCCGGGCGGAGCTCCACGCCGCCAGCGCCCCCCACCGGGAGGACGGCCAGGTGGTCTACGCCGGGACCTGCCGGGATTTAACGCCGGAACAGGCGGCGGAGCGGGCGAAAAAAAGAGCGCCCGCCCTGCGGCTGCGGGTGCCGGACGAGACCCGGGGCTTTACCGACGGGCACATGGGCGCTTACGCGGAAAATCTGGCCAGGGACTGCGGGGACTTCCTGATGCGCCGGTCCGACGGGATGTTCGCCTACCAGCTGGCGGTGGTGGTGGACGACGCCGCCATGGGCGTGACGGAGGTGGTCCGGGGGGCGGACCTGCTGGACTCCACCCCCAGGCAGCTCTATCTGTACGAGCTGCTGGGACTGTCCGCGCCGTCCTTCCTCCACTTTCCGCTGCTGCTGGCCCCGGACGGCCGGCGGCTGAGCAAGCGGGACGCCGACGCGGGGCTGGACGCCCTGCAAGGCCGGACGGCGGCGGAGATTTTGGGGAAGCTGGCGTATCTCGCGGGCTTCAACCCCTCGGCGGAGCCGAAAACGGCGGAGGCCCTGCTGGCGGATTTCACCTGGGACAAGGTGCCCCGGACGGATATCCGTATCCCGGAGGGGCTTTTTTGAACAGAACAGGAGCCACGGACGGCCAGTCCATGGCTCCTGTTTGTCATTCCGTCATCTGGATGTCGGGGATGGCCACCTCCGGCATCAGCTCCTGGCTGACGATGGTCAGCATCTCCTCCAGCTTGGCGCACTCCTCGGCGGTGAAACGCCGGGCGATGCGGTCCATGACCTCCACCATGTAGGTGGTGGAGACGTTGTAGTAGTCGATATACTTCTGGGTGACCTCCAGGTGGTACTCCCGCCGGTCATGGCTGGACTGCACCTTGCGGATATAGCCCTTTTTCACCAGGCTGTTGACCTTATAGGCCGCGTTGGGCGGGGAGATGCGCATGAAGGTGGCGAATTCGTTCACCGTGGGGCTGCCCAGGGCCTGGATGGTCTCCACGCAGAAGGTCTCCACCGTGGTCAGGCTGGCCTCCCGGCTCTGGAAGCGCTGGAAGATCTCCTGATAAAAATGCAGCTTGAACTTGGTGTACACATTAAAAAACGCGTGCTTCAGCATCCTGTCCGCCCACCTTCCCGCAATTTGCGGATACTTCCTATAGTATACCAATTTTGCGGGAAAAGGGCAACCATTATTCCCCGCCGATGGCAAAAGTCAGCTCCGCGGTGGCGGCTACCTCGCCGTTGACCGTGGCTTTGCACTGGCCCACGCCGATGGGGCCCCGCCGCTTTGTCAGCACGCACTCCATCTCCACCACGTCGCCGGGGACCACCTGGCGGCGGAAGCGGGCGTCCTTGACCCGGCCCAGGAAGGCCAGCCTGCCCCGGTTCTCCGGCAGGGCCAGGATGGCTACGCCGCCCACCTGGGCCATGGCCTCGATCAGCAGGACGCCGGGCATGATGTGCTTCCGGGGGAAGTGGCCCTGAATGAACGGTTCATTCACGGAGACGCACTTGATGCCCCTGGCCCACTTGCCCGGCTCGCCGTCCACGATGCGGTCCACCAGGGCGAAGGGGTAGCGGTGAGGGAGAATTTCCGCGATCTGATCGGAATCGTATTGCATACCCATCTCTCAGTCCTCCCATTTTTTGAATACCAGACTGCCGTTGTGGCCGCCGAAGCCCAGGGAATTGGACAGGGCGTATCGAATGTCGGCGGCGCGGCCCACATTGGGCACCACGTCCAGGTCGCAGGCATCGTCGGGGACGCGGTAGTTGATGGTGGCGGGAAGAAACCCGTCCCGCAGCGCCAGGGCGGTGAAGAGGGCCTCCACGGCGCCGGCGGCGCCCAGCATGTGGCCGGTCATGGATTTGGTGGAGCTCATGGCCAGCCTGTAGGCGTGCCGGCCGAACACCGTCTTGACGGCGGCGGTCTCGCCGGCGTCATTCAAGTGAGTGGAAGTGCCGTGGGCGTTGATGTAGTCCACCTGGTCCGGCGCCACGCCGCCGTCCGCCAGCGCCAGGGCCATGGCCCTGGCGCCGCCGCTGCCGTCGGGCCGGGGGGCGGTCATGTGGTAGGCGTCGCAGGTGGCGCCGTAGCCCACGACTTCCGCGTAGATCTTCCCGCCCCGGGCCCGGGCGTGTTCCAGCTCCTCCAACAGCAGCACGGCGGCGCCCTCGCCCAGGACAAAGCCGCTGCGCTCGGCGTCAAAGGGGATGGAGGCCCGGCTGGGGTCCTCCGCCGGGGTCAGCGCCCGCATGGAGGTGAAGCCGCCGACGGCGAGAGGCGTCACAGCCGCCTCCGTGCCGCCGCAGAGCATGGCGTCGGCGTAGCCGTCCCGGATGTAGTGGAAGGCGTCGCCCACGGCGTAGGTGCCGCCGGCGCAGGCGGTGACAGGACAGGCGCACATCCCCTGAAAGCCGGTGGAGATGGCCACCTGCCCGGCGGCCATGTTGCTGATGCCGGAGGGAATGTAGAACGGGGATACCCGGTCCCAGCCTTTCGCCAGGCCCCGGTCATGCTCCGCCTCGGTGATGCTGAGACCGCCGATGCCGCTGGAAATGGTGACACCGCAGCGGTCCGGATCGGCCTGGGTGATATCGAAGCCGCTGTCGGCCATGGCTTCCTTAGCGGAGACCAGGGCCATCTGGGTGAAGCGGCCCATGTGCTTGGCCTCCTGCCGGGTCATGTAATGTTCAGGGTCAAAGCCCTTGACCTCGGCGGCCAGACGGACCTTCATGCCGGTGGGATCAAACTGGGTGATGGGGCCCACGCCGCACACGCCGTCCCTGACCGCCCGCCAGCTCTCCGGGGCGGTCAGGCCGATGGGGGTGACGGCGCCCAGGCCGGTGATGACAACACGTCTCTTGCGCATAAGCATTTCTCCTTTACATGGCCATGCCGCCGTCCACGGCCAGCACTTGCCCGGTGATATAACCGGCCTCGTCGCTTGCCAGGAAAGCGATGGCCTTCGCCACGTCCTCCGGCCGGCCCATGCGGGCCATGGGGATGGCGGCAAGGGCGGCGGTCCTGGCGGCCTCGGGCATGGCGGCGGTCATGTCCGTCTCGATAAAGCCGGGGGCCACCGCGTTGACGGTGACGTTGCGGCTTGCCAGCTCCCTGGCGAGGGATTTGGTCATGCCGACGACGCCCGCCTTGCTGGCGGCGTAGTTCACCTGCCCGGCGTTGCCCCGCAGGCCCACCACGCTGGAGAGGTTCACGACGCGGCCGTACCGCTGCTTCATCATGACGCGGGATACGGCCTTCATACAGAGGAACGTGCCCTTCAGATTGGTGTCCATAACGGCGTCGAAATCCTCCTCCTTCATCATCATGAGGAGGCCGTCCCGGGTGACGCCGGCGTTGTTCACCAGGATGTGGATGGCGCCAAATTCCTTCGCGGCCGCGTCCATCAGAGCCTTGACCTCTCCGGCGTCCGACACGTCGCAGCGGACGGCCAGGACCCTGGCGCCCAGGGCTTCGCAGGCCGCGGCAGTCTCCCGGGCGGCGGCCTCGTTTCCCGCGTAGCAAAGCACGATGTTTGCGCCGCCTCGGGCCAGCTCCAGACACACCGCCCGGCCGATGCCCCGACTGCCGCCGGTGACCACAGCGGTCTTTCCTGTAAAGCTCATCTGTTGTTCTCCTTTACCATTTGTGTCAGCGCCTCCACATCCGCCGTGGTCTCCACCGGGCAGACGGGCAGCGCCGGCACCGTCTTGCGGACGAAGCCCGTCAGGGCCCTGCCCGGGCCGATCTCCACGACGGCGTCCACGCCCATGGATGCCATGCGGCGGATGGAATCCTCCATGAACACGCTGCTCTGGACCTGCCGCACCAGCAGCTCCTGGACTGTGACGCCCTCCGGCTTTACATCGCCCAGGCAGTTGAAGATGACGGGGATGGTTGGCTCCGCGAAGGAAATGCCCCGGAAATACGCCCGCAGGGCCTCCCCGGCGGGGGCCATCAACGGCGTGTGAAACGGCCCGCTGACCTTTAAGGGCAGGCACCGCTTCGCGCCTTTTTCCCTCGCCAGGGCCGCGGCCTTTTCCACGGCGGCTTTGTCGCCGCCGATGACCAGCTGACCCGGGCAGTTGTAGTTGGCGATGACCACACAGCCGCCGGCGGACGCTTCGCCGCAGGCTTCCCGCAAAAGGGCGCGGTCCAGCCCCAGCACCGCCACCATGGCGGAGGGGCGGCCCGCCGCCGCTTTCTCCATGGCCCTCCCCCGGAAGGCCGCCAGATTGACAGCGGTGGCGGCGTCAAACACCCCGGCGGTGTGGAGGGCGGAATACTCGCCTAAGCTGAGGCCCGCCGCCACGGATGGCGCGACGCCCCGCTCCCGCAGCACCGCCGTCAGTCCGGCGGCGAAAGCCACCATGCAGGGCTGGGTGTACCGGGTCTGGTTCAGCACCCCGTCGGGGTCCTCGAAGCAGGTCCGCTTCAAATCGAAATCCACCCCGGCGCTGTCAAAGACGGCCCGAAAGGCGGGGTAGGCATCGTACAGGTCCGCTCCCATTCCGGGGTGCTGGGTACCCTGTCCGGCATATAGGAAACCGAGCTTCATGGCGCGGCCCTCCATTCGTTCATGATTTGATCCATTTGATCTTTTACGGTGGAAAGGGTATTCACTTCCCCGGCGTTGGCCCCGCAGAAGAACAGGCCGTTTTCCCGGTCGCCCCGCACGGCGGCGATCAACGCCTTGGAGATGCAGTAGGGGGCGCGGCGGGGGTCGCAGGGGACCAGGCAGTTGATGCAGCGGCCAGGCTGGGGCTGGACGCCGAATTCCATCCGTTCGATCAGGGGGCTGCGCAGCGCCCGACCCGGCAGCCCCACGGGGCTTTGGACGATGGTGATGTCCTCCCGCTTGGCATCCAGCAGAACCTGCTTGTAGCCGTCGCTGGCATCGCACTCCTCCGTTGCGATGAAGCGGGTGGCGAACTGAGCGCCGGCGGCACCCTCATCCGTGTAGCGGCGCATCTCCGTACCGTCCTTTACGCCGCCCGCCACGAATACCGGGATGTCCCGGCCATATTTCTCCCGGAACGGCGCCAGGGCGTTCAGCACCTCTCGCAGGAGGGCGCTGAGGGACTTGGGCCGCCCGGCCTGCGCCTCCTGGGCCTCCTCTCTGGAAAAGCCCAGGTGCCCTCCGGCCAGGGGACCTTCCAGGACCACGAAGTCCGGGACGCGCTGATAGCGCCGGTCCCACAGCTTGCAGATCAGGCCTGCGGCCCGCCCGCCGCTGACGACGGGGGCCAGGGCGGCGTCGCTCTCCGGGACCTCCGCCGCAATGGCGGGCAGATCCTTCGGCAGTCCCGCGCCGCAGACCACGGCATCCACGCCCGCCCGCAGGGCCGTGCGGACACTGTCGGCGTACTGGGTGGTGGCTACCATGGCATTGACTGCCACCAGTCCCGCGCCCTTGGCCAGCTCCTTGGCGCGCCGCACCTGCCGGGCCAGAGCCCGGAGGTTGGCCCCGTTGGGGTCCCGGGCGTAGTCCGGCTCAGCGTAGCCGCAGGCGGCGGTGGAGATGGTACCCATGCCGCCGCGGGCGGCCACGGCCCCGGCCAAACGGTCCAGGCTGACGCCCACACCCATGCCGCCCTGTAAAATGGGGAGGGGCAGAACTCTCCCGCGAATCGTCACCGCCATTCCCGGTTCGCCGCCTCCAGCACGGACCGGCCCTGGGCGTACAGCTCCTCGAAGATCTGCCGCACGGGCCTGATCTCGTGGAGCATCCCGGCCACCTGACCGGTCATGACGCTGCCGTGGTCCATGTCGCCGTCGAACACCGCCCGACGCAATCCGCCCAGGGTGACGGCCTCCAGCTCCTCCAGGGTGGCGCCCCGCTTTTCCAGAGCCAGGTACTCACGGGCCATCCTGTTCTTCAGCACCCGGACGGGGCCTCCGATGGAGCGGCCCGTGACGGTGGTGTCAGTATCCTTAGCTTTCAGGATGGCCTGCTTGTAGTTCTCGTGGATGGGACACTCCTTGCTTGCCAGCAGGCAGGTGCCCACCTGGACGCCGCAGGCCCCCAGGGCCAGCGCCGCCGCCATCTGCCGTCCGTCGGCAATGCCCCCGGCGGCGATGACGGGCACGTCCACCGCGTCGACGACCTGGGGCACCAGGGCCATGGTGGTCATTTCGCCCACATGGCCGCCGGACTCCGTGCCCTCGGCGATGATGGCGTCGGCCCCGGCCCGCACCAGGCGGCGGGCCAGGATGGACGCCGCCACCACGGGCAGGACCTTGACGCCGGCCTCCTTCCAGGCGGGGATGTATTTGCCGGGACTGCCCGCGCCGGTGGTGACCACCCGGACGCCCTCGTCGATGATGATTTTCGCCATCTCGTCCACGCAGGGGTTCATCAGCATCAGGTTGACGCCAAAGGGCCTGTCGGTCAGGCTTTTGCAGACGCGGATCTGTTCCCGCAGCAGATCGGCTTTCAGCATCCCGCCGGTGGCGATGACGCCCAGGGCCCCCGCATTGGAGCAGGCGGCGGCGAACTCGCCGGTGGCGATGTTGGCCATGCCGCCCTGGATGATGGGGAATTCGGTCCCCAGGATTTCATTCAGCTTTTTCATATCATACTCCTCATGAATACCGGGCGGCATGGACCGCCCCGCCGGGGCGGCGCCGGAAGTCCGGCGTACAAGCGTTTTTGCCGGGGGCAAAAACCTTGAAATGGGCGGGCTCCGCCTGCCCATTTGAGTCAAATGGGGGGTCCCCGCAAAATCGTCAAATTTTGTGGGGTGCCCAGGCGGCGGCGAACTCGCCGGTGGCGATGTTGGCCATGCCGCCCTGGATGATGGGGAATTCGGTCCCCAGGATTTCATTTAACTTCTGCATAGCTCTCTCCTTACGCAAACTCAATCAGCGCGCCGCCCCAGGTCAATCCGCCGCCGAAGCCCACCGCCAGCACCCGGCTGCCGGGGCCGACCCTGCCCTGCTCCTCCAGCTCGCTGAGGACCAGCGGGATGCTGGCGGCGGAGGTGTTGCCGTATTCCTGGATGTTTTTGTAATATTTTTCGGGCGGGATATGGTACTTCCGCACCGCCAGGTCGATGATGCGGGCGTTGGCCTGGTGGAAGACGAAGAAATCCACGTCCTCCGCCGTCAAGCCCGCCTTTCGCAGCACCTGGTCCATGCACCAGGGGACGATCTCCACGGCGAACTTGAATACCCGGGTGCCCTCCATGTGGATCAGGCTCCGCTCGCCGGTCTCCAGACCGGGCAGGCGCAGCAGCTCGCCGTCGCCCCGGGCACCCAGCACCGCGCCGATGGAGGGCCAGCCCTCCCGGCACTCCACCACGGCGGCTCCGGCGCCGTCCCCGAAGAGGATACAGGTGCTCCTGTCCTCCCAGTTGGTGACGCGGCTCAAAACCTCGCCGCCCACCACCAGGCCGAATTTCCGGGGCGCGGCGTTCAGCAGGCACTCCATGGTGTGGAGAGCGTAGAGAAAGCCGGTGCAGGCGGCGTTCAGATCGAAGCAGGGGATGTCCTCGGGCAGACCAAGCTCCCGCTGGAGCAGGCAGGCGGCGGAGGGCACCACGGTGTCCGCCGACACGGTGGCCACGATGCACGCGCCGATCTGGTCCGGGGCGACCCCAGCTTTTTTCAAAGCGGCTTTCGCCGCGCCCGCGCAGAGATCCGCGTGGGTCTCCGTGGCGCAGTGGCGCCTGTGGCGGATGCCGGTGCGGGAGGTGATCCACGCATCGCTGGTGTCCACGATTTCGGCCAGGTCGTCGTTGGTGACGACCTTTGCGGGAACACAGCGGCCCGTGCCCTTGATTTTGATGCCGTTCATGCGTCCTCCTTCCGGGCGGCCGTGCCCATCCGCCTGAATTTCTGGTACCGGGCCGCCGCCAGGGCCGGCCCGCTCTCCCCGGACAGCTCCGACAGATGGCGGCTCAGATACCGGTCCACCGTCCGCAGCGCGGCGGCGGGGGAGCGGTGTGCGCCTCCCTCCGGCTCCGGGATGATATCGTCGATAACCTGCATCCGCAGCAGGTCCGGAGCTGTCAGCCGCATCAGCTCACAGGCCTCCTCGCGCCGCGCCGCGTCCTTCCACAGAATGGAGGCGAAGCCCTCCGGAGAGAGGATGGCATAGACGGCGTTTTCCAGCATCAGCACCCGGTTGGCAACGCCCAGGGCCAGAGCCCCGCCGCTGTTGCCCTCGCCGGTGACGACGGCGACGACGGGCACGGTCAGCCGGCTCATTTCATACAGGTTCCGGGCGATGGCCTCGCCCTGGCCCCGCTCCTCGGCCTCCAGGCCGGGGTAGGCGCCGGAGGTGTCGATGAAGGTGATAACGGGGCGGCGGAACTTCTCCGCCTGCTTCATCAGCCGCAGGGCCTTGCGGTAGCCCTCCGGCCCCGGCATCCCGAAATTGCACCGGAGGTTTTCCTCCAGCGTTCTGCCCTTCCGGGTGCCGATGACGGTGACGGGGCGACCGTGGTACAGCGCCACGCCCCCCAAAATGGCGGCGTCTTCCTTGCAGAGACGGTCGCCCCTCTGCTCGAAAAAGTCGGTGAACAGGGCGTCGATATAGTCGGTGATATTGGGCCGCTGGGGGTGCCGGGCCACGGCGACCCGCTCCGCGGCGGTGAGCGCACTCATGAGCGACCTCCTCTCTGGTGCAGACGCAGCAGCCGGGTCAGCGAATCCCGCATCCGGGACCGGGGCACCACCGCGTCCACGAAGCCGTGCTCCATCTGGAACTCCGCGCGCTGAAAGCCCTCCGGCAGGGTCTCGCCGATGGTCTGCTGGATGACTCTGGGTCCGGCGAAACCGATCAAGGCTCCCGGTTCCGCCAGAATGATGTCGCCCAGGGATGCGAAGCTGGCGGTGACGCCGCCGGTGGTGGGGTCCGTCAGAACGGAGATATACAGCAGGCCCTTCTCGGAAAACCGGGCCAGGGCGGCGCTGGTTTTGGCCATCTGCATCAGAGACAAAATGCCCTCCTGCATCCGGGCGCCGCCGCTGGCGGCAAACAGGATGAGCGGCAGCCTGTTTTTTGTGGCGTATTCAATGGCCAGGGTAATTTTTTCGCCTACGGCGGCGCTCATACTGCCCATCAGAAAGCGGCTGTCCAGTACGCCCACCACGCACTTGTATCCGCCGATGGTCCCCGTGGCGGTGACGGCGGCCTCCGTCAGGCCGGTCTTCCGCTGGGCGGAGCGCAGCTTTTCTCCGTAGCCCGGAAAGGCCAGCGGGTCCCCGGTGGGGAGCTTTTCGTTCAGCTCCCGAAAGGAGCCGGGGTCCAGAATGGTGCTCAGGCGGTAATACGCGCCGATGGGCCAGTGATAGCCGCACCTGGGGCAGACGGACAGGCCCTGGGCCACCTGCCTCCGCTCGCTCTCCTGACCGCAGTGGGGGCAGGTGACCAGCCTGTCGCCGGGGACGTAATTGTCCCGAATGGCTTTCATGGCCAGCAGACGGGCCCGGCGTCTGGCAAAGATACCGTTCAAGCGTCACCCTCCTTTTCCCGGACCCGGCGGCTGAAGTCCAGCAGGTCCGGCAGGTTCTCGTCCAGAAAGGCCGTGGTGCAGCCGCCCCGGACAAAGGTGGGATGGTACAGGATCTGATAGCTCAGCTCCGCGTTGGTGGGGAAGCCCTCCAGAGTGAACTCCTCCAGACAGCGGCGCATCTTGCGGATGGCCTCCAGCCGGGTGGGGGCGTGGACCATCAGCTTCGCAGCCAGAGAGTCGTAGTAAGGGGACAGGGTGCAGCCGTCGTACAGGCAGGAGTCCACCCGCACCCCCGCGCCGCCGGGAAAGTGGAGAAACGCCACCCTGCCGGGGCAGGGGCGAAAGTCCTCCGCCGGATTTTCCGCGTTGACGCGGCACTCGATGGCGTGGCCGTCCAGATGGACGTCCTCCTGGGCAAAGTCCAGGGACAGTCCGGAGGCGACGCGCAGCTGCTGGCGCACCAGGTCCACGCCGGTCACCAGCTCGGTGACGCCGTGCTCCACCTGGATGCGGGTGTTCATCTCCATGAAGTAGAAGTGTTCCCCATCCGGGTCCAGCAAAAATTCCACGGTGCCCGCGCCCTGGTAGCCCACGGCCCGGGCCGCCCGGACGGCGGCCTGCCCCATGGCCTCCCGCAGCCCGGGTGTCAGGCACCGGGCGGGGGCCTCCTCAATGAGCTTCTGGTTCCGGCGCTGCACGGAGCAGTCCCGGTCCCCCAAGTGGACCACGTGTCCGTGGCGGTCCGCCAGGATCTGAAACTCAATGTGCCGGGGCCGGAGCACCAGCTTCTCCAGGTACATCTCGTCGTTTCCGAAGCAGGCCCTTGCCTCGGCCCTGGCCTCGGCCCAGGCGGCAGGTAGCGCGTCGGCGCTGTCACACCGGCGGATGCCCCGGCCGCCGCCTCCGGCGCTGGCCTTCAGCAGGACGGGCCAGCCCACCCGCTCCGCCGCCGCCAGCGCGTCCTCCACAGACGCAACCGGCCCGCCGGAGCCGGGGGTCACGGGGACGCCCGCCGCCCGCATGATCTCCCGCGCGGCGGATTTGGCCCCGGCCTTCCGGATGGCGTCCCCGGAGGGGCCGATGAAGGTCAGGCCCTCCCGGGCGCAGGCGTCGGCAAAGCCGGCGTTTTCCGACAGAAAGCCGTAGCCGGGGTGGACCCCGTCGCAGCCGGTGGCTTTCGCCACGGTCAGCAGCGCGTCCTGATTCAGATAGCTGTCCGCGGCTCTGGCGGGGCCGACGCACACCGCCTGGGTGGCCAGCTGGACGTGGAGGGCCTCCTCGTCCGCCTGGGAGTAGACGGCCACCGTCTCGATGTCCATCTCCCGGCAGGCCCGCAGGACGCGCAGGGCGATCTCGCCCCGGTTGGCGATCAAAACCCGCTTCAGCATGGCCTGTAGCGCAGCAGCGGTTCTCCGAAGGAGACCAGATCGCCGCTGGATTTCAGAATTTCTTCAATGACGCAGTCGCAGGGGGCGGGGACCTCGCTCATCATCTTCATGGCCTCGATGAGGCAGACGGTCTGGCCCTTTTTCACACGGTCCCCGGCGGAGACGAAGGGCGCCTGCTCCGGTCCCGGCGCGGCGTAGAAGGTCCCCACCAGCGGGGCGGTGACGGCGGGGGCGTCCTCCTTTGCGGGCCCGGGGGCCGCCGTGGGAACAGGCTGGGGAGCCTGACCGGCGGAGGCGGCACCTGGCGCGCCCCGGGTCAGCTCTATGGTGAAATCCCGGGTGGACAGCTTCAGGGAGGCCAGGGCGCCGCCCTCGAAGCGGTCCAGCAGGTCAAAGATCTCTTGCTTGGTCATAGGGCTTCCTTTCTTGACGGAAGATGGAGGGGGTGTCCCGCCGGAGTATCTCCGGCGGGGCAGCCGTTCAGTTCTTATGGGCGGCCAGGTAGTTCATCACGTCGCCCACGGTCTTGAGATTTGCGACGTCAGCGTCGTCGATGGAGATGCCGGTGGCCTCCTCCAGCGCCATCACCAGTTCCACGGAGGCCAGGGAGTCGGCTCCCAGGTCGTCGGACAGGGATGCCTCCAGCGTGACCTGTTCGGCGTCGCAGCCCAGCGTCTCCACGATGATATCGCGCACTTTCTCGAATTCCATAGTCCTTCTCCTTTGGTATAGAAGTATCAATTATTTTAATTAAAAAAATTTAAATAAAATAATTGAAACATATTTTAGCTGGGAGCAGGGAGAATGTCAAGCAAAATTTTCACGAAACGGGTATTCACTTTTTCCCGGACATTCGTTATAATTTCATAAACGACAGAGCGGACTGCCATCCGCCCAGAACAAAGACAGGAGGCAGCATGAAGATCATCATCGTAGGCGCCGGCAAGGTGGGCCTGGCGCTGACGCAGCAGCTTTCCGCGGACAACAAGGTGACGGTCATCGACCAGAATCCCCAGCTGATCGACAATATCATCAACATTTACGACGTGATGGGCGTGTGCGGCAACGGCGCCAGCTATGAGGTGCAGAAGGAGGCGGAGACCGACAGGGCCGATCTTTTGATCGCCACCGCCTCCAGCGACGAGATCAACATTCTGGCGTGTCTCGTGGCGAAAAAGCTGGGAGTGGAGCACACCATTGCCCGCATCCGCAATCCGGAGTATGAAAAGCAGCTCCGCTTCATGCGGGAGGAGCTGGGCCTCAGCATGTCCATCAATCCGGAGAAAGCCGCCGCCCGGGAGATCGCCCGTGTGCTGCGCTTTCCGGCGGCCATGAAGCTGGAGTCCTTCTCCAAGGGCCGGCTGGAGCTGGTGGAGTACCGGCTGCCCGGCGGTTCGGCGCTGGACGGCATGCAGCTGGCCGACCTCTACAAGAACATCCGGGTCCGGGTGCTGATCTGCGCCGTGGCCCGCAAGGGGGAGACCATCATCCCCTCCGGCGATTTCGTGCTGAGATCCGGGGACAAAATCTATCTCACCGCCGCGCCGGACCAGCTGAGCCAGTTCTTCCGGCACCTGGGGGTGTTCCGGGACCGGGCGTCCTCCGTCATGATCGTGGGGGCCAGCAAGATCTGCTACTATCTCGCCTCGGAGCTGCTGGCCATGGGCATGTCGGTGAAGATCATCGACCAGAGCGAGCAGCGCTGCATCCAGATGAGCGAGCAGTTGCCTAAGGCCCTGTTGATCGTGGGCGACGGCACCGACAGCGAGCTGCTCCACGAGGAGGGCATCGAGCAGACCGACGCGTTCGTCGCCATCACCGGCATCGACGAGGCCAATATCCTGATGTCCCTGTGCGCCGCCAAGCAGTCCGGGAACTGCAAGGTCATTGCCAAGATCAACCGCAAGTCCCTGGTGGACCTGGTGTCCAACGAGAGTATGATCGACAGCGTGGTGTCCGCCCGCAGCGTCACCACGGAGCTGATCGTCCAGTACGTCCGGGCCATGGAGTGCGCCTCCGGCGCCAAGATCAAGACCCTCCACCGGCTGGTGGACGGCGCGGTGGAGGCGTTGGAGTTCGGCGTGACGGAGGACGTGCCCTTCATCGGCGTGCCGCTGAAGGACCTGAAGCTGAAAAGCGGCATTTTGCTGGCGGGCATCGTCCGGCAGAACGGGCGCATCGTCATTCCCTCCGGCAATGACGTGCTGAACGCCAACGACGATGTCATCGTCGTCACCACGGACACCACCCTTCAGGACATCCACGACATTCTGCGGTAAGGGCGGAGGGGCTATGAATTATCAAATGATCGGCTTCGTCATCGGCCGCATCCTGCTGACGGAGGCCGCCCTTATGGTGCTGCCCATGCTGACGGCGCTGCTGTACGGCGAGCCCGTCGGACCGTTTTTCATCCCGGCTCTGGCCCTGCTGGCGGTGGGGCTGCCGTTCGGCGTCCGCCGCCCCAGGCGCACGTCTATCTACGCCCGGGACGGCTTCGCGGTGGTGGCCCTGGCCTGGGTGTTTCTCTCCATCTTCGGGGCCATGCCCTTTGTGATATCCGGGGACATCCCCGGTTTTGTGGACGCGTTTTTTGAGACGGTGTCCGGCTTCACCACCACCGGCTCCACGATCCTGACGGAGGTGGAGCACCTGACCCGCAGCGGCCTGTTCTGGCGGAGCTTCACCCACTGGATCGGCGGCATGGGCGTGCTGGTGTTCGTCATGGCCATCCTGCCCATGACCGACGGCCACGGCATGCACCTGATGCGGGCGGAGGTGCCGGGGCCGTCCGTGGGCAAGCTGGTCAGCCGCATGAGCGACAGCGCCAAAATCCTGTACGGCATCTACTTCGTCATGACCATTATCGAGATCGTGTTGCTGCTGGCGGGGGGGATGCCGCTTTTCGACGCCTGCATCCACGCTTTCGGCACGGCGGGCACCGGCGGCTTCAGCAGCCGCAATCTCAGCGTGGGCGCCTACGGCAGCGCCTATTTCGACATCGTCATCGGCGTTTTCATGCTGCTGTTCGGCATCAACTTCAACCTGTACTACTTCCTGCTGATCCGCCGCTTCCGGGAGGTGTTCGGCTCCGAGGAGCTGCGGGCGTATCTCCTGATCGTGGCGGCGGCGGTGGCCGCCATCACCGCGGACATCGTCCATCTCTACGGCTCTGTGGGCACCAGCCTGCGCCACGCCTTCTTCCAGGTGGCCTCCATCATCACCACCACGGGTTACGGCACGGTGGATTTCAACACCTGGCCCACGTTCTCCAAGGCCATTCTGGTGGTGCTGATGTTCGTGGGCGCCTGCGCCGGGTCCACCGGCGGCGGCATCAAGGTGTCCCGGATTCTGATCCTTCTGAAATCCTCCCTGGCCGACATGCGGAAGATGCTGCACCCCAACGCCGTGACCACCGTCCAGCTGGAGGGCAAGCCCCTGTCGGAGAAGAGCCTGCGGGGCGCCCACGTCTACCTCTCCGTATACATGGTGATCTTCGTGGCGTCCTTCCTGCTGCTGTCGCTGGAGGGGTTCGACCTGGTGACCACCTTCACCGCCCTGGCCTCCTGCATCAACAACATCGGCCCCGGACTGGAGATGGTGGGCCCCATGGGCAACTTCTCCGCGTTCTCCCCGGCGTCCAAGCTGCTGCTGTCCTTCGACATGCTGGTGGGCCGGCTGGAGATCTTCCCCATGCTGCTGCTGTTCGCCCCCTCCATCTGGCGGCGGCGTCTGGTGGTACGGCGGCCCATGGACTGAGTGAACGCAAAAAGCGCCCCCGGAGAT
>CABSFC010000024.1 GCA_902476875.1 uncultured Oscillibacter sp. | reverse complement strand
CCCGGATGCTATGTGCCCGGAGAGGCGGCGCTCCGGGGCCGGGGCGTCAGCTTCTGCGCCGCCTGCGACGGGCCGCTGTTTCGGGGCAGGGACGTGGCGGTGATCGGCGGCGGCAGCTCCGCGGCGGCGGAGGCGCTGGCCCTGTCCCGCCTGTGCCGCCGGGTCTGGCTGGTCCACCGGCGGGACACCCTGCGGGCGGAGCGCCGGTATCTCGCCCAGCTGGAGGCGGCGGGAAACGTCACCCCGGTGTGGAACGCCGGGACGGAGGCCATCCTGGGCCGGGAGCGGGTCACGGGGCTGGCGTACCGGGACCTCGCCACAGGCGGGAAGCGGGAACTGACCTGCGACGGCGTCTTTGTCGCCATAGGCCGGCGCCCCAGCAGCGAGCTGGTCCGGGGACAGCTGGCCCTGGACCGGGACGGCTATATCCCGGCGGGGGAGGACACCCGGACGGAGCTGCCCGGCGTGTTCGCCGCCGGAGACGTGCGGGCCAAGCCCCTGCGGCAGATCGTCACGGCGGCGGCGGACGGCGCCGTGGCCGCCCACATGGCGGCGGTCTGGCTGGGCCGGTAAAAAGCCCCTCCGGCGCAACGCGCCGGAGGGGCTTTTTGGGAAGTCCGTCATATCTGCGGCAGGCGGTATTTTTCCAGATCGCTGTCCAGACTGGCGGTAAAGGCGCCCTGGCTCTCCATGTCGTGGATGCAGGCGTGGCGGCCGACCTTGTCGTTCCGCTCCTCCAGAACGGAGACGGCGATGTTGGAGCAGTGGTCGGAGACGCGCTCGAAATTTGTCAGCAGGTCGTTCAGGACGAAGCCCAGCTGGACCGTGCACTCCCCGGTCTGGAGGCGGCGGATGTGGCGCTTGCGGATCTCCTCGATCAGGCGGTCAATGGTCTCCTCCAGGGGCTCCACGTCCCGGGCGGCGTTGGCGTCGTCTTCAGTGAAGCAGGCAAAAGCCTTGTCCAGAATATCCTCCAGAGCGGCCAACAGCACCTGAAGCTCGTCGTTGGCTGTGTCGGAGAAGCGCAGCTCCTTGTCCCGCAGCTCCCGGGCGGACTCCTGGAGGTTCAGGGCGTGGTCGCCGATGCGCTCGAAATCTCCGATGGCGTGGAGCAGGCGGGAGACGGTGTGGATATCGTCCATGGAGACGCCGTGCTGGGAGATGGTCACCAGATACCCGCCCAGGCGGTCCTCGTAGATGTCCAGCTTGTCCTCATTTTGAATGATCTCCGCCTCCCGCTTCTCGCTGTAATCCGACAGCTGCCGGATGGCGTTCAGCAGATTCCGGTGGGCCAGCTCGCCCATGCGGTTGGTCATGGCCACGCACTCGCTGACGGCCACGCCGGGGGTCCGCAGCAGCAGGGGGTCCAGGAAAGCGAACTGCTCTTCCGGGCTTTCGCTGCGCACCACTCTCCGCGCCAGCTTTTCCAGCTGGCGGGAGAAGGGCAGCAGCAGGACCGTGGTGAACACGTTGAACACCGTGTGGCACAGGGCGATGCCCACCGCGCCCACGGCGGCGTCCATAAAGGGGAAGTGGAAGAGGAGGTCGCCGCCGTAGAACAGGATCAGGCAGGCCACGGTGCCGAAGACGTTGAAGGAGACATGGATCACCGCCACCCGCTTGGCGTTGCGGCTGACGCCGATGGAGGAGAGCAACGCCGTGACGCAGGTGCCGATGTTCTGGCCCATGATGATGGGGATGGCCATGCCGTAGGTGATGGAGCCGGTGAGGGCCAGGGCCTGCAAAATGCCCACCGACGCGGCGGAGGACTGGATGACGCCGGTGAACACCGCGCCCACCAGCACGCCCAGGAGGGGGTTGTTGAAGGCGGTCAGCAGGCTGGAGAACTCCGGCAGCTCCGCCAGAGGGCTGACGGACTGCTTCATCAGCTCCATGCCGTACATCAAAATGGAGAAGCCCACCAAAATGCGGCCGATGTCCCGGCGGCGCTGCTTTTTGGAGCCCATGATCAGGATGATGCCCGCCAGGGCGATGACCGGGGAGAAGTTCTCCGGCTTCAAGAGGTTGACGAACACGCTCTCGCTCTCGATGCCCGTCAGGGACAGGATCCAGGCTGTCAGAGTGGTGCCGATGTTGGAGCCCATGATGACGCCGATGGTCTGGCCGATCTCCATGACGCCGGAGTTCACCAGGCCCACCAGCATCACCGTCATGGCGGAGGAGGACTGAATGGCGATGGTGATGCCCGCGCCCAGCAGCAGGCTTTTCAGGGGATTGGAGGTCATGCGCTTCAAAGTCCGCTCCAGCTTGCCGCCGGCCATTTTTTCCAGGCTCTTGGACATGGTGGTCATGCCGTAGAGAAAGAATGCCAGGCCGCCGCATAGGGTAAAGACGGAGAAAATGTCCATAACTGCCGATGCTCCTTTATCCGTTTCCCCATCCGGGAATGGGGTGCTGTCAACCTTTATGTTTTGAGACCATTATATATGTTCAAAAACCCACAGGAAATCGGCGGAATGACCAAATGTAAAATTTGCGTAAGAAATTGTGAAAAATATAGAAATAAAAAATAAAAAGTTGTTAAAAACGTACATTTTGCAAACGCTTGCGACAAAAAAGGCGGCGCCGAAAACGGCGCCGCCTCCTGAAAGTGGCATCAATTTTCCTTTTTCCAAAATGTCCGGACGTCCTCCGCGGACCGCCGTCCGGCGAAGTAGCCGGACTGCCACAGCGCCCGCAGGACCTCCAGATCCCGCTCCGTCCGGGAGCAGCCCAGGGTGTCCTCCGGCGCGATGACCAGGACTTTGCCCGCCTGTTCCAGCGCGAACAGCTCCTCCCGGCAGGCGTTGTAGCGCTCCGACCGGGTGCGCATGGTCTCCACAAAGGCGGGGTACTTGCGAAAGGCCCGCTCCAGCATCCGCAAAGAGCCGTCCCCCTCCTTGCGGTAATCCCGCTCCCGGGTCAAAATCACCACCACCCGGTCGCAGCCCACGTCAAAAGCCCGCCGCCAGGGGATGGCGTCGGCGCAGCCGCCGTCCAGGTATGGCTGCCCGTCCACCTCAATGACGGGGAACAGCAGGGGGATGGCGCAGGTGGCCTGGAGCAGCAGGTTGTGGTCGTCCCGCCGGGGCACCGGCAGATAGTCGGCCCTGCCGGTGTTCAGGTTGGTGACCACGGCCTCCACCATGCCGGGATAGGCCTCGAAGGTGTCATAGTCAAAGGGCAGCAGTTCGTTGGGGATGGTCTCGTAGGCAAATCGCAGCCCGAAGTAGCAGCGGTTCCTGGGGTTGGCCCAGTTCCACCAGCCCATGTAGCGCCGGTCGTTGGCGTAGGTCGTGATGAGCTTCAGGTTCCGGCGGCTCTGGCGGGAGAGGTAGCTGACGCCGTAGGCGATGCCGGCGGAGACGCCGACGGTGTAGTCGGGCAGGGGCAGCCCCGCGTCCAGCAGCGCGTCGCACACGCCGGCGGAGAAGATGGTCCGCAGGGCGCCGCCCTCCAGGACCAGTCCGGTTTTCATAGAAGGTCACTTCCTTAAAATTTTTTTCATTGTGATGCCGGCGTCGCGGCGACGGCAAAATCCCACGGTTGCTTCTGATCAGCCATAAGTTTAGCAAAAAAGCGTGATAAAATCAATGAACAACGCCGGGATATGAAAAATATTCATCAAACTGGAAGACAGTTTTCAGCTGGGCAAAACAGAGGCCGCCTCCGGCGGATTGCAAAGAATTTGTTAAGAACGGCGGAACTACCTTGAAAAAGACAAATTTTGCATGGTATTATCATATAAATATGCATTTTGAGCGGAACGGAGGTGACGGAGATGTGGAACCGGCTGAAATGGCGCTGGCGGGAACGGATGGGTCAGACCAGGACGATCCTGGGCGAAAAGGTGAAGGAGGCGCTGGCCTCCGTGGTGCCCATCACCGTCATCGTGCTGGTGCTGTGCTTCACCGCCGCGCCGGTGCCCACGGACATCCTGCTGGCGTTCCTGGTGGGCGCGGTGATGCTGATCTTCGGCATGGGCTTGTTCACCCTGGGCGCGGAGACCGCCATGACCCCCATCGGCGAGCGGGTGGGCGCCCATATGACCAAATCCCGCAAGCTGTGGGTGGTGGTGTCCGTCAGCTTTCTGATCGGCGTCATCGTCACCGTGTCGGAGCCGGACCTCCAGGTTCTGGCCCAGCAGGTCCCCGGCATCCCCAACGCCGTTTTGGTGGGGGCGGTGGCCGTGGGCGTGGGCGCGTTTCTGGTGGTGGCCCTGCTGCGCATCTTGTTCCGCGTCCCGCTGAACGGGCTGCTGATCTGCTCCTATCTGGTGGTGTTCATCCTGGCGGCCTTTATCCCCAAGGATTTCCTGGCCATTGCCTTTGACTCCGGCGGCGTCACCACCGGGCCCATGACGGTGCCCTTCATCATGGCCCTGGGCGTCGGCGTCGCCTCCATCCGAAGCGACGAGGGCGCCGCCCAGGACAGCTTCGGCCTGGTGGCGCTGTGCTCCGTGGGGCCCATCCTGGCGGTGCTGATTTTGTCCCTGGTGTATCCGGTCTCCGCCGTCTATGAGCCCACGGCCATGCCGTCGGCGGGGGACAGCCGCGCGCTGTGGGAGCTGTTTTTGACGGCCCTGCCCGCGTACGCCAGGGAGGTCGCCGTGTGTCTGGCCCCCATCGCGGCGTTTTTTGCCGTCTTTCAGGTGGTGTCCCTCCACCTGAGCCGGAAAAAGGTGTTGAAAATCGTAGTCGGTCTCCTGTATACTGATGTGGGATTGACCGTGTTTCTGACCGGCGTTAACGTGGGCTTTCTGCCCGCGGGTACATACCTGGGGCGGCAGATCGCCGTGCTGGACCAGAACTGGGTGCTGATTCCCATCGGTATGCTGATGGGCTGGTTCATCGTCCAGGCGGAGCCCGCCGTCCACTCCCTGAACCGCCAGGTGGAGGAGATTACCTCCGGCGCCATCCCCGGCAAGGCCATGAGCACCAGCCTGTCCATCGGCGTGGCGGTGTCCATCGGCCTCGCCATGATCCGGGTGCTGACGGGGATCTCCATCCTCTGGTTCCTGGTGCCGGGCTATCTGGGGGCCATCGCGCTGTCCTTCTTTGTGCCGAAGATCTTCACGGCCATCGCCTTTGACTCCGGCGGCGTGGCCTCCGGCCCCATGACGGCCACCTTCCTGCTGCCCTTTGCCCAGGGCGCCTGCGAGGCCCTGGGGGGCAATGTCGTCACCGACGCTTTCGGCGTGGTGGCCATGGTGGCCATGACGCCGCTGCTGACCATCCAGCTGCTGGGTCTGGCCTATCAGATGAAGCTGCGCAGGGCCGAACAGGCCGAAAGCGAGGCGGCGGACGAGGAGATCATCGATTTGTAACCGCTACCACGAGAGAGGAGAAGCTGTCATGGGTGGAGCTGTTCTCATGATTACCATCACGGACCGCGTCCGCGGCGGAGAGTTCGCGTCCTGGTATCAGAGCCAGGGGCTCCCGCTGGTGCTGACGGCCCTGGGCCGTGGCACGGCCACCACCGAGATTCTGGACTGTCTGGGCCTGGAGGCCACGGAGAAAGCGGTGCTGATGTGCGTGGCGCCCCGGTCCCCCCGGCTGGTGCGCCGGGCGGCAAAGGAGCTGTGGCTGGACATTCCGGGCCGGGGCGTTTTGATGACGGTGCCGGTTTCCAGCATCGGCGGCGCGGCCGCCAGGGACTATCTGCTGCAACAGGAGGCGGAGAACATCATGGAAAAAGAGCTGACTCACGAGCTGATCATCGTCATCACCAACCAGGGCTACACGGACCGGGTGATGGACGCCGCCCGGGCGGCGGGCGCCACCGGCGGCACCTCCGTCCACGCCAAGGGCACCGGCACGGAGCTGGCGAAGAAGTTTTTCGGCGTGTCCATCGCGGCGGAGAAGGAGCTGATCTTCATCCTGACAAAGGCGGAGGACCGCAGGCCCATCATGAAGGCGGTCATGGCCCAGGCGGGCATGAAGACGGAGGCCCAGTCCCTGGTGTTCTCCCTGCCGGTCAGCGACATCGCGGGATTGCGGCAATTTGACACGGAGACCTGAAACCGCGCCCCGGACGGGCCAGCCGCCCGGGGCGCTTGTTCTTTTTCCGGATTTGGGGTATACTGACAGGGAAAGTGAGGCGATCCCCATGGAACAGCAGCTGCCGGGCTATCGAAAGATCGATCTGGAGACCTGGCCCCGCCGGGAGCACTACCGCTACTACCGGGAGTTTTTGAAATGCGGCTACTCCCTGACCGCCCGCCTGGATGTGACGGAGGCTCTGGCCTATGCCCGGGAGAGCGGCAGGCGGTTTTACGGCTGCTTCCTCCACGCCGCGGCCAGGACCGTCAACGGGATGGACGAGATGAAGCTGATGACCGCGCCGGACGGGGCGCCGGGCATCTGGGACGCGGTCCATGTGAATTTCACCGTGTTCCACAGGGAGGACGGGACCTTCAGCGACCTATGGACGGAGTACCGCCCGGATTTTGAGGCGTTTTATCGGGAATTTGAACGGGTGGTGGAGACTTACGGCGCCAACCACGGCGTCAAAGGCCGCCCGGGCCAGCCGCCGAATTTTTTCTGCATCAGCTGCGTTCCCTGGCTGGACTACACCGGCTACAGCACCCACTCCCCGGGGGAGCCGGCGCTGTTTCCCATCATCACCTACGGCAAGTACACGGAGCAGGCGGGGCGGTACACGCTTCCGGCGACGGTGACCGTATCCCACGCCGCGGCGGACGGATATCACGCCAGCCTTTTTTTCCAGCGGCTCCAGGAGAACCTGCGGAGCTTTGGAACCGCTCTGCGGGGTTGAAGAGACATGTCCGCGTTTTGACGAAAGCGGTCAAAACGCGGGCGTTTTTATGCATGTGATCTTTTCAGGAAAACCGCCAGGGTTTTCCCGCGCGATTTCGAAGCTTGTCGTGTATACCTATTTTTCTTGCGGGGAAATAGGTATACGCATAGAAAGAGAGACACGCAAAGCGTGTCTCTCTTTCTGGCGGAGAAGGAGGGATTCGAACCCTCGAGACCCTTTAGGGGCCTACATGATTTCCAAAGACAAGAAATAGCGAATTTTGTATTATAATTCGATTTAAGTTGCTTTTTTGAGGGATATATTCAATGATTTAGGACTTTTGCGGATATATGGCTTTATAGAGCTGATTAGGACCTTATATGTTATGGCACCAATTTGTCACCATGCATTGATGTGCGTTTCAGTCAATGGGCGTAATCATCATTCTCCCATTTGCCGTCATAAATTAAAGTTCCATCGGTATCGTAATAGGCACCTTTGCCGTGCCGCATTCCATTTTTCCAATCACCTGAATATTCAACCTGACCGTTATAATAATATGACGTTCCAGTACCATGATATTCGTCCTTTTTGACTTCACCATCGTATACTAGCTGATTGAATTTGTAAATCATAGCATCCCCGGTGAGTTCTCCGTTTACGTATTCACCCATTGTCACATATGGATAGGCATTCGCCCAAATATAACCGTCGATGGGCTGCTCATGGAAAGGAATCATTTGTTCTTGATACGTTGGGAAATAAAAATAGTTAGCCTTTCCGTTTACCTTGTTTTCTCTAAAATAACCTTCATATAAGACATAGTTGAAGAGATATTCGACAAGGAGTTCACCTTCGTCCTCCGACAATAGTCCTGTTGAGGCTACACTTGAAACAGCAGATGATATGTCTGAATCGCCAACAACAAATGCTGCTCCATATCCATCAAACATGCCATCTTTGAAGTTTCCGACATAGCAGATGCCGGGTTCTCCCTTAAATTGATAATTATAATTCCCGTTGTAAATGTATAAGAGCATCCCGAATCCGTCAGGTTTTCCATCTTTGATGTCTCCAATATAAGAATAGTCAGAAGAATTGGATGTCATATACCAATAATCATTTCCAAATAGCTTGGACTCTTTTGCAACAGGGACTTCGCCGTTAAGAGCATCTTCTGATGATAGAAAGTAAGCCATCTGCTCTAAAAGCCCATCACGCTCTTTGAAATCGTGGATTGTGACAGTTCCGAGATCGGTATAGGCTCCATGAAAATATAACTGCTCAATATTGCGGGCCATTTCTGAAAGCTCTGATTCCGGCATTTCTGCATTTGATTCTTCGGTGTCGGTTGGAACTGAATCCTGCACAGGGGACTCTTCAACAGGTGTTAAATCCGACGTGGGGGGATTTTCAACGTATGAAGGGGGACTTGCTTCTGGCGGCCCGTCAACTTTGCTGTTGCTGTTGTTATTGCTATCTCCGTTGCAAGCCCGGAAAACTAGAGAAATTACTATCAAAAAGAAAAATAATTTTAAGAGAGCGCCACCGCACCCACCGCCAGACTTGTTGCTGTTTCTGCTGGTATTGGTTTCTGGCGTAGTATTCTGCATAGAACTGAGAGGTTGGTTATTATAATCATTCATAATCATAGCTTACCAATATTATTTTTTCCAGTGTTTAACAGTGTTTATGATTCCAACAGCATTAGAAAAACGGACCTGTCTGCTGATTTTTGCTGTCCGCCAATTTGTCATAGATTGATTCCAAGCGATAGACTTTTCTTTCTCCAGAATTTGCTGTTGCGCATCAAGCTGGGCTTTGCCCAGTTCAATGCTCTGGGCAAGCATTTCCAGCTCTTGCTGCTGCATGTCTAGCATTTCACGGTTATGTTTTTCCGTTTCATATAGGTTAATAGCTTCTTTCAAACTATCCGCTCGCTGGTTTTTTAATGCTGTGATAAAAAATGCAACAGCATCAACCGTTGTATAGACAGCAGGAATAAGCTGTTGCATTGTTTTAGTTTCATTAGAGTCAACAAGTTTCTCCATGCTAAGTCTTTTCATTTCAAGATCGGTTTGCAAGATAACCGTCTGTGATTCTCGATAAGCTTCGGCATTTTGCTCCCGTCGCGTCATACGTGGTGACATAATACACGATGCAATAATGAGGCTTAGAATTGCAATAATTATGGCAATGGGAAAAGACCAGTAGACGATATGAAAAATCTCCAAAAAGTTTTTTAAAAGGGTTTTAAAGAGTAAAAATAACGCTATTATTAAAAGAATTAAACCAAGTGCATCCCATAGTGAAGTAGACATGTCCTTCACTTTTTTATCCAGTGCAGCTAATTCATCTTCTGCTGCCTGAATTTCTTCCTGTTTAGAGCTTATCTGATAGATTGCATCCAGGGAGTTTTCCAGTTTGATGATTAATTCTTTTTTCTCTTCCATGGTGTTCTCCTATCTCTTTCTAAAACGTAATATAATGTTAGGTTATTAGGTCGGCTCGCTTATAGCCATAAGCAATATAGTCTTTAGGGATATTTCCCTCATAAGAATAATCTTTAGAAGTTCCTGGCATGTTATTGAAGTCACCAGTAGTTTCACCGTCAGAAAATTTTCCTTCGCCAAAGCTCATCTTCCCATCATAATAAAGTCGGAGCCATCTCGTAACAGTTAGTGGGCGGCTGTAATCGTAGGTTACAAACACAGGAGATTCATACGCTATAGTTAGCACAATAAAGCCATCAACAGGGAACTCCATGATGCTTATGATGGAATAAGGATGATTATTAAACGTGGTTTCGGTCAAATATACTTCTTTTGCATTTTGCGTAGTAGAGTCATCGACGCTTGAACCATAAAGCTTGTAATTATGATTAAACCAATATGCTTTTTCTTCTTTAGTGAGTTCAGTACGAGTATACCCGCCACCTAAAACGCCCTCGTGACCGCTGATGTCATAATGGCGAACAGTAATACCATAACAGTCTTTTGTTTTTTGGATACCATTTTGGGTTATAGTATATTGATCGGGTCCGTAGATTTCCCCATAAACTGCTATTTTATCGCCTTCCAGAATTGGAAGATGATAGTCAGAGACGCATGAAACATAAAATTCATTGAATGTATCATTCGCCCAATTATTAGCGAAGAAACTATATGAATCGACCTTAACGAGAAGTTTCATTGGACCATCACCAATACCAGAAGTCCACGTTACCTGACCGGAAATTCCAGTTGCTACCCCAATATATTGATAAATGTCTCGAAGAATATCGTCATTTCTGGGACTGCCATTTTGATGAACCATGGTAATGTATTCAAACTTACTCATATTATCATAAGGGCTAACTTCGATGGAATCCCCTGTACCCGGGTCATACCCCGGTGTTTGATTTTCAAGCGTCTCCGTGGGGGGAGCCCCATAGGAACTTGAGATTACACGGACTACTGGTATAGAATCATCTTTCCATTCGTAATAAACTTCAATTCCTTTATAATTGATTCGCAAATAAGTCCATGTTTCCAATCCATTATCGCCAGAGCCGGACTCGTAAATATAATTGTTTTCCTTGCACCAACTGATTGCTTCATCTATATCCATGCTGGAAAGAAGACCTGTACCTGTAATGTCGACCGTTCCATAAAATGATATCGTATCTGAAATAATAGCTGAATCTGTTATTACTTCATCAATAGACAATGCATCATCAGACATAGCGGTAGTCTCAAATTCGACTCGGTTATCATCGCCGTCCAATTTATAGACGATAATATAATTCATCAGGATGGCGTCAATTCGAACACCATAGTCTTCACCGAGGACAGAAATGATATTTGGAATACACATATCAATAAAAGTTGTGTAGTCCGTGCTTCCTGTTGCAGAAACATGAGAGATGTGATTTGCGTTTTCCTGTGTGGGATCAGAGGCGTCAGAAGAATCTTCCGGGACTGTCCGAGAACTGCAAGCAGTCAAAGTAAGTACAAGCACCAACAGCAAACTGATGATTTTCTTTGGTTTCACGATTATCCCCGTTCCCTTATGTAAGTTTAAAAGCATAACCTTAGCGTATTTGGATGCTTAACTCAAATATACCCTAATAGTTTTGATTTGTAAACCCTGAAAGTTCATTTATAGAAATTGATTCGCCGTGTAGACTAAATAAAAAACACGGAGGAATAGGAATGGATTGGGGTGCGATCGGCAAGCGGATTCGCAAACAGCGGGAGTTTTTGGGATATACTCGAGAGCAGCTTTCGGAACTGCTGGATGTAACTCCCAAATTCTGCTCTGATATAGAGTTGGGCGTAAAAGGTATGTCTGTCCCAACGCTTTGCCGGATTGCGGAAGTTCTGCACCTGTCCACAGACTACATTTTGTTCGGAACAGAACCCAACGAGGAATGCGCAAGCATTAGCCAGATGCTAAAAAAATGCTCTCCGAGAGAGCTTCACTATGCGGAGTCCATTCTAAAAACGTTTCTCATGGCTATAAATGAAAAAGGAGATCAGCCGACTAGCTGATCTCCCTTTATTTTGCGTATATGTGGGGATATTCTCTGCGTCAGCGAGGAAAAATCACCAGCTCCGGCGGAGGAAGACGGGCAAGGCGTGGGCAGGGACCCATGGATCGCCCGGAGCCGGAGGTGGGGATGTTTCATTGCTGTGCAGAGGATATCCCCTCATAAAGAATATAGCCTATTGCTGATGCTCCATGATCCACTGTAAGACCGCTTCGTAAGTCAGCTCGCCAGCGGCCAGCGACAGGCCCATGTCGATCAACTCTTCTTGGGTATACGTGAGTTCGATCCCGTTGACCGCCAGAAACACCAGCATGACATGAACCCCCACCCGCTTGTTGCCGTCAATGAACGGATGATTTTTCACAAGAGAGTGGCAAAGTCTTGCAGCCTTCTGCTGGACAGATGGGTACAGCGGCTGACCGTCAAAGGTCTGGAAAGGCATATTGAGCGCGGAATCCAAAAGTCCTTCGTCCCGCAGTCCGTCCATGCCGCCTGTCTCCGAGATCAGGTCTTGATGAAGCAGGATCACCTGCGCGGTTGTCAGGCGGATCATTTGGCAAGCTCCTCATAGGCCGTCCGGTTTTTTGCAATCAGGCGCTTAGAAATGGCCCGAACGTCCTCGTCCGGGATCTGACGCTCCTGCTCGGCCTGCTGGAAGTCAATGACGAGATAGCGGGGGACATTGTTTTTGAGGATCAAGACGGAGCCAGTCTCGTCAACCAGACGGGCGACTTTGGAAAAGTTCTGATTGGCTTCGGTGATGGAAACCATGCTGTCTGTACTGATGTTCATGATACATTCCTCCTATGCTCTTATTATACGCGAGAAATAGGAGAAATACAACCTATTTTTGCAAACTGCCACTATACTTCCCCGCAATATAGAAATTCCTCAATCTCCTCCGGCGTAAAGCCCTGGCCCGCCAGCTTGTCGATGTCCTCCGGCGCATATCCGAACGCCAGCGCCACATCCTTCAACGCGCCGAAATAAGTACTGTCCGCGACGGAAAGCGGCTTTTTCCGGCAGCTGTCCGCGCATGTCCGGGCATGCGCGGGAGCGTACCACTGGAAGAACAGGTTGGAATCGTTGAAATGGCTCCACATGAGCTTCCCGCCGCTGTCGATTTTCAGGATATCGCCGCAGTCCATGGGAATGGGCACGGGCTTCTTTGACGGTAAGCGCATCTGATACAGCGCCTGCTTCAAAATCGTCTCTGTGGAAGCATAGAGATACAGCCCCAGCACGGGAAAGTGATACAGACACATGGGATTGTCGCCTTTGATAACATACAGATCATCGTTTGCGTCCAGGACCGTAAATGTAAAAGACCCCCTCAGCTGTTCAGCCATATACCGCAGGCTGTCAAAGCTGAGGGTTTTCATTTGCTCGATCAGCTGGACGCCGATGAAGCTGTCTGTTTCGATATTGGTCTTTGGAAGCAAGTGTGTGCGGCGGAGGACATCATCGTTGTAGATCACGCCGTTATGGGCCAACGCAAACGGGCCGTTCTTCCCGGAACCGTGAAAAGGGTGATTGTTGTAGTTTTTCTCCGCGCTGCCCTGTGTCATCATACGGGTATGCCCCATGATGGCCCGCGCGTCCCCAGGCACGTTAAAACGCATCCAGTGGCCCGGAATGGGGCGTTTATATATGCGGAGCCTGCCATGGCTGTTGTAGGCGATCCCGGTGGCGTCCGTGCCTCTGGCCTCGCAAGTCGCTGCCATAATGGAGAGAATGCGGTTTTTCTGTCTGGCTGTCAGTGTGCCGCGATAGTCGATCAAGCCAAATAAGCAGCACATGTCACACCTCCGCTTCCGCCGCCACAGGCTCGTTGACATACAGCCGCCGCTCTTTCAGATACTGCACCAGCTCCGGGGCCTGACAGCCGGAAGCAAACGTGGTCCAGGACAGCGCCTTGCATTCCTCGTCAGATAAATAAAGCGCCACATCGCAGATCCGGTCAACGAGCTGCAATGTGGCGATCAGTGTATTGTATTTCAGGGTTCCACGGAACATCCGAAACTCAATGGTGTCCGCGTTTGTGAGATTCACGCAGGTATAGCGTCCGCCGTGGTAGCCCTTTTTCGCATGATCCAGAATTTCCATGGGCTGTTCCTTGTACCCATACCGGGCCGCCCATTGTTTGAGTTGTCGGGGCGTACGGCGGGAGAATTTCAAAAGCTCCTCCCAATGCTTTTCAAAGAGGTAGAGAATACGGGCGATACAGGCGTCCTGCTGCGGTTCTGTGGCCCCGAAAGCGCTGCGGTTCACATGGACATGCAGTCCACAGGTCTGGGCTTTGTGGGAGCTGTAACCCAGTTCTATGGCCCTATTCAGCACGTCCGGCCACGGCATCAGCGTCTTGTGGTATTCCAGCGTCATGGGGTGGGTGACGAGTTCAAAACCATCGTCCAGTGAGCCGTCGTGCTTGCAGTAGAGATGCGGTTCGTTCTGATTGGCAATGCGCATGAGTTCTTCGGCATTCTCCGGAAGTTCGCCGCCGCAGTCGATCTCCAGCTCTACGCCCATATACCGGGCGCCAGTGCCGTAAAAGATCGGCTCCGGCTTGTAGTAGTAGCTCTGGATGCCTGCGCCGTTTACGAAACGGGAATGGCAGCTGCGGCAAAGAGGCTCCTCCTGATCCGGGTCATCCGCAGCATAGCAGGCGTCCTCGATTGGAAGCAGCGCGCCGCAGCGGACGCAGTTGGTGTAGTAGCGGTCATAACAGCGCTGGCAGAGGGGTGTATTGCCATCACCCTGGTTATCATCCCGCCAGATGCGTTCTCCGCAGATATGACATACCAGCGTTTCTTCCGACAGGCAGCGTTCACAAAGCTCCTGATCGTCCATATCCGTCCGCTCCCGCAGCGGGTGGAGCTGTCCGCAGACAGAGCATACAAACATTTCTTCCATTGATTATCCATTCTCCTTTGTAAGATAGTCGATTGCCACGCAGACCATAGCAGCCAGCGCGGCCAGGGCAATGCCTAAAAGATCATTGCCAGGGAAATTCTGCTGATCCTTAGTGATTGGCTCCTTTCTGTTCAGTGTCAGTTCTCACGTCCGGCAGACGCGGCGGAAGATCTGTGCGGCCAGTTCGGAAAGCACGGCGCGGATGGCGGTGAGAATGCTGTTCAACATGTTTTTTCACTGCTTTTTTTGAAATGATGGTTTTTTCGGCGGCAAATTCCTCGGAAAATAAAATAACCGCTGGATGCCGTACCTGTCGGTATTTACGGCATCCAGCGGCTATTCACGTGAATAATGTATCACTTCAAAATGCAGGAATAACGCCTAACAAACCAGTAAGGCCAACTTTGGGCCAGAAAGGAGTTTGCGAGTATGTACGACTATCAAGACGATGAACTGTTGGAGGAGCATGAGCCCATCAGTGAGTATCTGACGCCACGGGAGGTCATGGACCTGCTGTATATCGGGAAGAACACCCTATACAAGCTGCTCAATTCTGGTGAGCTGAAAGGATTTCGAATCGGGAGACAGTGGAGGGTAAGCAAGCAATCTTTGATGGGGTTTGTAGAGCAAAATGAACGAAATTCAGTTGATTACTATGAAAAAAGATGTGAGTCCATATAATTGCGTATTTCCTGAATATCGCTATCTGTAATATCTCCGATATCTGCAACAGGATGCACACCTAGAAAACTGCGTAAGGCGTTGATATCTTCGCTCGTGGTATCATCTGACTGCATAAAACGAAACAAAGCATCGAATTCCTCGCTCGATTCATCAAAAGCAGTAGAATCTTCATCGGAAAATTTCGGAGGGACAGAGGCAAGATTTTCTGGGTCAAATTTTTCCATATAAGATAAAAATTTATAGCCATCTATGACTTTTCGAATATTGTGTTCAAAAAGCTTTTCTAAAGAGTAGGGCCAGTTAGAGTCAAGTGCATCAGGTTTTTGGTGGTAAGACCATAGGTACACTTTCATTATATCACAGAACCATTCCAAATGCTGGGTTTTATCCTCTTGATATCTTTCACAGATATTTTTTAGAGATGTCATAAATTGTGGGTTTCTGAAATTTTCTGGAATAACCGATTTTCCAAGTTCTAATTCTTTATAATCTGAAAGCAAAAAATATAATTTAAGATAGTGAGTATGGTAATCGAAAAGCAAAACGCTCAGATATGGATCACAAATATGAGAAAGATTATCTAACAAATAGAGAAAAAATTCGACGGATTGGTATTTGTTAAGTACATGTGTATGTTGTGGAGTTATTCGCGTAGGAGAAGTCTGTTTTGCTTTATTGTGATACCACGGATCAGGGATAAAACGTCTTGAAACTTTCTTGAAGCGTGATGGCGTTAATGAAGTGAGTTCTTGGTATATAGGTTCGTCGGTCTCTTTATACTTTGTGGCATACGACCAGATAAGCACGGGCAAAATTTTGCGAATACTATCCTTGTCAGGCAGCAAATAGGAGAGGTCCGTTGCTAATACAATTTCACTTGATTCGTTTTTGCTTGGGGATTTTGCCCACTTTGAAAGAGAGGTAGAGGCTAATACCCCATAGAATGATTTCATCTTTTCCTCTGAAAGAAAGGACTTGAAACTTACAGAAATGGGTAAGAAGTCGTTTCCTTTTCCAGTTTTAAGATGTTCCCAATATTCTTCTATATCTTTAATAGCCAAGCACAATGCAAAGCGAATTTCCATGGCAGCTCCTTGAAATGGGCATATTTTCCAGACTGGTTTTTTGGAATCTTAGCAAATCGAAGAGATAAGTGATATTTTCATTCTGTCACGTGACTTATGACTTATGACAGAATGAGGAGGAAATCTTTATGTCTGAGAAAAAGCATGGGTATCAGGAAAAGGCTCTAGAGGAAATGGGTTTTTACGAGGATATGCGGCGGATCGAGAAAGCAAAAAAGGACTTGCACGAGCGGTTGAAGTTTTCCAACATTCCTGAGTTGAATGATGCTTCAGAAGATGAGTCAGATGATGGATACACATGGACAGAGGATGAATTGGAGGATGAATGCCCTAATAGTGGGAGCGGGGATGAGATAGTTAAGAACTTGATACTGGCAGAAAAGTGTACCATGCCCAGTAATAAGAAAGCTTATATACTTTCCAACTTGGCTCGGCAGCTGATTTATAGCCTAAACATTCGTGTCCTTAATGAACAGAAACTTCTTGAATATGACCCCGCGACAGGTTGCTATATTGATATCCGAGATTTATGCCAGCGTATAACGGCTACCTTGCCGGAGGAAGTTATATGTAATTTGAGAATGCGTGAGATTCAAGAGATTGCGGATCTTATAAGAATAAGTGCGGTAGAAGGTGTCCAAGTCAGTACAGATCAGTTTAACAGTAATGATAGTCTTATTAACAGTGAAAATGGTGTTATTGACCTCGATAACCAGTCCCTATTGCCATATTCACCAAGTTACTATTTTACTTATTGTATCCATGCCCGACTAATAAAGAGCGATTTAGATATTCACTGTCCTAACTTCGAACGGTTTTGCCAGACCTCTCTGGACGGCAATCCAGAAAAAAGACGGCTACTTCTCGAAATGATAGGATATTGTTGCTGTGACAGTAATTCTGGTAAATGTGCGCTTTTCCTAAAAGGTGAAGCCGATTCCGGAAAGAGTGTAATGTTGGAATTCATCTCGAAATTATTTGACCGCTCATTGGTAACGAATATTCCACTTCATGAATTGTCCAGCCCTTTTAACCGAGCGGAACTATTCGGGAAAAAACTGAATATCGCGGGGGAAATTAAGGGTAAGGCGTTAAGCGATATTACCACCTATAAGTCCCTGACAGGCGGAGATCGAATTTCCGGCGAACGCAAGGGGAAAGATCCATTTTACTTCGAGACTAAGGCCCGGCTGGTTTTTGCAGGCAACACTCTTCCGGGGACCACAGAAGCAGACGCAACAGCCGCTTTCACAAACCGTATGGTCGTGTTACTTTTTTTCAGGAGCATCTCCAAGGAACAGCAGGACAAAAACCTGGGGACCAAGTTATGGGAAGAGCGGGATTCTATCTTTTCTCTGGCTGTTAAAGCACTTCGACAATTACGGGAGCGGAACTATATTTTTACAATGCCAGAAGAGTCTCGTGCTTACATCCGGGCTTTTGGAATGAAAGAAAACTCCGTACAGACGTTCGTGAATGAATGCTGTGAGTTAGGTCCTGACCTGCGGGTTTTTAATGCTGATCTGCTAGAAGCCTATAAAGAGTATTGCAAGGTCAACGGCCTTGTTGAGTTTTCTAAAGGCCGCTTTTATGAAATGCTCGATGGCAGGCCCGGTGTCTACGCTAAAAGAGTGCGCATTGGGAATGAAAACAGACATGGCAGGGTAGGAATTGCATTAAAGAAGTAATGCGTTTTTGACGGAACATTGGAACATGGACCGCGATCCATTGAAATTGCTAGGGTTTGACGTTCCGAACAGTTCCGGGCGGTTCCGACTATGTAAATATTGAAAGCTTCAACGGTACATTATTTGTTTGGAGGATACAGCAATGAACACAAAGAAAAATATTAACAGCGAGGTGCTGCCAATGCTGAAGACAGTTGCCTGCATGAGCAAAATTTCAGGGATTGGTGAGAATACATTAAGGCGGTTGATGGATTCCGGGGAACTTGAGTTTCTTCAGGTAGGGAACCGAAGGCTGCTTTTCGATCAGGCAATCCTTGATTTTTACCAGCGGCACAAAACACCTGTTAAAGAGTGAGCATTAAGGAGGCAAGAGAGTGGCAATTTCAGAACGTAATGTAAAAAATAAGCGGGACGCGAAGGGGAAGCTGACCGGGAGAAGTGGCAAGGTCTACGACGTTAATATCAAGTATAAGTCAGGCGACCGCTTCAAGACCTATTCCAAAAAAGGATTGTTAACATACAAAGACGCACAGGAGTACGAAGCGGAGATGCGAAGAAGATTGGGGAATCCCTCATATGTTCCGACGACAGCTGTAAAGCGCAAGCTGACAGTTGCGGAGTACATGGGAAAGTGGATTGAGGAATACAGCAGGGCCAATCTTCGCCCCAGTACGACTACCAGTTATCGGAGTATGATTCGAAGCCATATTAATCCATATCTGGGGAATGTGCAACTATGCAGGGTATCGCCAGCCATGCTGGACAAGCTCTATGCGGACCTAAAAGAGGAAGGGCTTTCCCCCAGCACGATCCGTTATGTACATCGTGTCCTGAGCGTATCGCTGGAAAACGCCAGGAAGTACCATTACATTGAGAGTAATCCTGCCAAAGATATTATAACCCGCTTTGGGAAACCGGGCAAGACCCCAGATCCGTATACTGTGGATCAGATGAAGAAACTGATGGATGGTATTTCAGATACACAGTGGAAACTGATCGTCATTCTGGGCGGCATGTACGGTTTGCGCCTGAGTGAAATATTGGGACTTCGTTGGAGAAATGTAGACTTTGAGAATCAAACTTTCGCGGTTGTTGAACAACTGCCCTTTGGACAGACCTGTACTGCTCCAATCACGGAGATGGCCCCCGTAAAATCCTGTGAGCGGGAACTTCCGATAACAGCGGCGACACTTCCGTATTTTGAGCAGCAGCGAGCATACCAGATGCAGCAGAAACAGACTCTGGGGACAGGATATATTGAAAATGATCTGGTGATCGCAAAGGCTGATGGCAGACCGGAACATAGGGTGGAGGTGTCAAAAGGCTTCGGCAGGAAGCTGAAACAGTTTGGACTGCCCCATATTCGCTTCCATGACCTGCGGCATTCGGCGGCAACCAATATGCACCAACTGACTGGGGACTTCTTCACAATCGCCCAGATACTGGGACATAGCATAAAGGGAATCGGGAATCAGCTTGATATTCCCGTCGCTCTGGGAGCGGTGACAGCCCAGTATATCGGTGAACGGACGGAGAGAAAGGAACTTGTTTTGAGCATCTACCACAACGCTGTGTTTGAAAGTTCTACACAGTGAAAAAAAGACCGCGAAATGAGCCTTGCCAGCTCATTTCGCGGCTTTTCTTTTTACAGGTCGATTTTTTGGCGTTTGGCACCATTTTGGCACCATTTCACTGCTTTGAATAATTATGCTATAACTTAATTGGGCCAAAAAGTTTAAAAAAGTTCCGAGAATGAATCATTCTCGGAACTTTTGGCGGAGAAGGAGGGATTCGAACCCTCGAGACCCTTTAGGGGCCTACATGATTTCCAATCATGCGCCCTCGACCAACTAGGCGACTTCTCCATAGCTGTCAAGCACTTTCCACAGATGCAGTTGTGCGCTGCCTTGAAGCGACAGCGTTATTATTATAGCAGAGAAATCCGTAAAGTCAAGACCCAATTTTTCATTTTTCTCAAAAGGAGGGGCGGAGAGCTGCTGCTCTCCGCCCCCTTTTTCGCGCCTCAGCGCATCTCGGAGACGATGTTGTCCACGGCGTGGTCCACGGCGACACCCAGCTTGTGGATACTCTTCCCCACCTGCGTTTTCATGGGGTCCCTGCCGCAGGGCGCCATCATCCCCATTGCCGCGCCGGCAACCAATCCGGCGCTCATACCGACCCAAAATCCGGTACACATTTTCATATTCAGTCACTCCTTTTCGGCCTGGCAGTAGTATGGCCCAAACCCGACAAAAAAACCGCCCGCGAAGGATTTGCCAAAATGTGCCCAATGGGCTATACTGATGTCAAATTCAAAATTTTCGGAGGCACTATGACAAGCATCTATCTGATTCGCCACGCCGAGGCGGAGGGCAATCTCTACCGCATCGCCCAGGGCCAGTACGACAGCATCCTCACCGACCGGGGCTGGCGCCAGGTCCGGGCCCTGGAGCGGCGCTTCGCGGATGTCCATATCGACGGGGTCTATTCCAGCGATCTGTACCGCGCCTGCGCCACGGCCAGCGCCATCTATAAGCCCAAGGGCCTGCCCCTCCACCGGGTGCGGGCGCTGCGGGAGATCTGCGTGGGGGAATGGGAGCAGCGGACCTGGGGCGATATCTGCCGCCAGGACCCGGCGCGGATGGAGAATTTCCGCGTCCATCCGGAGCGCTGGTATGTCCCCGGCGCGGAGACGCCCCGGCGGGTGCTGGACCGGGCGCTGGCGGCCCTCCGGGAGATTGCCGGGGCCAACGACGGCAGGACCGTGGCGGTCTTCTCCCACGGCTATGTCATCCGGCTGGTTCTGACGGCCCTGCAGGGGTACGCTCTGGACCAGCTGGCCCTGACGCCGGTGGGGGACAACACCGCCGTCACGCTGCTGGAGGCGGAGGGGGACGACCTGCGGGTGGTGTTCCAGAGCGACAACAGCCATTTGCAGACCCCGGAATTTCTGGCGGGGGAGAAGATCCGCAGGCGGGCCAACGGCCTGGAGCCGGGGCTGTGGTTCGAGCCCCTGCGCCTGCCGGAGCAGGGGGATCTGCTGGCGGACTTCGCGGCGGAGGGCTGGGCGGACACCGGAGAGGGCCGGACCTTTGAACGGGAAAAACTGCTTGCCGGCGCGGCGGGACGGACCACACTGGTGGCCCATCTGGAGGAGGCGCCGGTGGGCATCGTCCAGTTGGGACCGGATCTGGGCTGGATATCCCTGGCCTGTGTCCGGAGGGCGTGCCGGCGGCGGAGCTTCGGCGTCCAGCTTCTCGGCCAGGCGGTGCAGCACACCCGCCGCCAGGGCGGGGACCGGCTGTTTATCGCCCTGGCCGCCGGCGGCGCGGCGGAGCGGTTCTTCCGGGACTACGGCTTCGCCCCGGCGGGGACGGCGGAGGACGGCCGGGTCGTTTTTCAAAAGGAGATCGGCTATGAGCCGGAATTTTTGACCAAATGCGGCGAAAGCGCCCCGCTTTGACAAAGTTAACGTTGACAAACAGGATATGATTTCTATAAAATGTCCTTACAGAACAGGCACGGATAAAAGGGAGTAGCTTACGGCTATTGAGACGTGATGTGCTTCGTCATCCCGGCGGTCCTTTGGCCGCCCGGAGCACGTCGGAAAAGCGAGACTTTTGTTGTGCGCGGCGCGTCGGGGCAGACCGGCGGCGTCAGCGCGCGCAACAGAGGCCTCGCTTGATTTTTTGGGAAAAAGGATGGTAGGCGCTATGAGTATTTGGGTAACGGTACTGTTGTTCCTGTTGGGGCTGCTGCTCATCGTCAAGGGCGGCGACTGGTTTCTGGACGGCGCGGTCTGGATCGCGGAGGCCACCGGCGTGCCCCGGTTCATCATCGGCGCCACCGTCGTGTCCCTGGCCACCACGCTGCCGGAGCTGACGGTCTCCGTCACCGGCGTCCTCCAGGGGGAGGTGGATTTGGCGGTGGGCAACGCCGTGGGGTCCGTCACGGCCAACCTGGGGCTGATCCTGGGCATCTCCGTGGTGTGCATCCCGGCGGCGGTCAGCCGGAAGCAGTTCAATTTGAAGGCGGTTTTGATGGTGTGCGGCGCGATGCTGCTGGAGCTGCTGTGCCGGGGCGGCGCGCTGCCCTTCCTGCCGAGCCTGCTGCTGTTCGCGGTGTTTGTCTTCTACCTGGGCAACAACATCGTGGACGCGAAGACCGGCATGGCGGAGAGCCGGGAGGCCCGCCCGGAGCGGCGCACCACCTCCCACCGGCAGATGGCGATGAAGCTGGCGATGTTCGCTTTGGGCATTGCCGCCATCGTCGGCGGCTCCCAGCTGCTGATCCAATACGGCAGCGAGCTGGCGCGGCTGCTGGGAGTGCCCGCCAGCATCATCGGCGTCACCATGGTGGCCATCGGCACCTCTCTGCCGGAGCTGGTGACCACCCTGACTGCCATTGCCAAAAAGGAGGCGTCCATGTCCGTGGGCAACATCATCGGCGCCAATGTCATTGATCTGACCATGATCCTGCCCATCTGCGCCGCCGTGTCCGACGGGCACCGCCTGACCATCGGCGCCCAGACCACGGCGCTGGACCTGCCCGCCTGCCTGCTGCTGTGCTGCGTGGCGGTGCTGCCGCCGCTTATCAGGGGGCGGTTCTACCGCTGGCAGGGGGCGCTGATGCTGGCCCTGTACGCGGGGTATGTGGTCCTTCTGGTGGCGTGAGAACAAGTTCCCCGGAGCATGGCTCCGGGGAACGTTTATATGTTCTTTACCAGGTCCCGCACGATGCGGGCGGTCATGCCCCAGACGGCGCGGCCCTGCCAGTACCACACCGGCACCTCCACATGGCCATGGGCCCAGGGATAGTCCCGGGGGATGCCCACGGCCTCGTAGGGGAAGTCCTCCGGCACCTGGGGGACCAGGTCATAGCCGCGGACCTCCGGCTCCGTGTCCCGGAAGAAGGACAGCGGGGCGGTGAACACCTCCGCCACCTCCGCCGGGGAGGGGCGCAGGGCGGCCATGCCCGCCGCCGACACCACGCCCAGCACGGGCCGCAGCAAAAAGCCCCGCTGGTTGCAGATGAAGTCCGGCGTGCCCAGCAGCGAGATCTCCGTGGCGGGGATGGACAGCTCCTCCTCCGTCTCCCGCAGGGCGCAGAGGGCGGGCGTCTCGCCCGTTTCCATCCTCCCGCCGGGGAAGCACACCTCGCCGCCCTGGCGCAGCTCCGGCGCCCGGACCTCGAACAGCAGGCGCGGGCCGTCCGGCCCCTCCACCAGGGGGCACAGGACGGCGTATTCATGCCGGGCGCCCAGCAGCCCCGGCTCATGGCCGCCGTACCGGCGGCGCAGGGCCTCCAGCTCGCCCATCACAGCAGCATGGTCAGCGCCTGGCGGCAGTTGACGATGTCCACCACCGGGGCGCTGGCGGCGTACTCCCCATCCAGGGACCAGGGAAGGTCCTCCTCCGTCTCCAGGTGGATGGAGGAGACATGCCGGAACACCAGACCCTCCCGGTCGTAGTGCTGGTCCAGCATGGCCAGCACCAGGTTTTGCAGGTCCACGGGGGTCTTGGGGTTGGGGATGAGCAGCATCTCGAACCTGCCGTCGTCCAGCACCACCCGCTCCGGGTCCAGCTTCATCAGCCCGCCGATGGAGGTGGAGTTGCTCACGGCGCCGAACAGGTACTCGCCGTCCAGCACCTCGCCGTCGGCGGTGAGCTTGACCTTATAGGGCCGCAGGGAGTTCAGATCCTTCATCCCCTCCAGAATGTAGGCGAAGTGGCCCAGGGCGTTCTTGGCGGCCTGGGGCGCGGCGTAGGACGTGCGGGTGAAAGCCCCGAAGGAGGCCACATACACGAAGTGCCGCCCGTTCCAGCGGCCGATGTCCAGCTGCCGGGGCGCGGCTTTCACGATGGAAGCGGCGGCGGTGACCGGCTTGCCGGAGAGGCGCAGGCTGGAGGCGAAGTCGTTGGTGCTGCCCTGGGGGATGTAGCCCAGGGGCGGCCTGTTCTCCAGACGCATCAGGCCGGAGACGACCTCGTTCAGCGTTCCATCTCCGCCGGCGGCCACCACCACGTCGTACCCGCCGCCCTCGTCGGCGGCCAGCGCCGCGGCGTCGCCGGAGGCGGTGGTGTTGTGGATGGTCAGAAGATAACCGGCCTCGCAGAAGATGGAAGCCGCGTCATACAGCGGACCCCGGGACTTGTTCCGGCCCGCCCGGGGATTGACGATCAGCAGCAGTTTTTTTCGCTCCATCAATAACGCCTCCCGATCTTAAAACGAAAAAATCTCCTGTTAAAGCGGTGTGAAATCCAGTATAACACGGTAAAATGAGGATTGCAATTCCCTCTGGGGACGTGTAGAATAAATCTGTCGAAAGGTGGTGGGCGCGTGAAGGGGAAGAACCGGTATATGGGACTGGGGCTGACGGTATTCGCGACCGTCGCCGCCATATTGCTGTTTTACGACACCCTGTTCGGCCGCCGGGTGCTGCTGGCCATCTGGAGCCAGTTTTTGTCGGCGATCCAGCCCATCCTCTATGGCGCATTCATGGCCTATCTGCTGGCGCCGGTGGTGAACTTCTTTGACAAGGGGCTGCTGGGCGTCCTGGCGTGGGATCACAGGAAACGCTCCCGCGCCGCCGTCCGCGCGGTGAGCATTCTGCTGACGTGGGCGGTCATCTGCGTGCTGTTCTATGTGCTGGCCTCCGTGCTGCTGCCGGAGCTGTACAAGAGCATCGTGCAGCTGGTGTCCAACGTGGAGAACTACTACAACACCATCAGCGGCTGGGTGGAGCATCTGCTGGAGAGCAATCCCGCCGTGGAGACCTGGGTGGCGGCCCAGATGCAGGACTACTACGAGAACATTACGGACTGGCTGAAAAACGACCTGCTGCCCCAGGCCCAGATCGTGATGATGGCCGCCGCCGGCGGCGTGATGACGCTGCTGGGCTTTCTGAAAAATCTGCTGGTGGGCATCATCGTGTCCGTGTACCTGCTGGCGACGAAGGAGCGCTGCGCCGCCCACGCCCGCAAGGTGGTGTACGGCCTGTGTTCCCGGGAGAAGGTCCGCTGGGTCCTGCGGGGCACCCGCAAGGTGGACGACATCTTCTCCGGCTTCGTCCGGGGCAAGCTACTGGACTCCCTCATCATCGGTATTCTATGCTTCATCGGCTGTTCCATTCTGAAGATCCCCTATACGCCCCTGGTGTCCGTCATCGTGGGCGTCACCAATATCATCCCCTTCTTCGGGCCCTTCCTGGGGGCCATCCCCAGCGCGTTTTTGATCCTGCTGGCCTCCCCTGTGAAGACGCTGTACTTCGTGATCTTCGTCCTGGTCCTCCAGCAGGTGGACGGCAACATCATCGGCCCCAAGATCCTGGGGGGGACGACGGGCCTCTCCAGCCTGTGGGTCATCATCGCGATCCTGGTGGGCGGCAGCTTTTTCGGCATCCCCGGCATGTTCTTCGGCGTGCCGGTGTGCGCCTGTTTGTACAGCGCGGCGAGCTTTTTCGTGGAGGTCCGCCTGCGCAGGCGGGGCCTGCCGGTGGACACCGGCGCCTATACCTCCGCCGATCCGGAGGCGGCCCCCGGGAAAGCGCCGGAAGAGCCGCGAGAGGTGTGAACGCCCGCGCGCTCCGCCATACCGCGCCATACAGCCTTGCGGACGCCCGTTGGAAACCGGCGGCGGCCGCAAGGCTCAACCTTATTATTATGAGCGAAGCCGCGGACGATACGGAGCAGAGCCATGAAAGCCTTTTTTCTCAGACACGGAAAACTCCATATCTGGCTGCTGGCCGACCTGGGCCTGCTGGCGGCCTTCCGGCTCTGCCGGGGGAACCGGGCCTGGATGAACGCTCTGGCGGACCATGTCACCGGGCCGCTGAAGGAGGCCCTCGGCAGGGCGTGCTATCTGACCGGCATTTCCGTCATGGAGGTGCTGTACGTTCTGGCGGGGCTGCTGGGCGTGGGATATGTGATCTGGAGCATTGCCGCCGTGGCGCGGGCGAAGGGCCGCCGATGGAGCCGGACGTACAGCGCGGTCCTGGGGGCGCTGGACATCGCCCTGGCGGTCTACGCGGGCTTCTGCCTCCTCTGGGGCGTCAACTTCTGGACCGACAGCTTTCAGGACCGGTCCGGCATCCGCGCCCAGCCCGTGGCCCAGGCGGACCTGCTGGCGGTGACGGCGTATTTCGCGGAGCGGCTCTCCCGGGCGGCGGAGGGGGTGGCCCGGGACGAAGACGGCCTGTTCGCCGTTTCCCGGGAGGACATCCTGGCAGACAGCCCCTTTGTGTACGACGAGCTGGAGAAGATCTTTCCGTTTCTGGAGTTCGACGACCTGGGCGTCAAGGCCATGGGCTTCTCCCGGCTCATGAGCATCACCGACTTCACCGGCGTCTACTGCCCCTGGACGGGGGAGTCCAACGTCAACGTGGACAGCCCCGCCTGTCTGCTGCCCTCCACGGCGGCCCATGAGATGGCCCACCAGCGGGGCTTCGCCTCGGAGCAGGAGTGCAACTTCCTGGCCGTGCTGGCCTCCACCACCAGCGGCGAGCCGGCCTACGTCTACGCCGGGTGGCTGATGGGCTATATCCACCTGGGCAACGCGCTGTACCGGGTGGACCCGGACGCCTACTGGGCCATTCGGGACGGCCTGCCGGATACGGTGAAGGCGGACCTGGCGTACAACAACGCCTACTGGGACCAGTTCCGGGACACGGCGGTCCAACAGGCCGCCACCACGGTCTACGACGGCATTTTGAAAGCTTATGGCGACGAGCGGGGCATCCAGTCCTACGGCACCGTGGTGGACCTGCTGGTGGTCTATTACCGGGATGAGACGTGAACCACCGCCGTGAAACAGTTGTTTCACGGCGGTGGTTTTTTACCAGTTGTGGTACAGCCGGGACTGCTCCTCGGTCATGGCGAAGAAGGCGTAGCTGACGCTGCTGCCGCTGTCGCCCCAGGTGGTGTCGATGTGGTACTTCGTGCCGTCCAGCGTGGCCACCGTCCAGATGTGGCTGGCGTTGGACAGGGCGGTGCAGTCGATGCCCTCCAGCTTCAAGAGCAGGTTGTAGGCGCCGGTGTAACCGTCGCACACGGCGATGCCGTTTTGGAACAGGCTGTAGGCGATGTGGCTCAGGGAGCCGTCGCCCGCGCTGTAGTCATACACGCAGTTGTCGCAGACCCAGGTGTAGTACACCCGGGCCTTTTCGTAGTCCGTCATATCGGAGGTGATCTGACCGTCCGCCCACAGCCGGTCGTGGACGGCGATGGCGGCGTCCATGGCGGCGGTCCGGTATTGGGCGATGTCCGACCCGAGCCCGGCGGCGGAGAAGGTCAGCGTCACGGAGCCGGTCAGGCTGTAGGAGCAGGTGACGGAGTTGTAGCTCTGCTCACAGTAGGTCTTGACGGTGGCCAGGGCCCGCTCCATCACCTGGCGGACCCTGACGGCGCTGATGCCGGGGTAGCGGAGCGTCAGCTGATCGCTGCCGGAGGCCAGCATGTGCCGCACGCTCTCGTCCATCTCCTCCGCCGTGGCGGGGGAGGCGATGTAGGTCCCCGGCGTGACCAGGTCCGCCAGCGTGGTGCCCGCGGCGCTGTCATAGTCCGCCAGCGTCCACTGGGGGGCCGCCCGCAGAGCTGGGTCCACCATGCGGGTCAGCATGGCCGCCGCCGCGCCCCGGGTGATGGCCTCCTCCGGCAGGAAGGAGCCGGAAGCGTCGCCGCCCACACAGACGCCCTTGCGGTACAGGGCCAGGATGTCCTGATAGTAAGGGGTGTACTCCGTCACGTCGGTGATGAAGCGGCGGGTGGCGTAGCCCTCCGTCACCAGGGCGTCATAGACCGGGGGCAGGGCCTCCTCCGGCAGGACGTTCGCCAGCACATGGGCCATCTGGGCCCGGGTGGCGCTGTCCGCCAGATGGCTGTCCAGGTCGGTGTCCAGCGCGCCCTCCGCCTGGAGGTACAGCAGGTACGGCAGGGCCGTGGGCTCCTCGCCGGTCTGGTACGCGGCGGGACCGGCCTCCGGGTCGCCGGTGCGGTACAGGCTGCGGATGCGTCCGGCGAAGATCACCGCCTGCCCCACGGTCAGGGGGGCTTTCAGTCCATAGGAGCCGTCCGTGTTGCCCTGGGACAGGCCGTATTCATACAACGCGGCCACATTGTCGTAGAACGCGGACGCGGTGGTCAGGTCGGAGAACTGCCCCGCGTAGGCGCGGACGCGAACGAAGTTGTCCGTGGAGTCGCTGGCCGCCAGGGCGGGGGGCGTCAGCGCGTAGGCGGCCAGCGTCAGGCCCAGGGCCAGCAGCAGGGCGGGGATACGTTTTTTCAAGGCGGACTCCTTTCCGGCGGCAAGGTGTCAGGCGGGGAGATTCAGGTCCTCCATGACCCGGTCCTCCACATAGGGGTTCAGGTACTGGTTCACCAGAGCCAGCGTCTCGTCCGGGTCCAGATAGATGTAGGGCGATTTCCAGCTGTTGGGCAGGGTGGAGAAGTCGATGTTGTCCGCGCCGATGGAGATGGCCTCCTTGCCCAGCCAGGCCAGGTTCCCCAGGGACAGGTCCGTTTCCACGTAGGCGTTGAAGATCTTCACAAAGTCGTCCACCTTATCCAGGTTGGAGACGGTCAGAGTCTGCTTCGCCACGGCTTTCAGGAAGTTCTGCTGGGTCTGCATCCGGCCGATGTCCTCGCTGCCGTAGCCGGTGCCGTCGTTGTTGTGGCGGAAGCGGACGACCTTCAGCGCGTCGGCGCCGTACAGGTGCTGCATCCCCTTGGAAAAGTGGATGGACAGCCCCTGGATGGGATCGTCGTAGTCCATGTCCACCGGGACATAGAAGTCCACGCCTTTGATGGCGTCCACCAGGGCCTCAAAGCCCCGCAGGTCCACCAGCACCGTGTAGTCCACCGGAATGCCCAGCTGGTCGGACACCACGTCCGCCAGCAGCTCCATGCCGCCGGCGTTGTAGGCGTAGTTGATTTTGTGGTTCTTGCCCTCCACCACGGCTTTGGTGTCCCGGGGGATGCTGACGCCGTAGATGTAGCCGCCCGCGGCGTCCACCGCCACCAGAATGTTGGTGTCGCTGCCGCCGTTGCCGTCGTCCACGCCGGAGACCAGAATGGTGTAAAAGCGCTCCTTCCGCTCCAGGTGGGACCTGAGGGCCTCCGCCTCCTCGTCCGGGAGGTCCTGGACGGGGCCGTCCGCCGTTTGGGCGGGGGAGGGATCGTCGGTTTTTTGCTCCGGGGCGCGGAACAGGCAGTGCGCGCCGGCGTACAGCGCGGCGGCAATAAAAATCAGCAGCAAAAGGACGCGGCCCCAGCTGCGGGGCTTGCGGCGGTGATGGGTTCTGGACATGGAAAACAACGCTCCTTGGCACTCGTTCGTATTGATTTACATAACACTGCCCCCATTATATAGCCCGTCCCAGGAAAACACAAGAGAAAAAATAGCGGCTTCGCCGCTATTTTTTCGGGACGCCGCCATCCGTGGAAAGCGGCACCTTTGGATATCGGGAAGGAGGATAGCTACGAAAGGAACCCAGGAGGGGTTCCTTTCGTTTTTGATCGGAAGTTTTTCTGAACAAAGTTCAGAAAAACTTGCTCAGCTTGGCGAAACAGCGTTTCGCCAAGCTGCAAATAGCGGCTTCGCCGCTATTTTTTCGGGACGCCGCCATCCGTGGAAAGCGGCA
>CABSFC010000023.1 GCA_902476875.1 uncultured Oscillibacter sp. | reverse complement strand
ATTCCGCGCACCGCTTGTCCATATTTTTCTCAAACCCGGTTTTTCTCGTACAGCAGCGCAAGGCCCTTCAGCAAGACCTCGGGGTCATAGGTGTGGGGATGCCGCACCAGCGGCTCCACATAGTCCGCCTTGCCGCCGGTGATCACCAGCGTGACCTCCGTCCCCAGCTCTTCCTCAATGCCTCGGACCACGCCGTCCACCAGCGCCGCCGTGCCCACCACGGCGCCGGACAGCATGCTCTCCCGGGTGTTGCGGCCGATAACGCGCTCCGGCACACACGGCGTGACCTCCGGCAGCAGGGCCGTCCGCTTTGCCAGGGCCCGCAGGCCGGTCTCCATTCCCGCGGCGATGACGCCGCCGCAGAAGACGCCGCCCTCGCGGATGACATTGAAAGTCGTCGCCGTTCCCAGGTCCACGGTCACAACGGGCAGCGGGAAATGGGCGGCCGCCCAGGCCGCGTCCACAAACCGGTCGCAGCCCACCTTCTCCGGCTCCGGCAGATCGACGACAAGGCCGGTGTCGCTTTGCGCGGTGACGATCACCGGCTCCCCTCCCAGAAGCTCTTTGGCGCTGCCCCGCAGCGTCTCCACCAGCCTGGGCACCACGCTGGAGATGATGGCGCCCTGAAACGCGTCCGCTTTGATCCGCCTGTTCTCCAGGATCTCCCGGACCCCGGCTGTGTACGCGGATACACCCCAGCTGCAGTTCGTGTCCAGACGCGCCATGAACCGGACCGTGTAATCGCCCTGAGCCGTCTTTTCAACGCCGCCCAGAGTGACGGTGGTGTTCCCGATATCAATTGTCAAAATCATGTAACTTCCCTCAGTCGTCAAAGCTCACCCCAGATGTGGATGGCTGCTTTGATTATAAAGCCTATTGCGGCTGATGGCAAATACTTTTCATCAGATTCGCGGTTGCAATCTGTATTTTTGCTTGTTATACTGGTTCCAAACAACTGACAACAGGACGTGAAGCTATGGAAACTCTGCAAGGAAAATGCGTGGTGCTGGGCGTCGCCGGCGGCATCGCGGCGTATAAGATGGCCAACGTGGCCAGCGGCCTGCGCAAGGCCGGAGCGGACGTGCATGTCATCATGACCCAAAACGCCACCCAGTTCATCACCCCGCTGACCTTTGAGACGCTGACCAACAACCGCTGCGTGGTGGATACCTTCGCCCGGGACTTCAAGTACGAGGTCACCCACATCTCCCTGGCCAAGGCCGCCGACCTGATCCTGATCGCCCCCGCCACCGCCAACGTCATCGCCAAGCTGGCTCACGGCATCGCGGACGATATGCTGACCACCACGGTGCTGGCCGCCCGCTGCAAAAAGCTGGTGGCCCCGGCCATGAACACGGCCATGCTGGAAAATCCCATCACCCAGGACAATCTGGCCACTCTGCGGAAGTACGGCTTCGGCGTCATCGAGCCCGCCGCCGGCCGGCTGGCCTGCGGCGACGCGGGCAGCGGCAAGCTGCCGGAGCCGGAGGCGCTGCTGGACCACATCGCCATGGAGCTGGCCCGGGAGAAGACCCTGGCCGGCGTTCATGTCACCGTCACCGCCGGGCCCACCCAGGAGGCGCTGGACCCCGTCCGGTACCTGACCAACCACAGCTCCGGCCGCATGGGCTACGCCATCGCCCGGGAGGCCATGCTGCGGGGCGCCCGGGTCACGCTGATCTCCGGCCCCACCGCCCTGGCCCCGGTCCCCGGCGTCACCATGTGCCCTGTCCTCTCCGCCCAGGACATGCTGGAGGCCGTCCAAGCGGCGCTGCCGGATACCGATATTCTCATCAAGGCCGCGGCCGTGGCCGATTACCGCCCCGCCACGGTGGCGGAGAACAAGCTGAAAAAGGGCGAGGGCGACATGAGCATCCCCCTGGCCCGGACGGAGGACATTTTGGGCTGGGTGGCCCAACACCGCCATCCCGGCCTGTTCGTCTGCGGTTTTTCCATGGAGACGGAGCACATGCTGGAAAATTCGGCGGAGAAGCTGAAAAAGAAGCGCCTGGATATGATCGCCGCCAACAATCTGAAGGAAAACGGCGCGGGCTTCGGCGTCACGACCAACGTGGTGACCATCATCACCCCGGACGGCGCGACAGAGCTGCCTCTCATGGGGAAGGACGAGGTGGCCGCCCGGCTGCTGGACGCCATTGAGCGGTGCCGGTGACGGGCCCCTTCTGAAAAAACGCGGCTTTCCGCTTGCGCCCTCCCCTGTTCTGCGGTACAATGAAGGGGACAAGGCCCGCCGGAACGCGGGCAGACAGACATAGGAGGCGCAGTGCAGTGCTTTACGGAACGTTGAAACACCTGGATACCTATCAGGGCATCCACCCGGGCGTGATGCGGGGGCTGGAGCTCCTGCGGGACACGGACTTTTCCAAACTGGCGGACGGCCGGCACGATGTGGACGGCGACGACCTGTATTTCTCTCTCCAGAGCTATGAGACCAGGCCGGTCAACGATATGCCGGAATCCCACAAGAAGTATGTGGACATCCAGTACCTGATCTCCGGGCGGGAGCGCATGGGCGTGGCGCCCCTGGAGGATATGACCGAGGTCGTGGAAGGGCATCCCGAGCGGGACGTGTGGCGTCATCGCGGCCCCACGGACACGATCCTGGTGACGGGGGACCGCTTTGTGGTCTTCTGGCCGGAGGACGCGCACGCCCCGTGCATCGCCGTGGACGGCCCCGAACGCTGCCGCAAGTGCGTGGTCAAGGTGCGGGTGAACTGAACATCGCAAAACAAGAGCCGCGGAGTTCTCCGCGGCTCTTGTTTTGTTTTCTTCAGCGGCTGACCAGGTTCGCCTCGGTCTCGGGGTCGAACAGGTGCACGGAGTCGGCCCGCAGCGTGAAGCTCATCTGCACGCCGTAGGTGATGCCGCCCCGCAGCTCCACGGGCAGGTCCATGGTGGGAACGCGGAGCACCACGTCCTGGCCGTTGCAGGTCACATGCAGGTGGTACTCGCTGCCCATCATCTCGGAGACCTCCACGGTGCCGGTCAGGGTGCCGGGGGTGCCGGCGGGGGCGAAGCGGATGTGCTCGGGCCGGATGCCCAGAATCACGTCCTGGGACGCCTTGCCCGCCAGGGCCTTCTGGATGTCCTCCGCCAGGGGGATGTCGGTGTCGGCGATCTGGGCGTGATAGGCGCCCTCGCCGTCCTTCACCAGCTTGGCGTTGAAGAAGTTCATCTGGGGCGTGCCGATGAAGCCCGCCACGAAGACGTTGACCGGGTGGTCGAAGACCTGCTGGGGCGTGCCGATCTGCTGGATGAAGCCGTCCTTCATGATGACGATGCGGTCGCCCAGGGTCATGGCCTCGGTCTGGTCATGGGTAACGTAGATGAAGGTGGTGTTGATGCGCTGGCGCAGCTTGATGATCTCGGCGCGCATCTGGTTGCGCAGCTTGGCGTCCAGGTTGGAGAGGGGCTCGTCCATCAGCAGCACCTTGGGCTCCCGGACGATGGCGCGGCCGATGGCCACCCGCTGGCGCTGGCCGCCGGACAACGCCTTGGGCTTGCGGTCCAGGTACTGGGTGATGTCCAGGATCTCGGCGGCCTCCTTCACCCGGCGGTCGATCTCCGCTTTCGGCGTCTTGCGCAGCTTCAGGGGGAAGGCCATGTTGTCATAGACCGTCATGTGGGGGTACAGGGCGTAGCTCTGGAAGACCATGGCGATGTCCCGGTCCTTGGGCTCCACGTTGTTGACCAGCCGGCCGTCGATGTACAGCTCGCCGCCGCTGATCTCCTCCAGGCCGGCCACCATGCGCAGCGTGGTGGACTTGCCGCAGCCGGAGGGACCCACCAGAACGATGAATTCCTTGTCGGCGATATCCAGATCGAAATCGTGGACCGCCGTGACGGAGTTGTCGTAGACCTTCTTGATACCCTTCAGATTGACAGTTGACATAGCTTACGGCCGTGGCTCCCGCGCCTCCGCGCCCGGAGCCTCTCCGCCGGGGGAGTGGCGCCCCCGGGGAATTACGGCAGGTCTCCACACTGCCGCACCGCCGGCCTGGCGGATTGGTCTCCTCCTTTTTGTTGGCTGGCCTGCCGCTATAAAAATGGAGTAGCGGCAGGCGCCGTATTAAAATTTGGGGAACTTTAACGCTCCACGGTCTCGCCGCGGAACAGGACCGCGCGGATGGAGAGGTCGTCCCTGTCCAGCAGGACCAGGTTGGCCTCCTTGCCGGTCTCCAGGCCGCCCACCCGGTCCGCGATGTGGATGGCCTGGGCGGGGTTGTGGGACGCGGCGCGGACGGCGTCCGCCAGGGGGATGCCGAAGGATACCGCCGTCTTCAGGCAGCCCATCAGGTCCGTGACGGAGCCGGCCAGGGTGTTGGGGTCGTGGGCCAGCGTCGCCCGGGGGCCGCGGACCACGATCTCCTGCCCGCCGAAGGGGTACTGGCCGTCGGGCATACCGGTGGCCCGCAGGGAGTCGGAGATCAGGACCACCCGCTCCGCGCCGAAGAGGCCGAACACGGCCCGGACCACGCTGGGGTGGATGTGGATGCCGTCGCAGATCAGCTCCACCCGGACGCCCGGGTGGTCGAACGCCGCGCCCACCACGCCGGGGGCCCGGTGGGTGAAGGGCGGCATGGCGTTGAACAGGTGGGTGCAGTGGCTGGCGCCGGCATCCATGGCCGCGCAGGCGGTCTCATAGTCCGCCGTGGTGTGTCCAATGGAGACGGTGATGCCGTCCGCCGTGGCGCCGCGGATGAATTCCTCCGCGTGGGGCCGCTCCGGCGCCACGGTCACCAGCCTCACAAGGCCCCGCGCGGCCTTTTGCAGGCGGCGCAGCATGTCGATGTCCGGGTCGTGAAGGAACGCGCCGTTCTGGGCGCCCTTCTTGGCGTCGCAGAGGAAGGGTCCCTCCAGGTGGAGGCCCGCCAGGTCCGCGCCGTGGGCGGCCCCGGCCCTGTGGGCGGCGGCGTTTTCACAAATGCGCGTCAGCTGGTCCTCCGGCAGGGTCATGCCCGCGGGGCAGATCGAGGTGACGCCCCGGGACAGCTCGTAGTCCGCGATCCGCTGCAGGCCGTCGGGGGTGGCGTCGCTGAAATCCTCCCCCACGCAGCCGTGGAAGTGCACGTCGATCAGGCCGGGAATGACATAGCAGCCCGAGGCGTCCAGCACGCGGCCATCGCCGCTGGCGGCGGAGAGAAGGGCGCCGTCAGTGCGGATCTCCCGCTCCACAAAGCCCTCCCGCAGGTCGAAGACCTGACCGCCGGTTATTCGCATACAGGCACCCCCGCGGCAGCCAGCTTGCTCAGGGCGGCCCGGTCGCCCACCAGGACCACGTCGTCATGGAGCTGGAGAATGGAGCCGGGGCACCTGGGCGTGATGGGGCCGCAGAACGCGTTGTACAGGGCGTCGGCCTTGTCCTCGCCGCTGGCGATCAGCAGCACCCGGCGGGCGGCCATGATGCAGCCGATGCCCATGGTCATGGCCTGGCGGGGCACGTCGTCGGCGCTGGCGAAGAAGCGGGCGTTGGCCTCGATGGTGCTGGGGGCCAGGTCCACCACGTGGGTCTCCTTGATAAAGCAGTCGGAGGGCTCGTTGAAGCCGATGTGGCCGTTGCGGCCCACGCCCAGCAGCTGCAGGTCCACGCCCAGGGAGCGGATCAGCTCGTCGTACTGGGCGCAGAAGGCGTCCGGATCGGCGGCCAGGCCGTCGGGCACGCGGGTGTTGTTCACGTCGATGTCCACGTGGTCAAACAGGTTGCTCTGCATGAAGTAGCGGTAGCTCTGGTCGTGGGTGGGGGCCAGGCCCATGTACTCGTCCAGATTGACGGTGCGGACCTCCTTGAAGCTGAAATCGCCCCGCTGGTTCCAGGCGATCAGCTGCTTGTAGGTGCCCACCGGGCTGGAGCCGGTGGCAAGGCCCAGCACGCAGTCCGGGCGGCGGATGATCTCCGCGGAGATGAGGTTGGCGGCACGGCGGCTCATGGCCTCGTAATCCGCCTCCATATAAATTCTCATAGCGCTTGTTCTCCTTTTCTTTTGGGATATTTCAGCAGTACTTGGCAATGGCGGCCCGAATCATGGCGGCGGCCTCGTCCACAACGGCCTCGTCGCCGGGGGCCAGCGGCGTCAGCGGCAGACGGACGCTGCCGCAGTCCGGACCGCCCTGCTTGCGGATGACCGCCTTGATGACGGCGTACATGTTGCCGTGGGCGGCGCACAGCTTGTAGATGACGCGGCAGACCTCGTTTTGCACCTCGGCGGCCCGCTTCATCTCGCCGGCGTTGTACAGCGCGTAGATCTTGTTGAACAGCTCGGGCATGGCGGCGTAGGTGCCGCCGATGCCGCCGGTGGCGCCGATGGCCAGTCCGGAGACGAACTGCTCGTCAGGGCCGTTCATGACCACGAAGTCCGCGCCGCCCTCGTCCTTCCACATCTGGATGTCCTGGGTGGGCATGGAGGAGTTCTTCACGCCGATGACCCGGGGGTTCTTCCGCATCTCCCGCAGCAGGGGGATGCTCAGGGACACGCCCGCCAGCTGGGGGATGTTGTAGATGATGAAGTCGGTGTTGGGAGCCGCCGCGGAGATGTCGTTCCAATACTGGGCGATGCCGTAGGGCGGCAGGTGGAAGTAGATGGGGGGGATGGAGGCGATGGCGTCCACGCCCAGGGACTCCGCGTGGCGGGCCAGCTCCTGGCTGTCGGCGGTGTTGTTGCAGGCCACGTGGGCGATGATGGTCAGCTTGCCGCCCACCTCGGCCATGACATTCTCCAGAATGGTCTTGCGCTCGGCAACGCTCTGGTAGATGCACTCGCCGGAGGAGCCGCCCACATACAGGCCCTTGACGCCCTTGTCCAGCAGGTATTTCGCCAGGGCGCGGCTGCGGGCGGGGCTGACGGAGCCGTCGTCCTCATAGCATGCGTAGAACGCGGGGAAAATCCCCTGGTATTTTTTGATGTCAGACATGATAAACAGATCCTTTCAAACGCTCAGCAGGCGAGCGGAGAATAACAGGGGTATCAGCCCTTCACAGCACCCATCGTGATGCCCTGGGTGAAGTACTTCTGGAAGATCAGGAACACGACGATGATGGGAACGGCGGCCAGCGCGGCGCCGGCCATCAAAAGGCCCGTGTCCACGGTGGACTCGCCCTGCAGGGTGGCGATGCCCAGGGAGATGGTCTGGTTGACGTTGCTGGTCAGCATCACCAACTGCATGAAGTAGTCGTTCCAGGAGTTGATAAAGGTGAAGATGGCCAGCGCGCCGATGCCCGGCTTGACCATGGGGACCACGATGGTGGCGAAGGTGCGCAGCTCTCCGGCGCCGTCCACGCGGGCGGCCTCCAGAATCTCGCCGGGGATGCCCTCGGAGAACTGCTTCATGAGGAACACGCCGAAGGGCCAGCCCACCGTGGGGAAGATCACCGCCCACAAAGTGTCGTACAGGTTCAGGGCGGACATCTCCTTCAGCAGGGGGATCAGGATGACCTGCTTGGGCAGGGCCATGGCGCACACGATCAGGGAGAACAGGATGGTGCGGCCGATAAACCGCTTCTTCGCCAGGGCGTAGCCGGCCATGGCGGCGGTGAGGCAGGTGAGGATCATGGCCATAACCGCCATAAACACCGTGTTCACCAGCCAGCGGATGGCGCCGGGGACCGTGGGACCGACCAGCGCGCCGATCTGGAACAGGGGCGCGGAGCGGCGGTCAAACAGCTTGTCAAAGTTCGTCGTCACCCACTCCGAGGGGACCCACACCGGCGTGACGGAGTTGATGTCCGCGCCATTCTTGAAAGCGCCGGTGATAATCCAGTAGAGGGGGAAGATGAAGAGGAACGCAAGGACGATCAGAATGATCAGGCTGATAATTCTATAAGCTCTGGAACGAGCAGAAATGCTTTTCATAGTTTCCTTCCCCCCTTACTTCTCTTTCGCCAGCTTGAACTGGAGGGCGGACAGCAGACCGATGAAGATGGCCAGAATCACGCCCATGGCGTTGGCATAGCCGAAGTGTCCGCTTTGCTCCGTCAGCTTGAAAGCGGTGTAGTAGATATAGTACATCACCGTGTTGGTCCCGGAGCCGCCGGAGGTCAGCAGCTGAATCAGCGCGAAGCACTGGAAGGAGTTGATGGTGGTGATGACCAGGATATACAGGGTGGTGGGCATCATCTGGGGCCACTTGATCTTCCAGAACACCTGGAAGTTGGTGGCGCCGTCCACCTGGGCGGCCTCCACCAGAGACTGGTCCACATTGCCCAGCGCGGAGACGTACAGCACGATGGGCTGGCCCACGGAGGTGGTGAACAGGATGAGGATGATGCACCACAGCGCGAACCGGGAGTCGCCCAGCCAGTTGATGTTCTTGTCGATGACGCCAAGGCCCTTCATGACATAGTTGAAGACGCCGTAGTAGTTGTTGTACATCCACTTCCACACCACGGTGACGGCCACGGAGCCGGTGACCACAGGCAGATAGAAGATGCAACGGAAAGCGGACAGCAGCTTGCCATTGAGCTTATAGATGGCGGAGGATACCCACAGAGAGAACGCGCACACGGTGGGCACGCTGACGATGACGATGATAAACGTGTTTTTCAGCGCCTCCAGGAAGGTCGCGTCCTTCCAAAGGTCGGTGAAATTCTTCAGCCCCACAAAGTTCCCCAGGCCCTCTGTATACATGTTGGCGTCGGTCAGGCTGTTCAGAATACAGATGATCATGGGGATGATGACAAAGCCGATAAAGAAAATCAGGCTGGGCAGCAGAAACAGATAACCGGAGATCGTCTCCCGCCGCACAAGAGCCCGGCTCATGGCGGACTTGGGTTGCTTGGCCAAAATGAATCGCCCCTCTCTCTAAAATGGTTTGCGGGTGGAGATACGCATCACAGACTCAGCCCAGGCCCGGCCTGTCATGCATATCCCCAGCCGAAAGAAAAGGTACGCCCCCTCCCCGCGCAATGCGGGGAAGGGGCGCGCGAACCCACTTATTTCAGGATTCCGTTAATTGCGCTTTGCCGGTGGGATCAGCCCGCGGCGGCGTTGGCCTCGGCCATGAAGGTCTCGACGGTGGAGGCGATGTCGGCGCCCTCGCCGATGTCCTGGAGCATGTTCCACCAGGAGGTGCGGGCCTGGGCCCAGCCGGTGGTGACCTGATAGTAGTCGCCCAGGTAAGGCATCAGCTTGGTGTACTCAGCCATGATCGGCTCGTCCGCCCAGATGCCGGTCAGGTCGGTGCCCTCGGCGGTGTCGCGGACGGCGAAGTAGTTGGCGGCGCGGACAGCGTCGGCGGTGTGCTCAGAGTCGCACATGTACTTGATGAAGGTCTTGGCGGCCTCGATCTTGGCTTCGTCGCCGTTGTCGAAGATGCCGAAGCCCCAGATGCCGCCCTGCAGCAGGGACTCGCCGGTCTGAGAGGGGAAGCTCATGAAGATGATGTCGTCGCCGTTGATGGTCTTCTCAGCGCCGGTGCCGGCGGAGTTGGGATCCAGCTGCTGGGCGATGTTCCAGCAGAAAGCCATCTTCAGGATGCCCTGGTAGAACAGTGCGATCTCGTCGCCGCCGACGATGGAGGCGTCGTAAGCGATGCCGTCCAGGTCATACAGGGTCTGGAGAGCCTGGATGTTCTCGGGGTCGTTCCAGGTGTAAGCGGTATGCTCGGCGTTGGTGAAGGTGCCGCCGTACAGGTTGTTCACCAGAGCGCGGGTGCCCTGGTCGCCGCCCTGGCCGTTGCAGAACACGGCGCCGACGGTCTCGCCATAGTGGGCATACAGCGCGTTGACGGCGTTGATAAAGTCGTCGGTGGTCCAGGTGTGGGTATCCTCGTTGATGTACTGCAGGGCGCCGGCCTCCTCGAAGGCCTGCTTGTTGATGGCCATGCAGTGGGCGGTCATGACCAGGGGATACTCGTAGCAGGCGCCCTCGCTGTTGATGCAGGCGGCCTGGACAGACTCGTAGATCTCGCTCTTGTCGGTCTCGTCCAGCATGTCGGCCAGGTCCACCATGTAGCCGTTGGCGCCCCAGTTGGCCACCAGACGCTCGGGACCTTCCATGATCAGGTCGGGCGTGTTGCCGGCGGTGATGGCGGTGTTGACCTTGTCGTCGCCGTTGGTGTAGTCCAGATACTCCACGCTGACCTTGATGCCGGTCTCGGCCTCGAAAGCGGCGGTCAGCTCATTGACGGTGGCCTCGTCCTTCCAGTTGCCGATGGGATAGGTCCACAGGGAGATCTCCTGCGTGGCGGCGGTGGTGGCGGCGTCCTCGCCGCTGTTGTCGGTGGGAGTCTCGGTGGTCTCGCCGCCGCAGGCGGCCAGAGCCAGGACCATGACCAGAGCCATGGTCAGCGCAAGAATTCTTTTCATCTTCTTCATATGTACCTCCTGAAAAATTTGATGAAATTTGCGATTACGCCCAACAAGGGCTATGTGCAAATTGTACAATTATACAGAGAGCTTGTCAAGACATTCTCGAAAATATTTTCAAAACCGTCATTTTATGAAAAAATTTTGAAAATAATTGTCGATTCTTCCCGCTTCCGGCGGACTCAGATGTGCTTTTCCGACAGCGCGTCGGCCACCAGCTCCCGCTGGTGTTTGCAGTGCTCCAGGTCCCGGCGGCACATTTCGGAGAACAGCACGTCGATCAGATAGAGCTGGGCGATACGGGCGGCGACGGAGCCCAGCTGCAGCGGCCCCTCGGTGGAGCCGCACTGCAGAACGATGTCCGCCAGCTCCGCGCCGGGGGAGCCTGTGTAGCGGGTCACCAGGATGATTCTCGTCCTCCGCTTTTTGGCCAGCTTCATCACGTCCATCATGTCCTTGGTGGCGCCGGAGTAGGAGAAGAACAAAATGGCGTCGTTCCCTGTCAGATTGGACGCGGCGATGACCTGCATATGGGAATCCCGCACCGCGAAAAAGCCCGGAAACGCCGTGGTGAACAGATGCGCCGCCTCCTCCGCCATCAGCATGGAGCCGCCCTGGCCCATGCACAGGACTGTTTTCGCCGCCAGCAGGGCCCCCGCCGCGGCGTGGAGGACGCCCGGCCGAATCAAATTCTGGGTCTCCCGGATGGCGTCGATCTCCGCGCCGGCCAGCTTTGCGCACAGGTCGGGAACGCTGTCGTCCGGCCCGATCTCACCCATCAGCGGCCCGGAATCCAGGCGTCCCGCCGTGGAGGCGGCGGTGGCCAGACGGAAATCGCTGTAGCCCCGGTAGCCCAGCCGCCTGCAAAAACGGGAGATGGTGGCCTCCGCCACGCCGCAGGCCGCGGCCAGCTCGGAGATGGACATCGTCTGGGAGCGCTGTCCGTGGGCAACGACATAATTCGCCAGCTTTTTCTCAGAAGCGGTCAGCTGGTAATACTCCTTTGTAATGCGGTTGAATACGCTTTCTTCAGGCATCGTGCGGCCTCCTTTCGGCAATGTTTCCGGGTTTCGTCAGCCCTCCAGCAGCTGGCCCAGCATGGTGTCGCACATGATCAGGGCGCGGGGCAGGTGGAAGGGGCCCTTGAAGGTGGAGCCCTTGGTGGAGGGCATTGTGGGCAGGCCGTCCCGGCGGAGGTAGCCGTACCACTCGCCGTACGCGGAATCGGAGAAGTGCTCCTTCACGTAGGCCACCACCTTTTCGAACCACTTGAAGTACTTCTCGTCCCCGGTGTCGCGGTACAGCATCAAAGAGGAGATCATGATCTCGTTGTGGGGCCACCACAGCTTCATGTCGTGCTCATAGGCCTCGGGGGGCTTTTTCAGGCAGTCGGTGAAGTACAGCAGTCCGCCGTACTCATTGTCCCAGCCGGCTTCGATGGCCCAGTCGAAGATCTGGGCGGCTTTCCGGACCAGTTCCCGGTCGCCGGTGCGCTTGGCGTGTTCCAGCAGGAACCAGACGCCCTCGATGTCGTGGCCGGGGTTGACGGTACGGCCCTCGGTATAATACAGCCGGGGAGTACCGTCCACATCCACGTTCTCCAGCACGCACTTCAGCTCGGGCTTGACGTGGTATTTGAAGATTTCATCCACACAGGCCTGGGCCCGCTCTTCGTACAGGTCCTTCCGCTCCGGGTCCGTCCGCAGCAGTACGCTGGTGACGTTCAGGATGATCATGGGGATGCCGAAAGCGCGGCCGGAGCGGGTCTCCGGGATGGTCTTGGGGCCCATGCCCACGGGGTCGGGCATGCCGTGGGCCAGGTCCCAGTACAGGTCATAGGCCCGGCGGGCCCGCTCCAGGTTCTCCTTCTCGCCGGTGACGCCGTAGTACTCGGCGTTGGCCAGGGCGTAGAACGCCTCGGAGAAGTAGTAGCGCCGCTGGCGCAGGGGCTTTCCGTCCTCCGTGACGGTGAAGTACATCCGCCCGCCGGCGGCGTGGTTGATGCAGTGGTCCTCCAGGAAGTCGATGCAGCTCCTGGAGGCCTCCAGCCATTCGGGGCGGCTGCCGTATACATGGCACAGATAGGAGAAGATCCAGCCGCAGCGGCCCTGCATCCACACGCTCTTGTCGGTGGAGTAGATCTCGCCCTTCCGGTCCAGGCAGGTGTATACGCCGCCGTGCTTCCGGTCAATGCCGTTTTTCAGCCAGAAATCCGCGCAGGTCGCCAATTCGCTCCGCACCCAATCCCGGTATGCTTGCAATGTCACTTTATCCATTATTTGGGCACCTTCCTTTCCTTAGATAGCCCTATCATATTTCCTTTTGTGCAACTCGTCAAGAAATTTTAGAAAATTTTTTTCAAACTCTTGACAAAATGAAAAAAGCTGTTAGCCTAAAGGTAAAATCAGAGACTGTAAGGATTTCCAAATTCCGGACATTTTTAAGGAGGATTCTTGTCATGAAGCATCTCGGCATCGACGTGAACGTCAAGCATCTCCCTCCCCTGGACCCCGCCTTTATCCCCCTGGGCCGCTTCTATGAGGAGTTCCTGAAGGACGCCAACGAGCCCTTTGACGTGGCGGTGGAGCGCTCGGGCGGCCAGATGGCCGTGTACCGCACACGCGTCCACGGCACGGAGGCGCTGCGGGAGGCGGATATCTACTACATCGACCGCGTCATCAAGACCCTGCTGTGGATGAAGGGCGGCTTCCGGGTGTACCTGGCCGGAAACGAGGCCGTGTGCGACGCCATGAAGGCCCACTACGCCGCCGGCGGTTCCCGGGATTTCGACTTCGGCTACATGAGCGACGTGTTCGAGCATCCCTTCGAGGTGGTGCGGGTGGACGCCGTGCCCGGGGAGAAGAGCTTCTCCAAGGCCATCGGCCGCCACCTGGACGGCTGCCGCATCGGCTTCGACGCCGGCGGAAGCGATCGCAAGGTCTCCGCCGTCATCGACGGCGAGAGCGTGTACAGCGAGGAGGTCGTCTGGTTCCCCAAGACCAACGCCGACCCGGATTACCACTACGACGGCATCGTGGCCGCCCTGAAGTCCGCCGCCGAGCACCTGCCCCGGGTGGACGCCGTGGGCGTCAGCTCCGCCGGCGTGTATATCGACAACCGGACCATGAACGCCTCCCTGTTCCTGAAGGTCCCCAAGGACCTGTTCGACGCCAAGGTGAAGGACATCTATATCCGCGCCATCACCGATACGTTTGGCGACGTGCCCTACGCCGTGGTCAACGACGGCGACGTGTCCGCCCTGGCGGGCGCCATGAGCCTGGAGGACAACAACGTCCTGGGCATCGCCATGGGCACCAGCGAGGCCGTGGGCTATGTGGATGAAGAGGGCAACATCACCGGCTGGCTGAACGAGCTGGCCTTCGTCCCCGTGGACGCCGCTCCCACCGCCATGCAGGACGAGTGGTCCGGCGACATCGGCTGCGGCGTCAAGTATTTCTCTCAGGACTCCGTCATCAAGCTGGCCCCCGCCGCGGGCATCCAGCTGGACGAGAGCCTGTCCCCCGCCGAGAAGCTGAAGGTCGTCCAGGGTCTGATGGAGCAGGACGATCCCCGGGCCGCCAAGATCTACGAGAGCATCGGCGTGTATCTGGCCCACTCTCTGGCGCTGTATCACCACCTGTACGGCTACCGCCACGTGCTGCTGCTGGGCCGCGTCATGAGCGGCAAGGGCGGCGACCTGCTGCTGGAGACCTGCAAGCAGGTCCTGGCCGACGAGTACGCCGAGGTCAACGGGAAGATCCATCTGGCCCTGCCTGACGAGAAGTTCCGCCGGGTGGGCCAGTCCGCCGCCGCGGCCAGTCTGCCGGAGATCGTGAAGTGAGCCGATGAAGAAACACATCATCTGCCTGGGCGATTCCAATACCCACGGCTATTGCGCGGACCCCAGCGGCTGCGCCGACCCCGCCCTGGCCCGCTTCAACGAGGACGAGCGCTGGACGTGCCTGCTGCAAAAGGCCCTGGGGGAGGAGTATCTGGTCATCGAGGAGGGCCTCTCCGGCCGCACCACGGTCTTTGAGGACCCCCTGTACGAGGGCCTGGACGCCCTGCATTATCTGTATCCCTGCCTGAAGAGCCATGAGCCGGTGAGCCTGCTGATCATCATGCTGGGCACCAACGACACCAAGGAGCGCTTTGGCGTCAACCCCTTTGCCATCGGCCTGGGGATGCGCCGTCTGGTGCAGAAGGCCAAGACTGTGGACTGCTGGGGGCCGGAGGGCAGGCCCAACATCCTGATCGTGGCGCCGCCCGTCATCGGGGAAGGTGTCCTGACCTCTCCGGTGGCCGACGAGATGGGCACCATGGGGCCCTCCTGCGTGGAGAAGTCCCGCAGGGTCCCCGGGGAGTTCCGCCGGGTGGCCGCCGAAACCGGCGTCCACTTCCTGGACGCCAATGAAGTTGGCTGCGAATTCAACCAGATTGACTTCATGCACCTGACCAAGGCGGGCCACGCCCGGCTGGCGGAGGCGCTGGCGGCGCTGGTCCCGGAGCTGGTGTAAGCCGTGGCCATTCCGTTTTTTGACCCGCAGAACGGGTTTTGGAGCGCCATCGGCAAGTTTACCGACGTGCTGGTGCTGAGCCTGCTGTGGCTGTTCTGCTCCCTGCCGGTGTTCACCATCGGCGCCGCCACCACCGCCCTGTACGACGCGGCGGTCCGGGGCGGAGCGGGCGGGCCCTGGGTCCGGTTCTTCCGCACTTTCCGGCGGGAGTTCGTCACCTCCACCGTGGTCACGGTGGTCTGGGGCGCGCTGCTGGCGGCGCTGGGGGCGCTGCTGCGGCTGCTGTGGCGGGCCGTGGCGGCCGGGACGGCCAACGTGGCGGTCGCCACGGCGTGCAGTCTGGCGTTTTTGCTGATTCCCGTGGGCGCGGCGTGCTGGATGTTCCCGCTGCTGTCCCGGTTCACCTTCCGCCCGGCGGCGCTGATGCTGGCGGGGCTGCGGTTCGCGGTGGGGTATCTGCCCCGCACCGTGGTGATCGTGGCCATTGCCGCCGCGGCGGCGCTGGCCAGCGGGCTGCTGTGGCTGCCCATGCTGGTGCTGCCCTGCGTGACGGCCCTGCTGTGGTCGCTGACGATGGAGCGGGTATTCCGAAAATACATGCCCCGGGAGGAGACGCCCCCTCCGGACGAGGAAGAGGCGTGACCTGTCCGCGGCCCTTTTTACACAGAAAAAGAGACCGAAATCCCGGCGGGGATTCCGGTCTCTTTTTTGTCGCGCTCAGAGGTGGAGCTCCTCGCTGCCGGACACCCGGAAAGCGATCAGCAGGGAGACCAGCGTCAGCGCCGTCAGGATGGTGGAGAGGGCCGCGGCGGTGCCGTAGCTGCCCCGCACCACCTCGGAGTAGACGGCCACGGAGAGGGTCCGCGTCTTCGTGGAGTACAGAATGACCGAGGAGGACAGCTCGTTGATCACCGTCACCCAGCTGAGGATGGCCCCGGAGAACACCCCCGGCAGCATCAGGACGGCCGTGACGCGGAAGAAGGACTTCAGCGGCGAAACGCCCAGGCTGATGGACGCCTCCTCCAGGGAGGCGGGGATCTGGTGGAGGATGGCGGAGCTGCCGCGCAGGGTATAGGGCAGGCGGCGGATGACCAGGGACAGCACCATGATAATGGCCGTTCCGCCCCACAGCCAGGGCCGCCCGTTGAAGGTCAGCAGCAGCGTGATGCCCAGCACGGAGCCGGGGATGATGTAGGGGAACATGGAGGCGGCGTCGATGATGCCGGTGACGACAGTCCCGCGGCGCACGGAGAGATAGGCGATGGCCACGCCCAGCACCACGATGATCAAAATGGCGGCGCCGCCCATGCGGACGGTGTTCCAGATGGCCCCGCCCAGGGTCTGGAAAGCCAGGACATAGCTGTTCAGGGAGTAGCCCTCCAGAAAAACCATGCGGTTGGCGTTGAGGAAGGAGGTGTAGATCACCGTTGCCTGGGGGATCAGGGAGAAGAGGACCACGCCGTAGAGCAGGATGTGAAGGACCGCGCCGCGCCAGCCCGCCAGGGGCCGGGCCTCCGGTGGGCGCATGCTGTTCATGTTGTAGCCCCGGCGGTCCACATAGAACTTCTGCAGGAGGAACAGCGCCGCGGTGATGACCACCATCAACGCGGCCAGGGCGGCGGCAAAGCCGGTATCGCCGCCCATCTCGTTGACAAACTCCGTGTAGATCAGGGTGGGCATGGTGACGTAGCCCTCGCCGATGAGCTGGGGCGTGCCGAAATCCGCCAGGGCGTTCATGAACACCAGCAGCGCGGCGGACAGGGCGGTGGGCGCGATCAGCGGCAGGACGTTGCCGGTAATCTTGCGGACGCCGTGGATGCCCAGGCTCTCGGCGGCCTCCATCAGGGACGGGTCCATCCGCTTCAGGGCGCCGGAGACGTAGATGTAGATAAAGGGGTAGAGCTTCAGCGTCAGCACCAGCACGATGCCCCGGAAGCCGTACACCGTGGGAATGTCCATTCCCAGGCGCTCCGCGAAAAACGTGGTGACCCAGCCGCTGCGGCCGCACAGCAAAATCCAGGAGTAGGCGCCGATGAAGGGCGGGGACATCATGGCGATGATGATCAAAAGCTCCAGCGCGCCCCTGCCCCGCACTCTGAAAAAGGTCATGCAATAGGCCAGCGGGACGCCGATCAGCAGCGTCAGCGCGGTGACGCAGACCGCCACGGACAGGCTGTTCCGCAGGGCCTGGTAGTAATACTTTTTGCTGAAGAACTTCACAAAGTTCTCCAGGGTCCACCGCCCTTCCTCCCCCTGAAAGCCGGAGAGGAACAGGCGGAACAGCGGCCAGAGCAGAAAGAGGCAGAAGGCCGCCAGGATGACCAGGGACAGCGCCTGCCAGAAGTCCGGGCGCCGCTTAGCCATGTCCCCCACCGCCTTCCATCAGGCTGCGGGACAGGTCCTCCGTGAAGACGTTGACCCGTCCCAGATCGGGCTGGAGGAATAGCGCCTCCCCCGGCTCGTACATCCGGCAGCCGCCGGTGAAGTCCTGGGCGTACTCGATGGGGGGATATCCCGGCAGGGCCACGCCGTCGGCAAACTCCAGAACGTAGTTCAGGGTCTTTCCCAGGAAGGTGCGGCCGCGGACCACGGCCCGGAGGCCGCTCTCCGCCGGGGACAGCTCCTCGGGACGGATGGACAGCGCCACCCGCTGCCCCGGCGCGGCCGTCATCCCCGCCGGGCGGGGGACGCGGCTTCCGTCGGCAAATTCCAGGCAGTCCTCCCCCGCCGTCGCCCCAAACAGGCCGCTGCGGCCGATGAAGGTGGCCACAAAGCCGTTGGCGGGGCGGGCGTAGATCTCCATCGGGGCGCCCACCTGCTGGACGACCCCCTGATTCATCACGGCGATGCGGTCGGAGATGGCCAGGGCCTCCTCCTGGTCGTGGGTCACATAGCAGGTGGTGATGCCCACCTGCTTCTGAACGTCCCGGATGGCGCCCCGCAGGTCCAGGCGCAGCTTGGCGTCCAGATTGCTGAGGGGCTCATCCATCAGCAGAACGCTGGGGTGGATGACGATGGCCCGGGCCAGCGCCACCCGCTGGAGCTGGCCGCCGGAGAGCTGGGCGGGCATCCGGTCCTGATACTCCCGAATCCGCACAACATCCAAAATCTCGTCCACCCGCCGGCGCGCCTCCTCCCGGGAGACCTTTCGGGCGCGGAAGCCGTACTCCACGTTTTTCCGCACGCTCATGTTGGGAAAGATGGCGTAGTTCTGAAACACCATGCCGATGTTGCGCCGGTGGGCGGGGACGTCCGTGATGGGCCGTCCGTCAAAGCACAACTCGCCGCCGTCCACGCTGTTGAAGCCCGCGATCATCCGCAGCAGGGTGGTTTTTCCGCAGCCGGAGGGGCCCAGCAGGGTGAAAAACTCCCCGTTGCGGATGGTCAGCGACAGGTCGGGGATCACGGTCTGCCCGCCGTACCGCTTGACCAAATGGTTCATCGAAATTGACACACTCATGGATTCTCGTTCCTTTCGCCGGTGCTAAAACGTTTCGCGTGGAGCGGCCCGTGCCTCCCCGCCGCCGTCTGTCGTCAGCCCTGCAGGTCGATGTACAGGTCCGTGAACCGCTCCAGCCAGGCCTCCTTGTTGTCGATGACCGTCTGGAGGTCGTCGGTGCGCACGTTGATCTCGCTGAGGTCCGCCAGAATGGGAGAGCCGGTGACATCCCCGCGGACGGAGCGCATGCAAAGCTCGTTCTGGCACATGAGCTGGGTCTCATAGCTGGTGCAGAAGTCCAGGAACTTCCGGGCGTTGGCCTCGTTGGGGCAGCCCTTGATGATGTAGGCGCCGTCGCCCCGGAAGACGACGCCCTCCTCCATGTACACGATCTCCACGTTGTCCGCGCCGGCGGCGATGACGTTGGCGGCGCTGCCCTCGGAGGTCAGGCCCACGATGTACTCGCCGTCGGCCACGCCCTTGTACACGGCGGAGGAGCCGCTGAGCAGCTTGCCGTCCAGCTGCCGGCAGAACTGCTCCACATAGGACCAGCCGTCGTCGGCGTTGCCGTCGCCCATATCCTCCAGCATGTTGACCAGGTGCTCAAAGGCGGAGGACGCCTTGGTGGGGTCGGCCATGGCGATGTGGCCCTTCAGCTCCGGGTTCAGCAGGTCGGCGTAGCCGTTGATCTCAATGTCGCCGATCAGGTCCTTGTTGACGATCAGGACGCTGGAGATCACGTCGAAGCGAGTCATGCCGCCCTCGGTGTTCTTGTAGGCGTCCAGCACGTCGCCCTCGTTGGCGGTGGTGTAGTCCGCGAAGTACTCCTGGAAAGCCGTGCAGTTGCTGATGGTGCCGCTGAGCATCACGTCGCCCTGGGGGTTCTCCGCCTCGGAGGCGATGCGGGACAGCAGCTCGCCGCCGCCGGCGGTGATCAGCTCCACGGTGATGCCGGTCTCCGCCTCAAAGGCGGCCATCAGCGCGTCGGTGACGGACTCCGGCAGAGAGGTGTAGACGATCAGGCTGCCGCTCTCCGCAGCGGGGGCGTCCGCTTCGCCGGAGCCCTCCGGAGACTGCGTTTCGGTTTGAGAGCCGCCGCAGGCGGCCAGGGACAGGACCAGCGCAAGGGCGGTCAGCAGGGCAAATACTTTTTTCATTTCAAATTCCTCCAAAATCAAAGATACAAATCGTCGGTTCATGCCTGTCGGACAGCGTCCTTCATGGCTTTCACATAGTCCGCCACATAGGGGACGGCGTCCCGCCCGTGCCGGGCGATGAGCTTCACGATGGCGCTGCCCACGATGGCGCCGTCGGACAGGGCCGCCATCTTTTGGGCCTGCTCCGGCGTGGAGATGCCGAAGCCCACGGCGCAGGGGAGCTTTGAGCTGGCCCGGATCAGCTTCACCATGGCGCCGATGTCGGTGGTGATCTCGCTGCGGACGCCGGTGACGCCCAGGGAGGAGACCACATAGATAAACCCACTGGCCTCCTTCGCCACCGTGGCGATGCGGTCCTCCGACGTGGGGGCCACCAGGGACACCAGGTCCAGGCCGTACCGCTTGCAGATGGGGTCGAACTCGTCCTTTTCCTCGTAGGGGATGTCCGGCAGGATCAGTCCGTCGATGCCGATGTCCGCGCAGGTGGAGATGAATTTCTCCGCGCCGTAGGAGTACACCACGTTGGCGTAGGTCATGAACACCATGGGCACCGTCACGTCCCGCCGCAGGTCCCGCACCAGGTCAAAAATCCGATCGGTGGTGGTCCCAGCGCCAAGCGCCCGGACGTTGGCCGCCTGGATGACGGGGCCCTCTGCCGTTGGGTCGGAGAAGGGGATGCCCAGCTCGATGAGGTCCGCCCCGCTCTCCGCCATGGCGCGGACGATCTTCGCGGTGGTCTCCAGGTCCGGGTCGCCGCAGGTGACGAATGGGATGAACGCCTTGCCGTTGGCAAAGGCCTTTGCGATGTTACTCATGGATATCCTCCCCTCTGTATCGTGCGATGGCCGCGCAGTCCTTGTCGCCGCGGCCGGAGATGTTGACGACGATGATCCGGTCCTTCCCCATGGTGGGGGCGAGCTTTTGGGCGTAGGCCAGGGCGTGGGCGGATTCGATGGCCGGGATGATGCCCTCCATCCGGGACAGGTACTCGAAGGACTCCACGGCCTCCTCGTCGGTGATGGGCACGTACTCCGCCCGGCCGGTGTCGTGGAGCATGGCGTGCTCCGGGCCGATGCCGGGATAGTCCAGGCCGGCGGAGATGGAGTACACCGGGGCGATCTGGCCGTACTGGTCCTGGCAGAAGTAGCTCTTCATGCCGTGGAAGATGCCCAGGCGGCCCGTGGCGATGGTGGCCGCCGTCTCGGCGGTGTCCACGCCCCGTCCGGCGGCCTCGCAGCCGATGAGCCGGACGCCGGGGTCGTCGATGAAGTGATAAAACGCGCCCATGGCGTTGGAGCCGCCGCCCACGCAGGCGATGACGGCGTCGGGAAGCTTCCCCTCCCGCTCCAGGAGCTGTTCCCTGATCTCCTTGGAGATCACCGCCTGGAAGTCCCGGACGATGGTGGGGAATGGATGGGGCCCCATGACGGAGCCCAGGCAGTAGTGGGTGTCGCTGACGCGGTTGGTCCACTCCCGGAAAGCGGCGGAGCAGGCATCCTTCAGCGTGCCGGTGCCGGTGGAGACAGGGATGACCTCCGCCCCCAGCAGGCGCATCTTATAGACGTTCAGCGCCTGACGCCTGGTGTCCTCCTCGCCCATGAACACCACACACTCCATGCCCATCAGGGCGGCGGCGGTGGCGGTGGCCACGCCGTGCTGGCCCGCGCCGGTCTCGGCGATGAGCCGGGTCTTGCCCATCTTCTTCGCCAGCAGCGCTTGGCCCAGCACGTTGTTGATCTTGTGGGCGCCGGTGTGGTTCAGGTCCTCCCGCTTCAAATAGATCTTGGCGCCGCCCAGGTCCTCCGTGACCTTGGCCGCGTAATAGAGACGGCTGGGCCGCCCCGCGTAGTCGTTGAGCAGCGCCGTCAGCTCCGCCTGAAAGGCCGGGTCCGCCTTGTAGCGGTCATAGGCCGTCTCCAGCTCAATGACGGCGTTCATCAGCGTCTCCGGGATGTACTGTCCGCCGTGGACGCCAAATCTTCCCCTTGGATTCGTCATGGTAATGCCTCCTGTCCAAATGCATAAAAAAACGCCCCTGATGAGAACTCTCTCATCAAGGACGGTCGATAACAAACCGCGGTGCCACCTTGGTTCACGGCGTGAGCCGTGCGCTTAGCGGAGTACCAGCATACTCCCGGCATGGTAACGCCTGCCTCCGGCGTCGCAGACTACTGGCGGGAAGTCCCGTTTTCGCCGCGCCCTCAGTGACCCATTGTGATCATCTGCATCTCGGCCCGGCTCACAGCCCCCCGGACTCTCTGCACGCGCATGGTGACCTTTACTCTCACTTCAACGGTTTCTCAATTTAACATGGATTTAACTGCGATTTATCATACGCCGATTTTTTTTCCCTGTCAAGCAAAAAATCCCGGTCTTTTTTGTCGGGCGGTCCCTTTCCACGGTTGACCTTTGGAAATTTTTCTTCTACAATAGCCTTGCTTTGAAACGCGGGGCCGGAAAGCGCGCCATATGGCTCCGCGGATCTTCCGCAGGCGCGGTTTCGGAGGGTTTATGAAAGGCTATCGTGTATTTGACATCATCGGGCCGCGGATGATCGGCCCTTCCAGCTCCCACACCGCCGGGGCCGTCCGGCTGGGCGGCGTCGCCTGCCGGCTGGTGGGCGGCGACGTGGTCCGGGCCACCGTCACGTTGTACGGCTCCTTCTCCAAAACCGGCCGGGGCCACGGTACCGACCGGGCCATCGTGGGCGGTCTGCTGGGTCTGGCCCCGGACGACGATGCGGTGCGCACCGCCATGGAGCTCGCCCGGGAGCAGGGCCGGGACATCCGGGTCCTCTTCTCCGACGAGGAGCCGGACCACCCCAACACCGCCCGCATCGCGGCGGAGGGCCGCCAGGGGCAGCGGGTGGAGATGGTGGGCGCCTCCATCGGGGGCGGCAGCATCGAGGTCCGGGAGATCAACGGCATGGAGGTCTCCTTCGGCTGTGAGTACCCCACGCTCCTGGTGTTCCACCGGGACCTGCCGGGCGTCGTCGGCACCGTCACCAGCGCGCTGGGGCGGCACGGGGTCAACATCGCCTTCATGCGGGTGTTCCGCCACGCCAAGCGGGAGGACGCCTGCATGGTCATCGAGACAGACGGCCAGATCCCCCGGGCGCTGATCCGCCAGCTCCCCCGGGAGAGCCCTGAGATCACGGAGGTGTGTACACTATGAACTATGAATTTCACAGCGGCGCGGAGCTGTGCGCCCTGTGCGGCCGGGACGGTCTCACCATCGGCGAAGTCATGCTCCGCAATGAGATGGAGCAGAGCGAGCGGCCCCGGGCGGAGATCATGGCCCGGATGCGGGACAATCTGGAGACCATGCGCGTCTCCATCCAAAAGGGCCTGGACCCCGGCCGCTCCTTCCACGGAATGTTCACCGGCGGCGACGCCGTGAAGCTGGCCGCTTTCGCCCCCCGGTGCAACATGGGAACGGAGCTGGCGGAGGTGGTGGCCGCCTCCATGGCGGTGGTGGAGGTCAACGCCTCCATGGGCAAGATCGTGGCCGCGCCCACGGCGGGGGCCTCCGGCATCCTGCCCGCGGTGCTGACGGTCATCGGCCGGCGGAGGGGCGCGGACGACGCCGCCCTGTGCGAGGCCCTCTTCGCCGCCGGAGCCGTGGGCTGCGTCATCGCGGAGAACGCCTCCATCGCCGGGGCCTCCGGCGGCTGCCAGGCGGAGACCGGGACGGCGGCGGCCATGGCCGCCGCGGCGCTGGCCCAGCTCTGCGGCGCCGACGCCGAGACCGCCCTTCACGCGGCGGCCATCGCCCTGAAGAACATCCTGGGTCTGGTGTGCGATCCCGTGGGCGGACTGGTGGAGTGTCCCTGCGAAAAGCGGAACGCCATCGGCGCGGCCAACGCGGTGCTCTCCTGCGATCTGGCCCTGGCGGGCGTCCGCAGCCTGATCCCCTTTGACGAGGTGGTGTCCGCCATGGCCGGCGTGGGCCGCCAGATGCACGCGGACCTGCGGGAGACCGCCCGGGGCGGTCTGGCCGCCACGCCCACCGCCCAGCGTCTGGCGGCGGAAATGAACGCCTGAGTCCCGGCGGGACCGCCAAAAAACACCGTCAAACGCCCCGTTTCGGCGCCCGCCGCGCCGGAGCGGGGCGTCTTTTTCAGGCCCGCAAGCCGTACATCCCGCCCCTGTTTCTGGGAAATCAAGCGGGTTTTTCAATTTTTTACTTACATATTTCCGCAAAAATGTGATAAACTATAGGTGCGGCGTATGGTCCCGGCCGCGGTTGGGACCGCGCACATTCTTTTCTGTGTCAGGAGGGCCTCCCATGTTTCAGCCTGGAGAACTCGTCGTATACGGCACCACCGGCGTGTGCCGAGTGGAGTCCATCACCCGGCCAAATCTGACCGGCGCCGACCGAAACAAGCAGTATTACCTGCTCAAGCCCTTGCAGCAGGACGGCGTGATCTACACGCCCGTGGAAAACCAAAAGGTGCCGATCCGCCCTGTCATCTCCGGGGCGGAGGCGGAGGCCCTGATCGACCTGATTCCCACTATGCGGGCGGAGGCCTGCCGCGCCCCCACGCTCCAGGCGCTGGCGCAGCACTATCAGGATGTCGTCAGAAGCCATGACTGCAGGGATCTGATCGAGCTGATGATGTCCATCTACGCCAAGCGCCAGCAGGTGGAGTCCCAGAAGCGGCGGCTGGGCATGGTGGACGAACGGTACATGAAGCAGGCGGAGCGCCTGCTGTACGGGGAATTCTCCGTGGCGCTGGGCATCCCCTTCGAGGAAGTGCAGCCCTACATCGCCCGTCGGGTGGACGGCGGGGCGCCGTCTCAGGCGCAATAAAAGAGGTCAGCAGCCGTCAGCTGCTGACCTCTCTTTTGGCGGCTTCCGGCAGTGGCCGGCGCAAAACGGCGCCCCGGATATCCGGGGCGCCGTTCCATCTGTGGCATCAGCCCTTACGGCAGGTAGTTCAGCGGGTTTTTCGCCACGCCGTTGACGCGGACCTCGAAGTGGCAGTGGTTGCCGGTGGAGTTGCCGGTGGAGCCCATCCGGGCGATCTGTTGGCCCTTGTAGACGTGCTGCCCCACGGAGACCGTCAGGCTGCTGTTGTGGCCGTAGTAGGTCACGCGGCCGCCTCCGTGGTCGATCTGGACCAGATAGCCGTAGCCGCTCATCCAGCCGGCGTAGACGACGGTGCCGCCGTCCGCCGCGTAGATCGGCGTGCCGTAGCTGTTGGCGATGTCGATGCCCTTGTGGTTGGTGGAGCCGATGCCGCCGGGGGAGGAGCGATTGCCGAACCGGGACGTGATTCTGCCGGTGGTGGGCCAGCGGAAGGTGCCGGTGGGATACCAGGTGGGCCGCACCTTGGTGCCCCGCAGCTGCTGCTCCGTCACAGGCTCCCGCAGGGTCACGGAGGACAGCACCGTGCGCTCCGTCTCCTCGCCGTTGACGTAGGTGACGGTGGCCACCACGTCGGCGGCGCCGTACTGGCCCTTGGAGGTGACCTTGGTGTCGCCCTGGTACATACTGTCGGAGTCGGTGTACTGGATGTCGTACATCACATCCTCCACATACCGCTCCCGCTGCACCACCGTCATGGTCAGATACGGGACGGAGGCGGACAGCGTCAGCACTTCGCCGATCTGCAGCTTGTCGATGTTATAGCCGGGGTTCAGGGCCAGCAGCTCCTTGTTGGTCAGGCCGTGGGCCTCGGCGATCTCGGACCAGGTGTCGCCCTTTTTCACCTCGTAGGTCACCTCGGCGGTCTTGGTGCTGTACAGCGTCTCCGCAAGGTATCCCAGATTCATGATGTCCTCGCTGGGCACGAACTCCTGTTTGATCTCCACATTCTCCGCGAACTCGCAGGAGATGGTGTCCTCGTTGGTGGCGGCGCTCTGGATCTGGGCCAGCAGCTCCTCCAGCGCGCCCTCGTAGGGCGTGGCGCCGATGCGCTCGCCGTCCACATACAGGCAGTAGGCGGAAGTCACCAGGCCGATCTCCTCGGAGAGGGTCTCCTCAAAGGTCTCCCCGTCCACCAGGTCCTGCCGCTTCAAAAGGCCGGAGGAGTACTGGATCAGGGAGTCGTCGATGGTGAAGCTCTCCCCCAGCGTCCTGGCCGTGACCTTCTCCAGGTTGGCCCGGGCCTCCTCCGCCGCGGACTGGGAGGATACCGCCGCGATCACCTCGCCGTCGTAGGTGACGGTGGTGCCCATGGTGTAGGTGGAGCAGAACAAAATGACCGCCGCCAGGGCGCAGCATGTCCCCATGAAGACGGCGGGATGCAGCTTGTGCCGCCCCAGCCGGGCCCACAGGCGTTCCACCGCGTGGAGGGCCTGCTTGCGGCGGCCCCAGGTGTGCTCCCGCAGAAGGCTGCCCAGCATGGGCAGCATATTCCAGATAAACAGCAACACCTGGATGGGCACCCGCTCGGACTCCGGAAAGTTGTGCTTGCGCTCCTCCCGGACGATCTGCCGCCAGCGGCGGCGGGTGCGCCGAATCCGCCGGAGCATCCCCCGGTACCACATTTCCAGGGGAGACAGGTCCCGCTCGGCGGCCTCCCGGGTCATCCGGCGGCGCCGGGGCGGCGTCTGCGTCTCCCTTTCCTCCCAGGCGGCAATGGCCGCCCGGTTTTTGCGGGCCGGACGGGGCTCCGGCGCTTTGGCGCCGCGCCGCCTGCCGCCGTGCTCCTCCGTCCGCTCCGCGTTCTTTACCTCTTGACTCATAGATCTCCTGTTATGGGCAAAGCCCTGAAAAAGTTACAATTTGTTACCGTTTCTATGATACCTCTTTTTATGGGCTCCGTCAACCCCTTATTTTGTTCAAAAAGTGTTCATTTCCCCCTGTTTTGCCCGGTTTCCACGTCCCATGGCCTGGAATCAGCTCTGCCAGTCTCTCACATTTGGCAATGGAATTCATGCCTAAACTGTAAATTTTCGTCATCAAATTTTGATTTTTTGATTGACCCCGCCGTCCAGTCGTGTATAATGAGGACGGTATGAATTGGATTCCAGACTTACTTTTTGGAGGAAATTAAAATGTTTGAGTTTCTGATCAAAAAACTGAAAGCACATCCCCGCAAGATCGTCTTCACCGAGGGCACCGATCCCCGTATCCTGGAGGCCTCCGCCCGCCTGCTGTCCGGTACCTTCCTGACCCCCGTTCTGGTGGGCAACGCGGATGAGATCCAGGCCGCCGCCGAGGAGATCGGCTTCAACATCCGCGGCGCCGAGGTCATCGACCCCGAGACCTTCGAGGACATGGACAAGATGGTGGCCAAGATGGTGGAACTGCGCAAGGGCAAGATGACCGAGGACCAGTGCCGCGCCGCGCTGAAGCAGGCCAACTACTTCGGCACCATGCTGGTGAAGATGGGCTATGCCGACGCCCTGCTGGGCGGCGCCACCTACTCCACCGCCGACACCGTCCGCCCCGCCCTGCAGATCATCAAGACCAAGCCGGGCAACAAGATCGTGTCCTCCTGCTTCATCCTGGTCCGCCCCTCCGCCACCGGCGACCGGGAGGTCCTGGCCATGGCCGACTGCGCCATCAACATCAAGCCCACCGAGGATGAGCTGGTGGAGATCGCCCTGGAGACCGCCGCCACCGCCAAGACCTTCGGCATCGACCCGAAGATCGCCTTCCTGAGCTACTCCACCCTGGGCTCCGGCAAGGGCGAGGACGTGGACAAGATGCGCAACGCCTGCGCCAAGGCCAAGGCCGCCGCTCCCGAGCTGCCCATCGACGGCGAGCTGCAGTTCGACGCCGCCGTGTCCCCCCGGGTCGCCCACACCAAGTGCCCCGACTCCCAGGTGGCCGGCCACGCCAACACCTTCATCTTCCCCGACATCAACGCCGGCAACATCGGCTACAAGATCTGCCAGCGTATGGGCTCCTTCGAGGCCTACGGCCCCATCCTGCAGGGCCTGAACGCCCCCATCAACGACCTCAGCCGCGGCTGCAACGCCCAGGAGGTCTACTCCATGGCCATCATCACCGCCGGCCTGTGCGAGGACTGAGCGCTTTTTACTTAGCCTCTGAAAAAGGACGCCCCAAGGGCGTCCTTTTTTGTCCCTTGCCAAGTCCGTTTCCCGATGCTACACTATCCATCAAAGGAGGGCGTCATGTTCGCTATTTTCGACCGTCTCATGGCCTGGATACGGCATCATTACACTCTCGCCTGGCTGCTGTGCATAGCCGCCTTGATCGGCATCGGCCTTCTGGATGAACTGGGATGGGAGCTGTGGGCCATGGAGCTTCTGACGCTTCCCCTGAACCTCCTCTCCTGGCCTTTGCTGCTGGTCTATCTCCAGGACCGGAAGGCGTACTGGAAGCAGCACCGGCCCTATCCGGGCTTCCATGTGCCCTCCCGGCTGATGCTGCTCTACTGGGTCCCCGCCGCCGTGACAACGCTGGCCGCCCTGCACCTGCTGGCTTCTTTTTGAACGGAGGTCCTTTTCTGTGTACGACTATCTGATCCAAAACGCCCTGATCCTGGACGGCTCCGGCGCGCCGGCCGTATCCGGCGACGTCGCAATAGCGGGCGGCTCCATCGCCGCCGTCGGGCAGCTTCCCGGCGCGCCGGCCCATCAGGTCATCGACGCCCAGGGGAGGTATCTGACGCCGGGCTTTATCGATGTCCACCGCCACGGCGACGCCGCGCTGTTTTCCCCGGACTACGGCCAGGCGGAGCTTGCCCAGGGGCTGACCACCGTGGTCAACGGCAACTGCGGCCTGTCCCTGGCGCCGGTGGGCGGCCCCCACCGGGCGGAGGCGCTCCACTACCTGGCTCCCGTCGTGGGGAATATGCCGGAGGGCATGGACTTTCCCACGCTTGCCGATTACCGGGCCCAGGCCCGGCGGGTCCCCCTCCGGCTGAACAACGGTATGCTGGCGGGCATGGGCACGCTGCGCACCTGCGTGGCGGGCTTTCAGGACGGGGACCTGTCCGACGGCGAATACCGCAAGCTGCACGCGCTGCTGGAGCGCGCCCTGGGCGACGGCGCTCTGGGCGCCTCCCTGGGGCTGGGCTACGCGCCGGAGTGCTTCTACTCCACCGCCGGGCTGATTCGGGCGCTGGAGCCCCTCCGGAACTCCGGGGTCCCCATCACCGTCCACATGCGCCAGGAGGGCGACGGCGTGACGGAGGCCCTGCGGGAGATGCTGACGGTGGCCCGGGCCCTGCGGACCCCGGTGGAGATCAGCCACCTGAAAGCCATCGGCAAGCGAAACTGGGGCCGCGCCGTGCCGGAGATGCTGGCGCTGCTGGCGGAGGCCCGCCGGGAGGGCCTGGATGTGTCCTGCGACGTCTACCCCTATCCCGCCGGGTCCACCCAGCTCATCCACGTGCTGCCGCCGGAGTTCCAGGTGGGCGGCCTGGAGGCTCTGACGGAGGCCCTGCGGACCCCCGCCGTCCGGGCGGAGATGCGCCGCCGGATGGAGACCGGCACGGATTTTGAGAACATCTCCCTGCTGGCCGGGTTTGAGAACATCCGGGCCACCTCCCTCCATCTGCCGGAGAACCGGAAGCTGGAGGGCAGATCCATCGCGGAGATCGCCCAGCTGCGGAATCAGGACCCCTTCGACGCCCTGTTCGACCTGCTGGCATCGGAGCACTGCGCCGTCTCCATGATCGACTTCATCGCCTCGGAGGAGGATATCGACACGATCCTCCGCGCCCCCTTCTCCAGCGTGATCTCCGACGCCACCTACCCCGTGGGCGGCCTTCTGCACCGGCGGGTGTACGGCACCTTCCCCCGGCTGCTGGAGACTTACGTCCGCGGGTGCCAGGTGCTGTCCCTGCCGGAGGCCGTCCGCAAGATCACCCGCCTGCCGGCGGAGCGGATGGGCCTTTCCAAAAAGGGCCGTATCGCGGTGGGCGCCGACGCCGACCTGTGCCTGTTCCGGCCGGAAGCCGTCCACGAGACGGACACCTGGTCCGCTCCGGAGCAGCTGGCCCGGGGCATGGACTATGTGTTCGTGAACGGCGTCCCCGCCGTCGCCGAGGGAACATTCACCCAGGCCCACAGCGGGCAGGTTCTGTGATTTTCCGTGTTTTTGCTTCCAGAAAGAAATCCCCGGAGTAGAACTCCGGGGATTTTTTACGTTTTGTATTCATAACTGCCCGCGGCGGTAAGACGCGGGG
>CABSFC010000022.1 GCA_902476875.1 uncultured Oscillibacter sp. | reverse complement strand
CGTCCCTGTGGGACGGCACGGCTTTTGAATGCGCTTCAGTGGACTTACATAAACATGCAAAGGAGGATCGGCAGGAAAATGGCGGGGACGTAGTTCATGACCTTCAGCTTCGTAACGCCGATAAGGTTCAGGCCCAGGCCCATGATCAGCACAGAGCCCACCACGGTCATTTCCGGAATGGTGCTGGCGTTTTGCTGCAGAAGGGGCGCCACCAGGCTGGCGAGACACGCGATGCCGCCTTGGATGACGAACACCGCCGCGGCGGCCATCAGCACGCCGATGCCCAGGGAGGAGGCGAAGATCATGGAGGACACAAAGTCCAGCGTGGCCTTGGTGAAGAGCATGGTGTGGTCCCCGGTGAGGCCGTCGTTCAGGGCGCCCACGATGGTCATGGCGCCCACGCAGAACACCAGGGAGGCGGTGACGAAGCCCTCCGCCAGGGAGGTCCTGCCGCCGGTCTTCTGAAATTTTTTCTCCAGCCGGCCCGCGAAGTGGTTCAGGTGGCCGTCCAGATCGCACAGCTCGCCGATAACGGCACCCACGGCGATGGAGATGATGGTGATCAGGGCGTTTTCGCCGCCCAGCATGCCGGTGATGCCAATGAACAGCGTGCACAGGCCCAGACCCTTCATGACCGTGTCCCGCAGCCGCTCCGGCAGGATGTTGCCCAGGAACAGGCCGATGGTGGACCCGAGGATGACGGTGGCGGTGTTGACAAGGGTGCCGACTAACATAGGGAATCTCTCTCTTTCTTCAAAATGTCGCGGACCACGGCGCTGCCCAGCAGCAATCCCGCTGTGGCCGGGACCCAGGGATTGCTGGCCGGAACGCTGCGGCGGCCGGGAGGGGGCGCCTCCAGCCGCCGCGTGGGGACTGGCTCTTCGGGGCTGAACACCACTTTTTGATGGTGGATGCCCCGGCTTCGCAGCTCCTTCCGCATGACACGGGCCAGGGGACAGCCGTAGGTTTCGGAGATGTCCGCCAGCCGCAGCAGCGTGGGGTCCAGCTTGTTTCCGGTGCCCAGGGCCATGAGCAGGGGAATGTTCAGCCGCCGGGCGGTCTCCGCCAGGTCCAGCTTGCAGGACACCAGATCAATGGCGTCCACGATGTAATCGTACCGGCGGCCCTCCGGGAAAAACAAGTCCCGGTGGGCGGCGTCGTAGGTGGCCTGCATGGGGTGGAGGACGGCCTCCGGGTGGATGTCCCGCAGACGGGCGGCCACGGCCTCCGCCTTGGGAAGACCCACGGTGGAGGTCAGTGCCTCCAGCTGGCGGTTGATGTTGGTGACGGACACGGTATCGCTGTCCACCAGCGTCAGCTCGCCCACGCCGGAGCGGGCCAGGCACTCGGCGGTATAGCTGCCCACGCCGCCCAGGCCGAAGAGGATGACGTGGGAATCGCGCAGACGCCGCTGGCACTCCGGCCCCCAAAGCATTTCATTGCGGAGAAATCGTTCGTCCATACGGGACCTCCCTTGTGAAAAGGAAGCCGGCTTTGGGTCTCAAAGCCGGCTTCCTTCGTATGTTGATGCGGAGGATCAGCCAACGAACTTCATGCCGAAGTCGCTGCGGGTGACGGAGCTGTCAGCGGACAGGCTCTCGACCCACTCGGTATAGTCCGCGTCCTTCAGATCGGAGACCACCTGAGACTGCCAGCGGGGCAGGTTTTCACCCACGAAGTACATGACGTGGGCGCCGTACTGGGTCTCCACCACGCCGGTGTCGCCGCTCTTGCGGCCGGCGTCGAAGCACCAGTCGTTGAAGGTCTCCACCATCTGGCCCTGATAGACCTCGGTGTACAGGCCGCCGTCGTACTTGGAGCCGTCGGTGGACTCCTGCATGGCCAGGGCGGCGAAGGATTCCTCGGTGGCGTCGCCGGACTGCCACTGGGCCAGCAGCTCGTCTGCCTTGGCCTTGGCGTCGGCCTTCAGCTGAGCCTGCTCCTCCTCGTAGCCCTCGTCGCCCTCGGACAGGGTGGCGGTGCCCAGGGGGACCAGAATATGGCGGACGTCAATGGTGTTGTAATCGTCCCGGAAGCGGTCATGGAACACCGCCACATAGTAGGAGGTGCCGCTCTCCACAACGGCGCTGTCGCCGGACTTGCGGGAAGCGTTGAAAGCCCAGTCGATCAGATCGGAGCTGGCATAGGTGCCGGCGTCCAGGTTGGTGTAGGTGGCGTCAATGGCCTTGGCCAGGGCCTCCAGATCCCCGCCGGCCCGGTAGTCCGCCAGGAGCTTGTCCGCGGCGGCCTTGGCGGCCTCCTTGGCGGCGGCGGACTCCTCCTCGGTGGGCTCCACGGTGTTGCCCTCGGCGTCCTGAGTGCTCTCCGCGGCGCCGGAGATGGTGACGTACTCATAGGCCACCTTGTCGTAGCTGTTGGGATCGGCGTCGTAGGCGGCGTTGATCTCGCTGTCGCTGTAGGTCAGGCCATTCTCATGGGCGGAGGTATAGGCGTCGTACTGCAGCAGGCGCAGCAACTGGGCCTCATAGACGCCCTTGCTCATGGTGGCGCCGAAGGTGTTTTTCAGGTACTGAGAGACAGACAGGTTGCTGGCCTTTGCGGCTGCCTCCAGGGACGCGATGGAGTCGTCATACTGCGCCTGTACGCCGGCGGGATAGGTGAAGCCCTCCGCCTTGGCGGCGTTCAGCGCGGACTGGACGGCGGCCATCTGGTCCAGGGCCAGGTTCAAAAAGGCGTCGTGCCAGGTGTCGCCCTCAGTGGCGCCGGTGAACGAGGCGCCCATGGCGGAGACGGTCTGCTCCTTGAGGGAGGTGGTGGCGCTCAGACCGGCATAGCTGAGCATGCCGTAGCTGTAGAGCGTGTTGACGGTGTTCTGATATGCGTTCTGGTAGTAGAAGTTCACCTCAGCGGCGGTGTACTTCTCGCCGTCGATGGTGACGGCGGTGGACATCTTGGGAATGATATTGGAACGCCACACAACGGTGACGACCACGGCGATGGCAAAGACGACGCCGATGATGCCATACAGGATGTTGCTGCGCCGTTCCTGCTTGCGCTGCTCCGCCTCCCGGGCGGTCTTGGGATCGGTCCAACCGGAGCTGACCTGCTCCTGACGGGTTTTCTTTTCTCTAGATGCGCTCATTTGTTGTTTCAGTCCTCTCAAATATTCAAGTGCAATCGTTGCAATTTTACGCACTTTGCTATTATACCGGATAGCGCTACAATGTGCAAGTGGAAAATCCAAAGTCAATTTTAAAATGATTTCCTGAAAAATTCCTGAAAAGAGGAACAGGGGGAGCGGACTCTGTTCCAAACGAACAAAACGGTGCCCCGCAGCGGCCGTGTAGATCTCGTTATAACCTGCACCTTTACGGACAGGTGGGTCGCCTCCAGCGCGCTTCATCGCTTCCAACTTCCAGCCGCAGACGGCAGCCGGGAGGCCTGCGAACCACGAACTGATCCGGCATCCCATATAACGAAATGTGGGTTAAAAAAAGATCTATCACGAACCCCGCAGGGCACTTTATCCATTCAAATTGTCTGATTGGCGGGGAAGAGTCACTGGCCCTCCTCATCGGCGAACAGAGACTCCATGAACAGCTCGTATACCGCCTCCAGCTCCTCGTCGGAATCCAGGGTGGAGAGAAGGTCCTCGCCGTTCTCATGGATGGTTTTCAAAATCACCAGGCCGTTGTCAGGGTCGTCCTCGTTCTCGTCCTCGGTCTCGGCGGGGAAGAAGGCCTGATAGGTCTGGCCGTTGTATTCCAGGGCGTCCACGAACTCCAGGACGATCTCGTTGCCCTCGTCGTCCGTGACGGTGATAAAGGTGGGGCCGAAGTCTTCGCTCATGGGAGGTCCTCCTTTTGCTTTGCTGAGGCTATTTTACATGAAATCCGCGGCGATTGCAAGCGCGGAAGTGGTGAAAAAGACGGAAAGACGGTCGCCTGGGCAGAAAATATCCTGCCCAAAAAGAAAAAAACCATGCGAACCGGGAACTTTTTTTCGAAAAAAAGCGACATTTTCAATGTTGACAGAGGGTGGTACAATAGTATGTATTATGGTGTATTACAGACTTTCGCCGTTTTGGGACAAGCCGGCGGGAGCATTGCCAGACTATTACGAAAAAAAGGAGGAACCCTGTCTTGGCAACTGAGAACAGGCAACCGGCCCGCCGGGAACCCCGCGCCCGCAAACGCGGCGGGATCGCGGGAAAAATATGTTTCGTCCTGATGACATTGGTGCTGATCGGCATCTGCACAGCGGCGATCATCGCGGGCATTTTCATGAAGTATGTGGAGACGACCCTGGCCCCGACCCTGCAGGTCAATCCGGACGACTACACGATGGAACTCAGCTCCATCATCTACTATCAGGATCAGGCGTCCGGGGATTGGGTGGAGTACCAGACGGTCCACGGTGTGAAAAACCGCATCTGGGTGGACATCGAGGACATGCCCGACGCCCTGTGGCAGGCGGTGGTGGCTATCGAGGACGAGCGGTTCTTCACCCACAACGGCGTGGACTGGAAGCGGACCATCGGCGCCACGGCCAACATGTTCATCGGCATGAAGGATACCTTTGGCGGCTCCACCATCACCCAGCAGATGCTGAAGAACATGACCCTGGACAACAAGCCCTACGTCAACCGCAAGGTGCGGGAGATCTTCCGCGCCCTGGAGTTTGAGAAGAATTACACCAAGGCGGATATCCTGGAGCTGTATCTGAACAGCATCTACCTGGGCCAGGGGTGCTACGGCGTCCAGACGGCGGCCCAGTTCTACTTCGGCAAGGACGTGAGCGAGCTGGACGTGGCGGAGTGCGCGTCCCTGATCGCCATCACCAACAACCCGTCCATGTACGGGCCTATGTACGACATCAAGATCACCGTGGAGAAGGACGACGGCACCACGGAGATCAAGACGCCCCGGCAGCTGAACAAGCAGCGGCAGGAGAACATCCTGAAAAAAATGTCCGAGGTCAAGGGTCCCGCCACGCTGGCGGAGATCCTCAACAGCGACCCGGAGTCCTGGGACACCTATATCACCGAGGAGGAGAAGGAAACCTACCAGAACGAGGTCCTGCAATTCACTGACGGCGACACCTCCGTTGAGGAGCTGGTGGAGGAGGCCACCGGCGGCGACACCGAGTACAACTCCTGGTTCGTGGACCAGGTCATCCGCGATGTGGTCGCCGACCTGGTGAAGGAGCAGGGCGTCACCACGGAGCAGGCCTACAACCTCATCTACAACAGCGGATACCATATCTACACCACGCTGGACCCGGAGATCCAGGAGATCGCCGAGTCGGTCTATGAGGACCGGAGCAACCTGGACATCACCTCCCGCAGCGGCCAGCAGCTCCAATCCGGCATCACTGTGCTGGACCCCTACACCGGCGACATCGTGGCCATCGTCGGCAAGGTGGGGGAGAAGGAGGGCAACCTGGTCTTCAGCTGCGCCACCACCAAGCGGCAGGTGGGCTCCTCCATCAAGCCGCTGACAGTGTACGCCCCGGCTGTCGACGCCGGCGCCGTGACCCCGGGCACCACCTTTGACAACTACCCAGTCCGGCTGCTGAGCGGCAACCCCTGGCCCAAGAACTCCCCCAATACCTACACCGGCTGGACCACGGTGCAGACGGGTGTGCAGAAATCCATCAACACCATCGCGGTGCAGACGCTGGAGACCCTGGGCGTGGAGGCGTCCTACACCTTCGCCACGGAGAACCTGGGGCTGAGCCTTGACGCGGCGGACATCGCCGTCAGCCCTCTGGGCCTGGGCGGCCTGACCTACGGTCTGAGTACCGTGGAGATGGCGGCGGCCTATGCCACCTTCGCCAACGGCGGCCTCTACAACGCCCCCAGGACCTATGTGAAGGTAACCAAGGTGGACACTGACGGCAATGAGACCGTGGTCCTGGAGAACGAGACGGAGAGCCACGTGGCCATGAAGGAGAGCACCGCCTACCTGATGAACAAGATGCTCAAGAGCGTGGTCAGCGGCGGTACCGGCACCTCCGCCAACTTCGGCGGCATGACCATCGCCGGCAAGACCGGCACCACCAGCGACAGCAAGGACCGCTATTTCGTGGGCTACACGCCCTACTATGTGGCGGCGGTGTGGACGGGCTACGAGACCCCCGAGGTCATCAGCACCGGCACCACAAACCCCGCCATCACCATGTGGAAGAAGGTTATGCAGAAGATCCATGAGGACCTTCCCAACAAGGACTTTGAGGTCTCGGCCTCCGGTGTGGAGAACATCCAGGTCTGCGCGGACAGCGGCCTGAAGGCGACGGCTGCCTGTCAGGCGGATGTGCGGGGCAGCCGGGTGATCAGCGTCACCGTGGCGAAGGGCACGGCACCCACGGAGGAGTGTACGCTCCACACGATGGTGGATTACTGTACGGAGGGGAAGTGCCTCGCCACTGAGTCCTGCCCCGAGGGTTCTGTGAAGCAGGTGGGCGTGCTGGACTATGTCCGCGAGAACTACGGCCCCAGCATCAAGGCCACGGATGACCCCTATCTGCTGATCAACATGCAGAAGGCCATTGGTTTGGCGCCCACAGTGGCGGAGGATGGCACGGAGAGCTATCCGGAGGTCATCGGCTGTCCCGTCCACGCGGGCTTGCCGCTGGAAGACCCGGAGGACCCGCTTGATCCGGCCCTGGACCCCAATGACCCCAACTATAATCCGCCGGACCCTAACGAAGAGGGGAATGGCAGCGGCGGCGAGCCAGGGGAAACGCCCACGACGCCCGAAGAGCCTGACGAGCCTGCCCCCACAGATCCCAGCGGCGGCGTTGGAGACGCCGGCGGAGACTGGTGGAGCGGCTTTTGGGGCAACCAGCAGTGAATCGAAAAAGCAGGCCGGGAGCTTGCTCCCGGCCTGTTTTTGACAGCCGCCTGTTGTGAGGGCGGAGGGCGGGCGCTTTGCCCGCCCTCCGGCATGAAAAAAGCGCCAGGAGCAAAGGCTCCTGGCGCCGGTTCGTTTTTCTGTCAATCCGTCAGCCTGGCGCACTCAGCGGGCCTGCCGGACAGCATTTCCAGCCCGTGGCTCAGGGCGGGGAGGACGGCCTCCAGATTCTCCCTGGCGGCTTTTGGGGAGCCGGGGAGGTTGAGGATCAGCGTCCCCTTGCGGATGCCCGCCTGAGCCCGGGACAGCATGGCCCGGTTCGTCACCTGCATGGAGGCGTACCGCATGGCCTCCGGAATGCCGGGGGTCAGGCGGTCGCAGACCGCCAGCGTGGCCTCCGGCGTCACGTCCCGGGGAGCAAAGCCGGTGCCGCCGGTGGTCACCAGCAGTTCCGCCTCGCCGTTGTCGGCGATGGTTTTCAGCATTTCTTCGATCTGGGCCTGCTCGTCCGGCACGATGGCGGTGCGGACGACCTCGTATCCGGCGTTTTTCAGCAGCTCCGCCACCAGCGGCCCGCCCGCGTCGGGGCGCTCGCCCCGGAAGCCGCGGTCGCTGACGGTCAAAACAGCGGCGTGGTACATGGTGATCTCCTCCTTATTTCAGCAGCAGAATGTCCTGGGGGGCGATGGAGACGGTGACTTTGCCTTTATCCGGCGCCGCCTGCCAGACGGCTTTGTCCAGTTCCATCCGCAGCAATGGCGCGTCCGGCTTTGCGTGGACGGGCCGCAGCAGTACGATGGTGGAGAACACATCCTCCACCACCCGCGCCACCGCGCAGACGAATGTGTTCTCCACGCCTGGCTCCGCAAAATGGACGTGGTGGGCCCGGATGCCGACGCGGCGGACTTCCGGGGGTACCGGAACGCCGCAGTTCAGCGTGATGTCCCAGTCAGGCAGGAACACGGAATTGCCCTTCGGCTGGGCATCAGCGTAGTTCTTGCAGCCGGAGAGCCGGGCCGCCGCCTCGGTGTCCGGGCGGTGGAACAGGTCGTCCAGCGTCTGGACAGGCTGGGACCGCCCCCGGTCCAGCACGCACACCCGCTGGCAGTTGCGGAACACCTCGCCCCGGTCGTGGGAGACCCACAGAACGGTGCCGGGGAACTGCTCCAGCGTCTCCATCAGCTCCAGCTCCAGCTGGTACTTCAGGTAGCTGTCCAGGGCGGAGAAGGGCTCGTCCAGCAAGACCGCCTTGGGCTCCGACGCCAGGATGCGGGCCAGGGCGGTTCGCTGCTGCTGGCCGCCGGAGATCTGCCAGGGCTTCTTCTCCGACACGTCCTCCAGCTGGAACTGGCGGAGCTTCTCCTCCGCCACAGTCCGGCGCTTGCTGCGGTCCCGCACGCCCACGGAAATGTTCTGCCGGACGGTCATATTGGGGAACAGGGCGTACTGCTGGAACAGGTACCCCACGTTCCGCTTCTGAGGCGGCAGGTCGATTCTGGCGGCGCTGTCAAACAGGGTGACGCCGTCCAGCACGATCCGCCCCTCGTCCGGCGTCAGGATGCCCGCGATGCACCGCAGCGTCACGGACTTGCCGCAGCCGGAGGCGCCCAGCAGGGCCAGACGCTCGTTTTCCGCCTCGAACTGCACATCCAAATGGAAGTTCCCCAGGCGTTTTCGGATATCCACGGAAATGGCCATCAGCGTCCGCCTCCTTTCTTGCCCTGCCGCTGGCGGGTCTCCAGCAGGTTCACCGTCAGCAGAAAGACGGCGGAGATCGCCACGTTGACCAGCACCCACCGCAGGGCCCCGGCGTCGTCGTTGGTCCGCCACAGTTGATAGACGGTGGTGGAGATGGTAGCGGTGCGGCCGGGGGTGTAGCCCGCCACCATGGAGGTGGCGCCGTACTCGCCCAGGGCCCGGGCGAAAGCCAGCACCGTGCCCGCCAGGATGCCCTGACGGCAACAGGGCATCCGCACCCGCCAGAACACCCAGGTGTTGGAGCGGCCCAGTGTCCGCCCGGCGTCCGCCAGGTTCTGGTCGAAGCTCTCAAACGCGCCCCGGGCGGTGCGGTACATCAGCGGAAAGGCTACCACCACGGTTGCGAAGATGGCGGACCACCAGGTCATCACCAGCTTGACGCCGAAGGTATCCAGCACCCACAGGCCCAGAGGCCGCTTCGGCCCCAGCAGAACCAGCAGCAGCCAGCCGACGACCGTGGGCGGCAGCACCAGTGGCAGCGTCAGCACCACGTCCAGCACGCCCTTCACCAGCCGGGGCAGCTTGGCGATGTAGTAGGCCGCCGCCAGCCCCAGAAAAAAGACGGCCACCGTGGAAATGGCGGCGATTCTTAATGAGTTATAGAGGGGATACCAATCCAAAGAGCGTCACCTCCCGAGAGGGAAAATTTTACACAGCCATTTCCACGCAGCGTCAAAGACGCGCCGCCGGAAACGGCGTCAAGCGTTTTTCCAAAGGAAAAACCTTGGAGCGGGCGGGCTTTGCCTGGCCGCTCAAGTCGGATACAGGGTTCCCATTGGGCGAACGCCCAATGGGACAATGGCGGCGATTCTTAATGAGTTATAGAGGGGATACCAATCCAAAGAGCGTCACCTCCCGAGAGGGAAAATTTTACACCGCCGCGAAAGCGGCGTCAAGCGATCACAGGCAGAGAAACCCCGTAACGGGGAGAAAAGGCGGGGTGCTGCCCCGCCTTTTGGGAGTTAAGAAGTTAGCTCAGGGGGGAGAACCCAACGCCCTCGAACACGGCGGAGGCTTCATCACCAGTCAGGTACTCCAGGAAAGCCTGGGCCGCTTCGGCGTTCTGGCTCTCGGCCAGGACGGCGGCGGGGTAGATGACCTGGCCGCACATCTCGGCGGTGGCGCTGTCCACCACGGTCAGACCGGCGGAGAAAGCGTCGGTGCCGTAGATAATGCCGCAATCCACGGTGGCCTCGGAGACCTGGGTGGTGACTTCCTTCACGTTGGAGCCGTAGGTCAGCACGCCGGCGGAGGCCAGAGCGGCCTCGTCCAGGCCGTAGAAATCGAAGATCTTCTGGGTGTACTGGCCCACGGGCACGTCGCTGTTGCCCATGGCAAGCAGGACATCGCCGCTCTTCAGCAGCTCCGCCAGCTGGTCGAAGGTCTCAATGCCGGCGGGGTTGCCCTCGGGCACGGACAACGTCACCTTGTTCTCCAGCAGGTCCAGACGGGTGCCCTCCAGAAGACCGCCTTCCTCTTCCAGGGTGTTCATCTGCTTGGGAGCGGCGGAGATAAACAGGTCGCAGTCCGCGCCCTCCTGGATCTGGGTCAACAGAGTGCCGGAGGAGTCGTAAGTAGGCGTGATGGTCACGTTGGGGGCAACGTCCTTGTACAGCGCGATGATCTGATCCATGGTCTCCGTCATGGAGGCGGCGGCAAAGACAGTTAGCTCCACCGGCTCGGCGGCGGGCTCTTCGGTGGAGGTGTCGGGTTCAGCGGGGGTGGTGTCTTCCGTCGTCTTCTGCCCGCCGCAGGCGGCCAGGGACAGCACCAGACACAGTGCTAGGAGGAAAGAAAACAGCTTTTTCATCAAATAACTTCCTTTCTATCATACAGGATTCTATTGTGACCCGCAAGGGGGAACACACCGTGATACTCAATTGAGATGAACGTTTTTCAAAAAGCCGCGCCGGAACCCCGGCGCTACGCTTTATTTTCCAAAGGGGCAGATGGGCCAGTGGCAGGGCTTGCAGCCCAGGCACAATCCGCCCTCTCCCATGGCGGCGACGTCCGCCCGGGTGACCTCCACGCCGGCGGCCACACGGGGCAGAATCAGGTCGAAGATGGTGGCTCCGGCGTACATGACGCAGCCGGGCAGGCCCATGGCCGCCGTGCCGTCGTCGTAATAGCCCAGCAGGAACATGGCGCCGGGGAGAACCGGGGCGCCGTAGGTCACGATGCGGGCGCCGCTGGCCCTGATGCCGCCGGGGGTGTTATCGTCGGGGTCCACGCTCATGCCGCCGGTGCAGAGGATGATGTCCGCCCCGGTCTTCCGGGCCATTGCAATGGCGTCCGCCACATTGTCCACGCCGTCGCCGGAGTAAGTAACGGACAATGTCTCAATGCCGTAGGCCGCCAGCTTGTCCTTCACCACGGGGGTGAAGGTATCCTGGATCAGGCCCTTTTTCACCTCGCTGCCGGTGGCGATGATGGCGGCGGTTTTCTTCACATAGGGCAGCAGCTCCAGCAGGGGAGCGCTGCCCGCGGCCTCCTCGGCGGCGCGGAGCTTTTCCTCCTCAATGACCAGAGGGATGACCCGCATGCCTGCCAGCTTGTCGCCCTTGCGGACGGCGGTGTTGCCCCTGCGGGTGGCGATCATGATATCCTCCCGGGAGTTGACGGCGATGAGCTTTTCACTGTTTACCCGGAACAGGCCGTCACAGGCGGCTTTCAGCTCGATCTTGCCCTCCTTGGTCTCGCCGCGGGTCATGTTAGCGTTTTCACACAGGGCCAGCAGCCGCTCCGCCGCGTCGTCCTCGTGGACCATGCCGGGGGTCATCTCCCAGACATAGAGATTCTCCTTGCCCATGGACAGCAGGACAGGGATGTCCGCCTCCGTCACCACGTGGCCCTTGCGGAACCGGGCGTCCTTGTACTTGTCCTTGATGATCTGGGTCATGTCGTGGCACAGGACGTGGCCCACGGCGTCCTCCGTTCGAATCAGTTTCATGTAGCTCCCCCCAGAATTTCGATCTCATCGCCGGGATGGACAACGCCCTCCCGGATGACGATGGCGAAAATACCTTCCGTGGGCATGACGCACTTGCCCACGGCTTTTTTGATGGCGCAGTCGCTGTGGCACTCCTTGCCGATCTGGGTGACCTCCACCTCGGTCTCACCGACGCGGAGATGGGTACCGACGGGCAGGCTTTTCAGGTCAATGCCCACGGTGTTGATGTTCTCCGCGAACACCCCGGCGTCCAGGGGTAGGGGGCAACTTACCCGCATGGCGTCCACGCTCTCCTCCGCCAGCAGGCTGATCTGGCGGTGCCAGTTTCCGGCGTGGGCGTCCCCCACGATGCCGTGGCGGAGCTTCAGTTGAATTTCAGGCACGGGGTGCTTCTGCTCTCCCTTGCGCTGGCTGATATTGACGGATACGACGGTTGCCATGGTCATTCCTCCGCGATGTAATCTCCGCTCTTGCCGCCGCTTTTTTGCAGCAGGCGGATGTTGGTGACGCGCATGTCCTTCTGGACGGCCTTGCACATGTCGTAGATGGTCAGCGCCGCCACGGAGACGGCGGTCAGGGCCTCCATCTCCACGCCGGTGACGCCGGTACAGGTGACCGTGGCTTTGATTTCCACCATGCAGGGCTCGTCGGACAGGGCAAAGGCGATGTCAATGCCTGTCAGGGGCAGGGGGTGGCACATGGGGATCAGCTCCCAATTGTGCTTGGCTGCCTGGATGCCCGCCACCTGGGCAACGGCCAGCACGTCGCCCTTTTTCATGGTCCCGGCTTTGATCTTCGCCAGGGTCTCCGGGGCCATGTGAATCTGTCCGGCAGCGACAGCTCTACGGTGGGTGATGGCCTTTTCCGTCACATCCACCATGCGGGCACGGCCCTGTTCATTGAAATGGGTCAGCTCCGCCATTGTATCATCCTCCAATTTGATTCATGTTCCGGGGCGTGTCGCTGGGGCGCTCCGCCAGGTGGTGCCGCCGGGGCTTTTGCAGGATGCCCTGCCGGATGGCGGTCTCCAGCGCCTCACCGTGGAGCCCCCGGAGGGACAGCTCTTCCCGGCTGTGGAGGCAGCCTTTCAGTTTGCCGTCTGCCGTCACCCGGATGCGGCGGCACGCCCCGCAGAACTCGTGGCTGATGGGGGAAATCAGCCCCACCGTGCCCTTCGCGCCCGGCAGGCGGTACCGCCGGGCCACGCCCTTGGGCTCAATTTCCTGTAAAGCAAAATTACTTTTCAGTATAGTATCCGCCGGCAGAAAGCAGCCGCTCTCCCAGGTCGCACAGGGGCCCATGGGCATCAGCTCAATGAAGCGGACCTCCCAGGGATGTTCCATCGTCAGAGCCAGAAAATCGCCGATCTCGTCGTCGTTAAAGCCGCCGATCAGGACGGTATCCAGCTTCAAATTCCGAAATCCGGCGTCCCCGGCGGCTTTCAGACCGTTTAGTACGTCCGAAAGCTGTCCCAGCCGGGTCATGTCACGAAACCGCTCCGGCCGCAGGGTGTCCAGGCTGACGTTCAGCCGGTCCACGCCGGCCTCCCGCAAGGGCCGCGCCAGCGAGGAGAGGAGGCTTCCGTTGGTGGTGAGGCACAGCTCCTCCAGCCCCGAAATGGCACGCAGCTGGCGGCAGAGCTCCAGAATTCCGCGGCGTACCAGCGGTTCGCCACCTGTTAAGCGAATCTTCTTTATACCACACCGAACGGCGGCTGACCCGATCTCCGCAAGCTCCTCTACGGACAAAATCTCTCCGTGAGTGCGCTTGCACACGCCCTCCTCCGGCATACAGTACCGGCAGCGGTAATTGCACAAGTCCGTCACGGACAGCCGTAAATAATCAATTGTCCGTCCGCTGCCGTCCCGCATGCAGGCGCTCTCCTTCGTGATTCTTGTTTGAGATAAACGATAGTATCATCATAGCAGAATACGGAAAAAAGTCAAGAGAAAAGGTCGACCTTTTTTGGGCGGCATGGCCTTGCGCTTTTGCGGAAGACATGGTATTCTTATAAAAAGAGAACGAAGGGGGCGGCATGTTGAAGGCATCGGATCTTCTGAACATCCGGCCCGGCGTCACCGCTGTCATTGGCGGAGGGGGCAAGACGACCCTGCTGCGGACGCTGGGGGAGGAGCTTTCCGCCGCCCACTCCGTGTTGCTGTGCACCACCACGAAGATCCTCCCGTTTTCGGGTCTGCCCTGTGCCCGGGGGCTTGACGAGCTGGAAGCGCTGGGGCGGGACCACCGCCTGCTCTGCGCCGGAAGGGACGTTCCCGGCACGGGAAAGCTGACGGCGCTGGACGCGCCCATGGAGCGGCTGGCGGAGCGCTTCGACTATGTGCTGGTGGAGGCGGACGGGGCCGCCCGACGGCCTATGAAGGCCCACGCGCCCCATGAGCCGGTGATTCCGGCCATGGCGAACCAGGTGATCTGCGTGGTGGGGGCCTCCGGCTTTGGACAGTCTGTCAGTCAGGCGGCCCACCGGCCGGAGTTGTACGCCCGTCTTGCGGGCGTGCCGGTGGATGCGCCGCTCACACCGGAGACGGAGGCGGCGGTCCTGAAGAAAGAGGCACTGCATCATAAAGTTTATGTAAACCAAGTGGAGACAGAGAGAGACCGAAGCGAGGCCCGGGCGCTGGCGAAGCTGCTGGACTGCCCGGTGGTCGCGGGCTCTCTGTGGGAGGAGATGTATGTTTCATGTTGGTTGTGATCCGCGGCGCGGGGGATTTGGCCACGGGAGTCGCCCTGCGGCTGTGGCGGGCCCATATCCGGCTGGTCATGACAGAGGTGGGACGACCCACCGCCATCCGGCGGACCGTGTGCTTTTCCCAGGCCATCGTCCACGGTGAGACCGCTGTGGAGGGCGTGACGGCCTGCCGGGCGGAGACTCCTGTCCAGGCGCTGGAGCTGCTGGAGAACGGGGTCATCCCGGTGCTGGAGGACCCGGAGGCGTCCTGTGTCCCTGTCTTAAAGCCAGACGCCGTGGTGGACGCCATTCTGGCGAAAAAGAATCTGGGTACGAAGATCACCGACGCCCCGATTGTGGTGGGCGTCGGCCCCGGCTTCACCGCCGGCGTGGACTGCCATGCCGTGGTGGAGACCATGCGGGGCCACTACCTGGGGCGGGTTATGTACAAGGGAAGCGCCCAGCCCAACACCGGCATCCCCGGCCTGATCGGGGGCTTCGCGGGGGAGCGGGTGCTTCGCGCCCCGGCGGACGGGGTGTTCCACCAGTTGCTGGATATCGGCGCCCAGGTGAAGATGGGCGACGTTGCCGCCATGGTGAACGGCGAACCCATGGTCTGTACGCTGGGCGGCGTTCTACGGGGCATTTTGGCGGACGGGACCCCGGTATTCAAGGGCATGAAGTCCGGGGACGTCGACCCCCGGTGTAAGCTCGACCACTGCTACTGCGCCAGCGACAAGGCGCTGGCCGTGGGCGGCGGCGTGCTGGAGGCGGTTTTGAATCTGTCGGGAGCGTTGGCATGAGACGGAGCGTACGGGCGCTCTGCGGGCTTCTGGCGCTACTGTTTCTGCTTTCCGGCTGCTCTACTAAAGGGCTGCGGGGGGAGGAGACGGCCCCTCCGCCGGTCCGGCAGGAGACGGAGCCTGCGGAGCCCCTGGAGAAAACAGACGGTGGTACGGAGATGGAACCGGCCTTATCCGAGCCAGCCATTCAGGCGCCAGAAGACCCTGCCGGGGAAGAGCCGCCGGACACGGAGTTTGTGCGGGTGGCGGACTACATTCCGGAGATCGCGGTGGATTTGCGTTATGCCACGGCGGATAATTTCACCGGGCAGGTCATTTACGATTTCTCCGACGCCTATCTGCGATACGGCACCGTGAAGAAACTCGCCGCCGCGCAGACGGCGCTGGCGGAACAGGGGTATGGCCTGAAGATTTGGGATGCGTTCCGCCCGCCCACGGCGCAGTTCGTCATGTGGGAGATCTGTCCGGACAGCACTTATGTGGCGAATCCCAATAAGGGCTTTTCCTCCCACAGCCGGGGCAACACCGTAGACCTGACGCTAATTGACGCGGCCGGGGTGGAGGTGACTATGCCCACCGGATTCGATGATTTTTCTCCAAAGGCGGACCGGGATTACAGCGATGTGGACCCGGAAGCAGCGGAAAACGCTCTGCTTCTAGAGAAAGTGATGACCGATGCGGGATTCAAGCCGTATACCGGAGAGTGGTGGCACTTCTCCGATACGGATTCTTATGACGTGGAAGATGCGTTTTTACCGGAAGGCGGATAAAAGGAGGATAGCCGTGGCTGAAAATGAGGTAAAGCTGACAAAGCTTGCAAAGTGCGCCGGGTGCGGCGCGAAGGTGGGGGCGGGCGTTCTGGCCCAGCTGCTGGAGGGCATCCGGGTCCACCAGGACCCCAATCTGCTGGTGGGCTTTGACAAGAGCGACGACGCGTCGGTGTACAAGGTCACGGACGACCTGGCGCTGGTGCAGACAGTGGACTTTTTCCCGCCCATCGCCGACGACCCCTATCTGTTCGGGCAGATCGCCGCCACCAACGCCCTCAGCGACGTGTACGCCATGGGCGGAGAGCCGAAGCTGTGCCTGAACATCATGGCCGTCCCGGCGGATATGCCCAAGGAGGCCGTCCACCAGCTACTGCGGGGCGGGTACGACAAGGTATACGAGGCCGGGGCGCTGATTACCGGCGGCCACAGTATTCTGGACGACGAGCCGAAATACGGTCTGGCGGTGACGGGCTTCGTCCACCCGGACCGCGTCCTGACCAACTCCAGGGCAAAGCCCGGGGACGTTCTGCTGTTTACCAAGCCCCTTGGCATCGGCGTGCTGACCACCGCCGCCAAGGCGGAGCTGGCCTCCGCTGAGAGCCTGGAGCTGGCCCACCGGCTGATGACCACCCTGAACAAGTCCGCCCGGGACGCCATGGTGAAATACCGTGTCCATGCCTGCACCGACGTGACGGGCTTTGGCATGCTGGGCCACCTGACGGAGATGGCACAGGGCAGCAATGTGGAGGTGGAGTTGCGGGTGGATGATATCGATCTGATTCCGGAGGCGGTGGAGCTGGCCCGGATGGGCATCCTGCCGGAGGGCATGTACCGCAACCGCGCCTTCGCCGAGGGCGGCGTGGACGCCGGGGAGACGGAGCTTGCCAGACAGGATATCCTGTACGACCCCCAGACCGCCGGCGGACTTCTGATGGCAGTGGACCCGGCAGACGCGGAGGCCCTGTTCGGGGAGCTGAAGGGCGTTGTGCCCAGCGCTCAGCGCATCGGCTTTATCCGGGAGTACCGGGGCGGCAAGCGCATTTTCCTGCGATAAATAAAAGGAGGACTGTGCCTGGGCCACGGTCCTCCTTTCGTTCAATATGCGGCCTCCATTTCCTGGACGCGCTGGTACAGCCAGTCGTTGACGGGAACGGAGATATTGTGCTTTTTTGCCAGACGGCGGATGGTGCCGGCAAACAGCTCCACCTCGCTTTTCCGGCGCGCCTTGCCATCCTGGCGCATGGAGGGCTCGCCCTCCGGCGGAAAGGAGTCGATGATGGCAATCCAATGGGCGATGTCCCCCTCGGACAGGGGAACGCCCTCGGCATTGGCCACCGTCACCACCTCCCGCATGGCGCCCAGCATGGTCTCCCGCGCCTGTCCCGGCGCCTGGAGTCCGCCGTAGCCGCACTGGAACACCATGGCGGACTGGTTCAGCCCGGTGTTGCACAGCAGCTTGCTCCACATGTGGGTGCGGATATCCTCCGGCAGGGCGTAGGGGAAGCGGATGCTGTCAAAAAATTCTGTCAGACGGCGAAGGTGAGTGGCGTCCTGCCCGGCGGGAACGCCCAGGGCCAGCTCGCCGAGGGGCCGCACGGTGACATGTCCGCCCTCCTTCAGGGCGGACATCTTCTGGGCCACACACCAGACCACCTGCTCCGGCGCGAAAGCGCCGCCCAGCACCTGCTCGCTGGAGATACCGTTCAGCACGGAGATCAGAGTGGTGTCCGCCCCCACCAGGTGGCGGCAGGTGTCGATGCTGGCCTCCAGGCCGCCGAATTTCACCGCGAAGAGCAGCAGGTCCACCGGCTCATGGACCGTGGCGGCGTCCGTGTAGTTGAAATCGCAGGGGCGGCCGTTGAAGGACAGCGCCTCCCGCCGGTAGCGCTCCACCCGGCGGCTGTCCGCCAGGACCAGGACGCGCTCCTTTCCCAGGGCCTCCGTTAGGAGCTGGGCGTACAGGGTGCCCAGGGCGCCCAGGCCGATGACGCCGACAGTCTCGATTTTCCTCATAGATGTCCCTCCCAGTCAAAAAGCGGCGGATAACATCCGCCGCTTTTTCGATGATTTCAGGCGATCCGGGCCAGCCACTTCAGGTCGTAGGGCTCGAACACGACCTTCTCATAGGCCTCCACATCCAGCAGCACGCCGGTCCAGTCGGAGTGGATATCGCCGTTCTGCTTGATGAGGATGTCGTACAGGATGTCGTAGGTCACGCCATCCTTGGGGTCGGTCTCCACAATGGTGGAGTAGGGCAGCGTCTTGTGGTAGGTCAGCTCCATGCCCTGATAGTCGAAGTGGAAGCCGCAGCGCATCCGGCAGCCGTCCAGTCCGGTGTACCGGGAGATCTGCTTCAAATCGTGGAGGATCTTGTCGTGTTCCTCCTCGTACAGGTTCTCCGGCGTGGTGGCGGTGTAGTCAAAGCGGAACTGGATGGAGGCGCCGGGGATCTTGAGGAAGCGGTCCAGATAGGGAACCAGGTTCTGGGCGGGGTAGTCCTTGTACAGCACGCAGTTCACACGGAAGGGCACCGGCAGGCGGGCCAGCAGCTCGTCGTTGGACTCCACCACGTACTTCTGCATGTGGCGGGAGACGTTGATGCAGGTAATCTTATGCCTGTTCCGCTCCGCGAACGCCAGAATATCGTCCTCAGACTGATAGTCGGACACGGGGAGCGTGGTGTTGATATAGACCTTGTGGGTGGTGGGGATCTCGTCCAGCATGGTCTGGAGCGTGTCCAGATCCGCCAGGGGCTCCCCGCCGGTAAAGACGAAATCGCAGTAGGGTGTGATAGCGTCCATCCGCCGGATGCTCTGGCGGATCTTCTCAGCGGAGAAGCCTGTTAAATCCGCGTATTCACCTTTATTGATGCAGAAGGGGCAGTGGTTCTTGCAGTCATAGGGGACGAAGATCGTCACCGTGGCGCCGCCCTCCCGCGTCTTGTAGGGATGTTTCATGGTATTGATCGGCCTTTCGTAATATACATGTTCAAACGGCACGTGACGCCGCGATTCGAGTACATTGCACAGTGAATCATTTTAATGGATTTTTAGCGGAAGGTCAAGAGCAAAAGCGAAATTTCAGGCGGATTTGGGTGCCAGATTTGGGAAAGGGCCGTGGAAGACTATACACGGGGCGGAAAAAGTGCTATACTAATTGGGAATTTTGGAAAGGAGGCGGACAGTATGGAACAGATGATGGCGCCGTTGCGGGCGCTGCTGGACGCAGTGACGGGACTGCTGGCGGACTACCCCCTGGCGGGGACGTGGTACATGGCCTTTGTCCGCTTCCTGTTCCCGGCGCTGGCGGTTTTGATTTTGTACCGGGCGGTGCGGTCTCTGCTGAAGATCCCCCACACGCCGGAGACCTGGGGCCAGCTGAGCCTGCCCAACGGCGCGCCGATTTTGCTGACCCATTGGGAGAACATCATCGGCCGCGGGAAGACCGCGGATGTGTATCTGAACTATCCCAGCATCTCCCGGCAGCACGCCGCCCTGTGCCGGGGGGAGGACGAGGGCTGGACAATTTACGACCTGGGCTCCAAGGGCGGCACTCTGGTCAACGGGGAGCCAGTGGAGGGCTCCGCCCCGGTGAAGCTGGGGGACACCATCTCCCTGGGCGGCGTGCCCCTGGTCTTCCTGCCTCAGACCGTGGCGGAGCGGGAGGCGCTGGAGGAGAAGCGCCGGGCGGAGCGCCCCGCCGCCATGTGGCCTTCCTTTTTGTGGCTGACCGTGTTCCAGGCGCTCGCCTGCCTGCAATTGATCGCGGCGGCGGGGGAGGGGGCGTCCGCCGCCATTCCCCTGGCTTTTTTGGGACTGACGATCGTGATGTGGCTGTACTTCGCCGTGCTGCGGGTTAATCGCTGCGTGGGCTTTGAGATGGAGACCATCGCGTTCTTCCTCTCCACGCTGTCCCTGGCGGTGACGGCTTCCAGCGCGCCGGGGAGCCTGTTCAAGCAGTTTCTGGCGATTTTGCTGGGGCTGGTGCTGTTTCTGGTACTGGGCCTCTTTCTGCGGGACCTGGGCCGGGTGCAGAAGAACCGCTGGCTCATGGCGGCCCTGGCCATTGGTCTGCTGGGCATCACGCTGCTGATCGGCAACTCCAAGTACGGCGCGGTGAACTGGATCTCCCTCGGTCCGCTGTCCTTCCAGCCCTCGGAGATCGCGAAGATCTGCTATATCTTCGCTGGCTCCGCCACACTGGAGCGGCTGTTCCACAAGCGGAATCTGACGCTGTTCATCGTGCTGACCGGCGTGTGCATCGGGTGTCTTGGCCTGATGAGCGACTTCGGCACCGCCGCCATCTTCTTTGTGACATTTCTGGTCATTGCCTATCTGCGTTCCGGGGACTTCGCCACACTGTCCCTGATCTGCGGCGGGGCGGTGTTCGGCGCGGGCATCATCGTGAAGTTCAAGCCCTATATCCTCAGCCGCTTCGCCTCCTGGGGCCATGCCTGGGAGGCCGCGTCCACCACCGGCTACCAGCAGACCCGCACCATGTCCGCGGCGGCCTCCGGCGGTCTGCTGGGAATGGGAGCCGGAAACGGCTGGCTCCACCGGGTCCCGGCGGCGGACACCGACCTGGTGTTTGGTATGCTGTGTGAGGAGTGGGGCCTGCTGATCGCCGTGCTGGCGGTGGGGAGCATCATCACTCTGGCGTTTTTCGCCGTCCGGGCCTGCCGGGTGGGGCGCTCCAGCTTTTACATCATCGCCGCCTGCGCGGCGGGGTCGCTGCTGGTGTTCCAGACCTGCCTGAATGTGTTCGGCTCCGTGGACCTGCTGCCGCTGACCGGCGTGACGTTCCCCTTTGTCTCCAACGGCGGCTCTGCCATGATGTCCTCTTGGGGCCTGCTGGCCTTTTTGAAAGCCACGGATACCCGGGAGAACGCCAGCTTCGCTATCCGGCGGGACGCGCAACGGCGGCTGACAGCGGAGGCCCGCAGGCGGGCGGAGCCGGTGGAGGACCCCTTCGGGACGGAACAGGAGGCGGGCGATGAAGAAGATTGAACGCCGGGCGGTGGTCTGCGCCATTTTGGCGCTACTGCTGGCGGCGGGACTGTGTGTCTTTCTGGTGAAATATCTGCTGAACGGCGGCAGTTGGGCCTCCTCGGCCTTCAACCGACACCTCTATAGCAGTGACGGCGTCCTGGCTGTCGGAACGGTGCTGGACCGGGACGGCGACGTGCTGTCCAAAGCGGAGAGCGGAAAGCGCACCTACTATGACAACGAGACGGTCCGCAAGGCCACTCTCCACGCGGTGGGGGACCTGCAGGGCAGCATCGGCACCGGGGCGCTGAACGCCTTTGCCGACAGGCTGACGGGGTACAACCTCCTGAACGGCGCTTTCGGCGCTGACCGGGGGGCGGAGTTGTATCTGACCATCGACGCCCGTTACAACTACGAGGCGTATCAGGCCCTTGACGGCCATGCCGGAACCGTGGCGGTGTACAATTACGAGACGGGGGAGATTTTGTGCATGGTCTCCGCCCCCAGCTACGATCCGCTGAACGTGCCTTCTGACATCGAGACCAACGACCGCTATAGGGGCGCGTATCTGAACCGCTTCCTGTCCTCCACCTTTACCCCGGGGTCCGTCTATAAGACTGTGACCCTGGCGGCGGCGCTGGAGGAGATCCCGGACCTGTCTGACCGGACCTGGACCTGCACGGGCAGCGTCCAGATCGGGGAGGAGACTATCATCTGCTCCGGAACCCACGGAGAGCAGCACATTGGTGATGCCTTCGCCAACTCCTGCAACGTGGCTTTCGCCCAGATCGCGGTGGAGCTGGGGGCGGACACGCTGGAGAAGTACACGAAAAAGGCGGGCCTGACGGACAGCTACTCCGTGGACGGCCTGCCCACCGCCAAAGGCACCTTTGACTGGGCGGACGTCACGGACGGGGAACTGGGCTGGGCCGGCGTGGGCCAGCACAGAGACCTGGTGAACCCCTGCGCGCTGATGGTCTACATGGGGGCTATCGCAAACGGCGGCAGAGCGGCGGAGCCGTACCTTATTTATAAGACCGTCTCCGCTCTGGGGCTACCGTCCCTGCCCCATCTGACCCGGAAGACCGGGACGCTGATATCCGGCGGCACGGCGGAGAAATTGGCGGACATGATGGCCGCCAATGTGGAGAAGACCTACGGTGTCGGCAGATTTCCCAACATGGACATCTGCGCCAAATCCGGCACCGCCGAGGTGGGGGAGGGCCAGACGCCCCATGCCTGGTTCGCGGGCTTTCTGCGGAACGGGGACACGCCCTACGCCTTTGTGGTGCTGGTGGAAAACGGCGGCGGCGGCTCCTCGGTGGCGGGCACCGTAGCGGGCCGGGTACTGGATGTCATCGTCAACGGATATTGATACGAAAGCGGGAGAGCTATGAAAGATCAGAAAAAAGAGACTGTGAAAAAGATCAACCGGGGGGCTATCGTCTCCGGTGTGGGTTTTGCGCTGTATCTGGCGCTGCTGGCGCTGGGACAGGAGGTGGCCGCGGACATCGTTAACGTCCTCTTTGCCGTCGTGGCGGTATGGACTTTTCTCTGTGCGGCGGAGCTGCGCGGCAAGGACAAGGAGGCAGTCAGCTACAGTCTCCTGTGGGGCACCGGCGCGCTGGCGTTGATGCTGGGTGGCTGCGCGGTGCTGATGATCCGGCAGCGGCTGGGGTTCTGAAACATAAAACGCGGCCTCCCGATGTGGGAGGCCGCGTTTTTTATAGTTGGGAGGGCTCCGCGATGCGGCGCTTCAGCCGCCGCATCACAAGGAGGAAGCAGATCAGATGGGCGAAGAAGGTGAGTGTCCAGGAGAGGGGATAGGACCAGTAGATTGTCTGCACGGTGTGAAATTCCGGCAGTTTAAAAACCGTGGCGATCCAGACCAGCCGTAGCAGGCAGACGCCGATCAGAGAAACCAGCATGGGCATTACGGAGTAGCCAAGGCCCCGCAGAGAGCCCACCATCACTTCCATGATGCCGTAGAGCGCGTAAGTGGCACAAACGATCGTCAGGCGATCCATTCCGGCGCTGATGACGCTGGGACTTTCGGAATAGATGCTTAGCAATTGTGGACCGAACAATGTGACGAGCCCGCCCAGCACAGAGCCTACCGTAATCACGCAGCACTGTGCCCATAGAAGGATGGGTCGGATGCGGTCATACTGCTTGGCACCCAGGTTCTGACTGGTAAAGGAGATATTTGCCTGATAAAAGGAGTTCATGGAGATGTAGACGAAGGACTCGATATTGGCCGCGGCGGCATTGCCTGCCACCACGGTCTCGCCAAAGGAGTTGATGGAGGACTGGATGGCTATGTTCGACAGAGCAAACAAAACGCCCTGAAAGCCCGCCGGCAGGCCGACCTGTAAGATCTGCTTCAGCCGCACCGGCCAGATATGGAGCTGCCGCAGGTCTAGATGTACGGCGTTCCGCTCCCGTATCATGCACCGCAGGACCAGAGCGGCGGAGATGCACTGGGAGATCACGGTGGCGAGGCCGACGCCCGCTACGTCCAGGCGGCAGACAATGACGAAAAACAGATTCAAGATCACGTTGATCACGCCGGCAGTGAACAAATAGTACAGCGGACGCCGGGTGTCACCCACCGCCCGCAGCAGGGCGGCGCCGAAGTTGTAGAGCATGGTGGCGGGCATACCGAGAAAGTAAATGCGGAGATAGATGGTTGCAAGGTCGCATACCTCCGGCGGGGATTGCATCCAGACCAGGATCGCGTTCGCCCCACAGTTGCCGACTGCCGCCAGAAAAAAACCACCGATGATACTCAACAGCATAGCGGTGTGAACCAGCTGGTGCAAAGGCTCCTTTTCTCCAGCGCCGTAGAAGCGGGCCGCCAGGATATTTGCACCCACGGACAGGCCGACGAACAGGTTGACCAGCAGATTGATAATGGCAGTGTTGGAGCCCACCGCCGCCAGAGAGTTGTCCCCGGCCCAGCGGCCCACGACGATGACATCCGCCGCATTGAACAAAAGCTGCAAAATACTGGAGAACATCAGCGGCAAGGTGAATTGCAGCATCTTTGGCAGAATGGCCCCGCTGCACATGTCAATCTCGTAGTTTTTTTTCAGCTCCCGCGCCATATGGACAGGCCCTCCGTCAGAGTAAGATTTGTCCCCCACTAGGCGGACAGCAATTTTATTTTAACACAATGTTCATAAAAATGCTACTTAATATATAAAAAAATGAAAAAATAATCAAAATATAAGAAATTAAAAAGGAGCGGAGAGCCATTAGGCTCTCCGCTCCTCTGATTCGATTGTACAGTTCCGCTTAGAACGCGGGGACCACGGCGCCGTCGTACTTTTCAGAGATGAAGTCGCGGATCGTGTCGGAGTGGAGGGCCTCCACCAGGGCCTGGATGGCCTCGTTGGTTTCATTGCCGTCCTTGACGACCAGGACGTTGACATAGGGGGAGTCGCTGGACTCAATGGCCAGGGCGTCCGTGGTGGGGTTCAGGCCGGCGCCCAGGGCGTAGTTGGAGTTGATGACCGCCAGGTCCAGGTCGGGCCGGGAGCTGGGCAGCGTCTGGGCCTCGATCTCCTCAAACTGCAGGTTCTTGGGATTTTCCGCGAGGTCGTTGGGCGTGGAGGAGAGGTTGGAGCTGTCCTTCAGCTTGATCAGGCCCTGGGCCTCCAGCAGCAGCAGGGCGCGGCCCTCGTTGGTGGGGTCGTTGGGGATGCCGATGGTGGCGCCATCGGGCAGATCCTCCAGGGACTCCACACGGCCGGCATAGATGCCCATGGGCTCGATGTGGACGCCGGCCACGCTCACCAGATGGGTGCCCCGGCTCTCGTTGAACTCGTCCAGATAGGGCAGGTGCTGGAAGTAGTTGGCGTCCTCGTCGCCATCCTCCACGGCGGTGTTGGGAACGACATAGTCGTCGTACTGGTTGACGATCAGCTCAATGCCCTGCTCGGCCAGGATGGGGACGCACTGCTCCAGGATCTCGGCATGGGGGGTGGGGGAGGCGGCCACGCTCAGGGTGACGGTCTCAGCGGGGGCGCCGTCCTCTTCACCGGCGTCATTGCCGGTGTCAGCGGTGTCGCCCGTGGTGCCGCCGCAGGCGGCCAGGGACAGGCAGAGGGTCAGGCCCAGCAGCAGGGCCAGCAGTTTCTTTTTCATATCAATTCCTCCAATAACAAAATAGTTGATGTATTTTTTCCAACGCCGGCTGAGATCTCAAAAGCCGGACGGTGAAAACAAAGGGATCATTTGGTGTGGGAGAACCGGGCCAGCAGACCGGAGAATCCCGTGCGCCGGGAGGTCTGGTCCAGCCGTTTGTCGATGCGCTTGGATATGCCGCTGAAAATAATCTGCACGATCTGGACGAAGATGATCAGAAATACCACCGTCACCCACATGAGGGAGGTGACGCCCCGGTTGTGGCCATACTGGATGGCGATGTTGCCCAGGCCGCCGGCGCCGATCATGCCGGCGATGGCGGTGTAGGCCAGGATCGTGACCACGGAGATGGCCCCGCCCAGGATCAAAGAGGGCTTCGCCTCCGGCAGATAGACCTTCCAGACGATCTGGAAGGTGGACGCGCCCATGGACTGGGCGGCCTCCACCACGCCGGCGTCCACCTCGCTGAGGGAGGTCTCCACCATCCGGGCCACAAAGGGGGCGGCGGAGATCACCAGCGGGGGAATGGCACCCTTGATGCCGATGGCCGTGCCCACCAGCATGCGGGTGTAGGGCATCAGTGCCACCAGAAGAATCGCAAAGGGTAGCGACCGGCCGATGTTGACGATCCAGCCCAGCACCTGGTAAAAGGTCTGGTGGGGCCGGATGCCCTGGGGCTGGGTGACGATCAGGGCCACCCCCAGCGGAACGCCGATGACATAGGCCAGCACGGTGGAGAGGGTGACCATGATCAATGTCTCCCAGGTGCCCTCGATCAGGACGTCTCCATATTGCGCCCAAAAGGCAGTGATGGTCTCAAGCATGGTACTCCACCTCCTCCGCGGAAACATTGGGCTGCGCCCGGATATAGGACAGGGCCTTGGCGGCCTCGTTGGGGTCGTCGGGCAGGCCCAGCAGCATGGTGCCGAAGGCCTTGCCGTCAATATTGCGGGTGTCCGCGCCCAGGATGTTCACCTTCACGCCGCAGTCGATGGCGAGAGAGGCGATCAGGGGCTGATAGGCCGTGCCGCCGTTGAAAGCCACGCGAATCGCCCGGGTACCCACGGGATACTGGGTCACGCTGGCACCGCCTGGGTAGACCAGGCGGCGGGCCGCGTCGGTGGAGGGGTTGGAGAAGATGTCCTCCACCTTGCCCTGCTCCGCCACCACGCCGCCGTCCAGAATGGCGACCCGGGAGCAGATCTCCTCAATCACGCTCATCTGGTGGGTGATGACCACCACGGTGACGCCCAGCTTCTGGTTCAGGTCCTTCAGCAGCGCCAGGATCGAGGCGGTGGTGGTGGGGTCCAGGGCGGAGGTGGCCTCGTCACAGAGGAGCACCTTGGGGTCCGTGGCCAGGGCGCGGGCGATGGCCACCCGCTGCTTCTGTCCGCCGGAGAGCTGGGAGGGATAGGCGTTCGCCTTGTCCTGAAGGCCCACGATCTCCAGAAGCTCCAACGCGCGCTTTTTCGCCTGGGCGGCGGGAACGCCGCTGATCTCCATGGGAAAGCAAACGTTTTTCAAACAGGTGCGCTGCATCAGCAGGTTGAAGCTCTGGAAGATCATGGTGACGTTCCGGCGGGCCAGCCGCAGCTCCTTTTGGGAGAGGACTGTCATCTCCTTGCCGTCCACGACCACCGTGCCCTCCGTGGGCCGCTCCAGCAGGTTGATGCAGCGGACCAGCGTGGACTTGCCGGCGCCGGAGAGGCCGATGATGCCGAAGATTTCGCCCTGCCGGATGTCCAGATTGATGTCCTCCAGGGCGTGGACGGCGGTCTCGCCCTCGCCAAAGGTCTTGGTCAGATGCTGGATTTGAATGATGGATTCACTCACAGTATCGAAACTCCTTTAACTCGTTTTGTTGCAACAAAAAAGCCCTTGAAGCATCAGCCTCAAGGACGAACGTAAATCTACGCCGTGGTACCACCTTGCTTCGCCGCTTCCTCACGAAAACGGCCTTTGAGAGTGCCATCACACTCCTGCGCTGTGACGTGCGCACACGTCGTGACCTATGCGTTCGCGGTCGGCCACGCAACTCCGAGACCATGTTCGGCAAGCCCTTCCGTACCCCTTTCCACCAATCGGGGCTCTCTGAGACGTATCTGCCCGCTTACTCTTCTCTTCATCGTCTTTGCTATATGGGGTTGTTTAATCACTGTAAGCGTAGTTTACATGTTGCCGCTTTTTCTGTCAACATGCGAAAAAGCCAGAAAAGGAACTAAAATAGTAGGTTTTGATTGTGCACAATAGACAAACCGCAAAAATTCGACGGAAATTTTTTCATCAAAACAGGCCGGTATCGGATTGAAAGCGGCGGGCAAAACTGCTATTATATCTGGAGATTCAGGAGAGGAGCGCTGCGATGGCCAGACACCGGGATCAAAATGGAATGATACGCTGGCTGCGGGACCTGCTGTGCGGCGCCCTTATTGGCGCGGGGGCGATCCTGCCCGGCGTCTCCGGCGGTGTGCTGGCGGTGGTATTCGACATTTACCGCCCCTTTATGGAGGTTTTGACCCATCCGCGAAAGGCGCTTCCAAAGTATTGGAAGTGGATACCGCCCATCGCCCTGGGCTGGTGCGCGGGCTTCCTGGGCTTTGCCAAGGGCATCGCGGCAGCCATCGACGTGTCCAACACCGTCACCACCTGGCTGTTCATCGGCCTGATCGTGGGTACGGTGCCCTCTCTGTTCCGGGAGGCGGGGAAGGAGGGGCGCTCGGCATGGTCCTGGGTGAGCCTGCTGGCGTGCGCCCTGGCGGTGTTTGCCGGGCTGTTTTATGTCAGCCGCATCGTCTGCGTCTCCGTGGAGCCCAACTTCTGGTGGTACAACTTCTGCGGCGTGCTGTGGGGGATGGGCATCGTCATTCCCGGCATGACCTCCTCCTCGGTCATGATGGCGCTGGACCTGTACCAGCCCATGCTGGAGGGGCTGGCGAATCTGGACCTGCTGGTGCTGTCCGCGTCATTGCCTGGGATGCTGCTGACTATTTTTCTGTTGGCGCGGTTGGTGACGTGGTTTTTCCGCCGGTTCTACTCCGTGGCGTTCCACGGCATTTTCGGTATCGTGCTGGCGTCCACACTGGTCATCATCCCCACCACCTACTCCGGCGTGGGCGAGGCCGTCTGCTCCGCGCTGTTCTGCGTCGGCGGCTTTCTGCTGGCTTTCTTCCTGGCGCGGCTGGACCGGCGCATCCAGGAGGACGTCTGAGAATTGCAAAAAAACGCCCCCGTGCCAGCGGCACGGGGGCGTTGACTTTACTCCGGCAGCTGCACAAGGCCAGCCTCCACCAGCTTTTGCAGACTCATGAGGATGCCCAGCTTGGCGTGGTACCAGGTCAGGCCGCCCTGGAAATAGACGGCGTAGGGCGGGCGGATAGGGCCGTCGGCGGACAGCTCGATGGAACTGCCCTGGACAAAGGCGCCCGCCGCCATGATGACATCGCTGTCGTAGCCGGGCATGGCCCAGGGCTCCGGGGTGACGTAGCTGTCCACCGGCGCGGCGGCCTGGATGCCCTTGCAGAAAGCCACCATGGCCTCCCGGCTTCCCAGCGTCACCGCCTGGATGATGTCGTGACGGTCCTCCGTGGCGGTAGGGACGCAGGCAAAGCCCAGTTTTTCATACACATTAGCGGCGAAAATGGCGCCCTTCAGCGCGCCCGCCACCACTGTGGGGGACAGGAACAGTCCCTGATAGAAGGAGGGCATCAGCCCCAGGTTGGCGCCCACCTCCTGCCCAAGACCCGGGGCGGACAGCCGGTAGGCGCAGCGCTCCACGCACTCCCTGGTGCCGCAGATGTAGCCGCCGATGGGGGCCAGCCCGCCACCGGGATTTTTGATCAGGCTGCCCACCACCATGTCGGCCCCCAGGTCGGATGGCTCCAGCTTTTCCACAAACTCGCCGTAACAGTTGTCCACCATGACCTTCACGTCCGGCTTCAGGTCCTTGCAGAAGGCGATCAGCTCGCCGATCTGTGCCACGGAGAAGGAGGGTCGGGTGGCGTAGCCCTTGGAGCGCTGGATGGTGATGAGCCTGGTGCGGCTGTTGATGGCGGCGCGGATGGCGTCATAGTCAAACGTGCCGTCGGGCTTCAGGTCCGCCTGGGCGTAGGTGACGCCGTACTCCTTCAGGGAGCACTTGCTCTCCCGGATGCCGATGACCTCCTCCAGGGTGTCATAGGGTGCGCCGACAGGGGAGAGCAATTCGTCCCCCGGCAGCAGGTTGGCGGACAGGGCCACGGCCAGGGCATGGGTGCCGCAGGTGATCTGGGGGCGCACCAGGGCGGCCTCGGTGTGGAACACGTCGGCGTAGACCCGCTCCAGGTTGTCCCGGCCCTCGTCGTCGTAGCCGTAGCCGGTGGTGGCGGCGAAGTGGGTGGCGTTAACCCGGTTTTTCTGCATGGCGGACAGGACCTTGCCCTGGTTGTACTCCGCCGTCTGGTCGATGGCGTCAAACCGGGGACACAGGTCCCGCAGCACCGCCTCGCCGAATTCATACACGGCCCGGCTGACGCCCAGCTGCTCATACATGCTTTCGATTTTCATAAGTTCCATCCTTTTTGCCATATTTCTCACACAAGTGCGCATTATAGCAGGCTCTTGACAAAATAGCAAGCGGGAGTTGGAAACCGGCGCCATGGAATGTGAAAAAGCGGCACGCA
>CABSFC010000021.1 GCA_902476875.1 uncultured Oscillibacter sp. | reverse complement strand
CCTTCAGACCGTACTTCTTGCGCTCCTTCATACGAGGATCGCGGGTCAGGAAGCCGGCCTTCTTCAGAATGGGACGGTAGTCCTCGCCGGCCAGCAGCAGGGCGCGGGCGATGCCGTGGCGCAGGGCGCCGGCCTGACCGGAGACGCCGCCGCCGGCCACGGTGGCGACGATGTCCATCTTGCCGGTGTTGCCGGTGGCCTCCAGGGGCTGACGGACCACCATCTTCAGGGTGTCCAGGCCGAAGTACTCGTCGATGTCGCGGCCGTTGATGGTGATGGAGCCGGTGCCGTTGGGGAACAGATGGACGCGGGCCACGGAGGACTTCCGACGGCCGGTGCCATACAGATAAGGCTTCTTAGACTGATACATTCTCTTACTCCTCCTTATTCGACGTCCAGGGCCACGGGCTTCTGGGCCTGCTGCTCGTAGTTGGCGTCAGCATAGATGTGCAGGCGCTTCAGAGAATCCTTGGAGACGGTGTTGCGGGGCATCATGCCGCGAATGGCGACGCGCATGGCCACGTCGGGCTTCTCCTGCATCAGGATGCGGTAGGGGGTCTCTTTCAGGCCGCCCACCCAGCCGGAGTGGGTGCGGTAGAACTTCTGCTCGCCCTTCTTGCCGGTCAGGACGGCCTTGCCGGCGTTGATGATGATGACGTTGTCGCCGCAGTCGGCGTGGGGAGTGTAGGTGACTTTGCCTTTGCCGCGCAGCAGGTCGGCAGCCCGGACAGCGGTCTTGCCCAGGGGCTTGCCGGCGGCGTCCAGGATGTACCACTTACGCTCGATGTTGGCCTTGTTTGCCATAAAAGTGGACATGGTGTTTCCTCCGTATCATATATTTGCATTTGCTTTACAAATCAAGAGCTCCGGAGTAAAATCGGAGCAAGATTATTTATACCACGGCGGACAGACCCTGTCAACACAAAATTCATTTATCGCCGGAAAATCTTTTGATTTCTTTGATTTTCTCAAAATATCTCTCAAATTCTGATTTTTGATTTTTAAAATTCCCGCAAAACAGGGCGCGAAGGGCGGCGCCCCTTCGCGCGGCGGTCTCTATGTACGCTACAACACCCACTGCACCAGCAGCAGAAGGACGAAGCCCGGCAGGCCCAGGATGCCGATGACCAGGGCGTTGAGCAGGTTCAGCCCCAGGGCGATGCCGGTAAAGGACGCGGTCGCGGTGACGATCCACAGCGCCAGAAAGCCCAGCAGGGTGTTGGCCAGCAGCTTCAGCGCCAGGCGGAGCGGCGCGCTGAACACCCGCAGCAGGGCGATGAGGAAGAAACCCGCCAGGATGGCGGCGATGGCCTTTTGGGTCAGGTCCATGCGGCGTCTCCCCCATCGTCCCCGCTTTGGGGCAGGGCCTTGGCCGCTCCGCCGCGGGCGCCGCGCCGGTCCGTGGCGGGGATTTGGCGGAAAGCGGCCAGCGCCTCCGGGCTGCGCTCCTTGATGGAGCGGATCAGGTAGTTGCACCGGGCCTTGACGGCGCTGATCTGATAGACGCAGGACTCCACCAGCTCCGGGTCCAGGGCCTGGTCGAACTGGCGGTAGGCCAGCGCCAGATCGGCCTGGGCGGTCTGCAGCTCGGCTTTCAGAGCCAGCAGCTCCGGGTCGGGCTTGGATTTTTTGGCAAACAATACGGATTTCATAATTTGTCCCTCCTGCTATACATTTATGGAGAGTTTGGACAAATATGCCAGTTTTCATGCAACGAGGAGGAAAAATGATGCCAACGCAGCAGGAGCTCTATATGCGCCAGGCCCTGGCGCTGGCGGAGGAGGCCGCCGCCGCGGGGGAGGTCCCCGTGGGCTGCGTCATCGTCCGAAACGGCGAGGTGGTGGGGCGGGGCCGCAACCGGCGGGAGGAGAAGCAGGCCACCGCCTCCCACGCGGAGATGGAGGCCATCGCTCAGGCCAACGCGCGTCTGGGTACCTGGCGGCTGGACGACTGCGAGCTGTACGTGACCCTGGAGCCCTGTCCCATGTGCGCCGGGGCGATTCTGAACGCCCGCGTCCGGCGGGTTTGGTACGGCGCCCGGGATACCGCCTGCGGGGCCTGCGGCGGCGTGACGAACCTGTTCATGGAGAACTTCCCCAACCGGCCCGCTCTGGTGGGCGGAATTCTGGGAGAGGCATGCCAGAAGGTGCTGGCGGACTTTTTTGAGGCGCTTCGGCGGCAGCGAAAGAAGTTGACATAAAAATTTTTAGATTTAAGACTTTTGTAACAATTGCTGCTGGTTTGCTTAACAACTATCCGGTATCTTAATACTTGCAAGAGACAAAACTTCTTTTCATCCAATCTTCCAAAAACAGGACCAGAGCCAGCCTTTCGGCTGGCTCTGGTCCTGTTCTGTCGAAACCGGTGGCTTTTGGGCGAAAGTTATGCTATGATGGCACCATCATCCCCAGTCCGGGGCGCCAGACGGAGCAGCAGGAAGCCCAGCAGGGCCAGCGCGCCGCCGGCATACAGCAGGATGGAGGAGAGGTACCGGCTGCCGTCCGCCAGGGTGGCGATGGACAGGGCCACGGCGGCCCCGGCGTACAGGGCGAAGCGGCGGGTCCGGCCGGCGCGGAAGGCGAAGGAGGACAGGCGGTAGAAGCCCAGGGTCAGAAACACCAGGGCCAGCAGCTCGACATAATATGCCGCCAGCGCGGGATTGACGGAGTCCACCCGGTAGGTCAGCACCAACCGCACCACCAGGGCCACCGGCGGGATCAGCAGGAGATTTCCGTTAAAGGACTTCGGCGTGCCGCCGTCCCCGGCGCGGCAGGCCAGCAGGCCGCAAAACAGCCCCGCGGCGGAGAGAATGGACAGCAGGCCCATCAAAAGCTGGAGCTGGTGGGAGAAACCGGCGCTCTCCGCCAGGGGGACGGCGGTTTCCGCGTAGCCGGACCCCGCGGCGGCCGCGGACATCTGGTCCAGAAGGCTGCCCAGGCCCAAGCCCTCGTAGAGGTCCGCCAGCCCGGACAGGGCCATGAGGAACACGCCGATAACGGGCAGGGTCAGGAGCTTTGCGTCGCCGGTGGCGAAATCCACGGGGAAGGCGGGGCCCTGCTCCGCCTCCTTCGGCAGCCGCCGGACCAGCAGCGCAAGCAGGACCGCCAGCGCGACCAAAAGGATCACCAGGGCGGTCCCGGCGGCGTTGCCGGGGATGGGCAGGCCGGTGGCGGACTCGAAGCCGGTGCGCGTCTGGACCAGCCGCAGCGCGAAGGCAGCGGCGCCGCCGAGCACCGCCACCAGGGGAAGCATCCATTGCTTTTTCATATCCAAGGCATCCTTTCGGACGAAAATTTGCTGAAACGCGAATCTCAGTATAACACGATTACTTCCGTTTGTCCATGCCGGGCTCATGTTCCGCCCTCCGGGCGCATATCATGGAAGGACAGGCCCGTGCCGTGGAAACGAAAGAGGAGGAGACCATGAGAGCTAACAAACAAGTCCGGCAGAGCATCGCCGTGTCGGCGGCGCTGCTGGCGGCGCTGTTCCTGGTGCCGCTGGCGGTCATCGTGCCCTTCCGGTCAGAGCTGTTTTCCGGAGAGACGCCGGTGGACGAGACGGAGGGGGAGCCCTTCGTCAGCGGCGCGCTGGACGGCGGCGCCACTCTGAAGGTCCTGAACGGGGACCAGGTGGTGGAGATGGACCTGGGCACCTACCTGGTGGGGGTGGTCCGGGCGGAGATGCCCGCCTCCTTCGAGCCGGAGGCCCTGCGGGCCCAGGCGGTGGCGGCCCGGACCTACACGCTTTATAAGATCCGGTCCGGCGGGAACCACGGGGACACCGCCGACATCTGCACGGACTCCACCTGCTGTCAGGCATACATCGACGAGGAGCGGGCCAGGAGCAACTGGGGCGATGACGCCGACGCGTACGAGCGGAAGATCGAGGACGCCGTCACCTCCACCGACGGGGAGGTCATTCTGTACGGCGGCGTGCCCATTCTGGCGGTGTTCCACTCCTCTTCGGCGGGGCTGACCCGGGCGGCGGGAGAGGTCTGGCTCAACGATCTGCCCTACCTTCAGGCGGTGGACTCCCCGGAGGGGGAGGACGCCGTGCCCAATTACTACAGCCGCGTGGAATTCACGGCGGAGGACTTCAGGGAAAAATTCCTGGCGGCCCACCCGGAGGCGGACCTGTCCGGCCCCGTGGGCCAGTGGCTGGGCGGGGCGGTCACGGACAGCGCCGGCAGCGTGGCCACGCTGTCCGTGGGCGGCGTGACGGTGAAGGGGACGGAGATACGCACCCTTCTGGGCCTGCGGTCCGCCTGCTTCGAGTGGGAGGCGCGGGACGGCAAGCTGGTGTTCTACGTCACCGGCTACGGCCACGGCGTGGGCATGAGCCAGTACGGCGCCAACCAGATGGCCAGGGACGGCGCGACATACCGGGAGATTTTGACCCACTACTACACCGGCGTCACTGTGGAGCCTTATCGGGGATAGCGGTCAGGGCTTCGCGGGGGAAGAGGGCTTTTCCCGCAAAGTCACGCCGGAGAACATTTCGGTTTGCAGCGCCGCAAAAACCCGCGGGGCGGCGGTTTTCCGCGCCGCGTCGTCTCCGGGAAAGCACTGGGACAGGAAGTGCCGCTTGAGATTGTTGTCCTGGTGATGGAAAAATTGCGGGAGACGGATGTCCAGACCCGCGCCGCGGCTGAACAGAATGACCTGGTGGCTTTTGTCGGTCAGAAGCCATTCGCCGACCATCTGCCACCAGTGGGCGTCCGTCCTCCCGATGGACGTGCCGAAGCAGCAGATCCCGTCGCTGGCGCGGATCAGCTGCTCCGCGTCGGTATCCGCTCCACTGCCGTATTCCTGATTGATCACCGGCTTTACAATGGAGGAATGGAATTCAGGCAGCGCCGCCAGCCGCCTGTTTTCGATCTGGGACTCGTCGTTGACGCCCATGATCATCCCGTCGTCGATCCTGCCGTGGACGTGGATCACCTGACCGAACCTGTGAACGACGGAGCCGCTGTCACGGAAGGGGGCATCGTGGAGCGGGCCAAGGAGCTGGTCCAGCACGGGCGTATAGTTAAAACTGATAAACTGGTAAAGCCGATCCTGATGGAGCTTGGGCCCGAAGCCATCCAGCAGAGCGCGCCTGTATCGCGGACGCAGCTTATCCATATGGCCCACCAGGTCGTCCCGAAGATGGAGGGAGGCTTCCGGGAGGCTGGCCTTCAGATCGAATCTTGCCAGCTCCCGCCGCAGATATCCGTTGAACTCTATTTCGAAATCCGCCAGGCAGAGGTCAAAGGTCTTCTTTTGATTCAGCGGCGGATTGACGGTCTCTCTTCCCAAGGCGTCCTCAAAATCCGACCAATACGGCAGGTCCCGCTTCATGGCGTGGGTAAAATCCGAGATGGTGGACAGCATGACAGCCCTTTCTATCTCGGTCTCCGCGGCGCCGGCGGCATACGTGTGCTGGCACTCCTTACTACAATAGAACTCCAGAAACTGCCGGTAGCGGGTCCGAAGCCCCGCGTTGAGGTCGAAGCCGTTTCCAATGAGAAAAGTGATGTTCATTGTGGGCCTCCTTTGATTTCAGAACTCCTTTAAATTATACATTATTTTCCATTCGTTGACAAGAAGCGCGCGCCCTCCGGCCCGGCGCTTTACAAATCGCGGGGAACCGTGATAAAATAAACCATTCAAAAGAGAGGGGGGAGCGCTGTGAAAAAAAGAGCGGCGGCGCTGGCGCTGTGCGCGCTGCTGGTGTTCCAGCTGACGGTCCCGCCCGCGAAGGCGGCGGAAGACCTCTACTTCATTGCCGCCCAGGAGTATATCCTGCCCCTGTCGGACAGCACCATGCCCTTCTGGTACAACGGCTACCTGTACATCCCCAGCACCATCTTCACCGGCGTCGTCCGGGAGACGCTGGATATCTCCCACACCTACAACAGCGCGGAGAAGCACGTCATCCTGTACGGCGGCCTGCGCAGCAGCGGCCGGTCCATCTGGTTCGAGCTGGACAAGGGCTACGGCTACGACAAGGATGGGAACACCTTCACCCCCGGCGCCATCCTGCGGGGCGGCGTGCCCTATGTGCCGGCGTCGGTGGTGGCGAAGTTTTTCGGTCTGGAGTACTCCCTGACAGACGCGGCCTACGGCCATCTGATCTGGCTGCGCCCGTCCAGCTTCGGCCTGACGCCGGAGGAGTTCACCAACGCCTCCACCTACTCCGTGGCGAGGCGCTATAACGAATACCTCAAGAGCAAGGCGGCCGCGGCGCCCTCCGACACGCCGGAGAACGGCGGCCAGGGCGTGGAGATCGAGGGCCGGAGCATCTATCTGTGTCTGGAGGCCGGAGACTCCGCCCCGGCCCTGCTGGACGCGCTGGACCGCTACGGCGCCCAGGCGGCCTTCTTCTGCACGGCGGACTTTATGCGGGAGAACGGCGGCCTGCTGCGGCGCATGGCGGCCACCGGACAGGCCGTGGGCATCCTGGCGGACGGGTCGGACCCTGACCGGACGGTGACAGAGCAGCTGGAGGCGGGCAACCGGGCCCTGGCCCTGGCCACCTGCGGCAAGACCCGGCTGGCGCTGGTCCAAAACGGGAGCGACCAGGCGCTGCAGGCCGCCCGGGACGCGGGCTACTGCTGCGTGACGCCGGACATCGACCGCACGGACTATGAGCTGCAGAGCGGCTCCAACGCCTCCAGCCTCCTCAAGCGCATCTCCACCTTCCGGGGCGATGTGTCCATCTGGCTGGGCGGCACCGCCGACGCGACGGGCCTGCGGGCCTTCCTGTCCGCCGCGGAGAACGCCGACGGCAGCTGTCTGGCGCTGACGGAAACGGCGTGAGGGACCCCACTATTTACAGAAAATTCAACAACCCGCCGCCTGAACGGGTATAATGAGAGCAAAGAAATGAAAAACTGGGAGGGAATGTTATGGGCCGCAATATACTGGTGGTAGAGGACGACCGCAATATCTCCGATCTCATTCATATGTATCTGGTGAAGGAGGGCTTTGACGTCCGCATCGCCGGCGACGGCGGAAAGGCCATCGAGGAGTTTCAGAAGGACGTTCCGGACCTGATCCTGCTGGACATCATGCTGCCCGTCATGGACGGCTGGGCGGTCTGCGCCAAGATCCGGGAGACCAGCAAGGTCCCCATCATCATGCTGACGGCCAAGAGCGAGGTCTTTGACCGCATCCAGGGTCTGGAGATGGGCGCGGACGACTACATTGTCAAGCCCTTTGAGATGAAGGAGCTGATCGCCCGCATCAACGCCGTGCTGCGGCGGACGGAGATCCCCAACGACACCAGCAAGTGCCTGACCTTCGACAAGCTGGTCATCAATCTGGACTCCTACGAGCTGACGGTGGACGGCAGGAAGGTGGACACCCCGCCCAAGGAGCTGGAGCTGCTGTACCACCTGGCGGCCACCCCCAACCGGGTCTACACCCGCAACCAGCTGCTGGACGAGGTGTGGGGCTTTGATTACTTTGGCGACAGCCGGACAGTGGATGTCCATATCAAGCGCCTGCGGGAAAAGGTGGAGGGCGTCTCCGACCAGTGGGCGCTGAAGACGGTCTGGGGCGTCGGCTATAAATTTGAGCTGACCGGCGCGAAGCCGGCGGAGAAGGCGGAAGCATGAAGCGAATCAGGCAGCAGTTCCGGGGGATCTACTGGCAGCAGATGTTCGTCACCGCCGGCATGGTGCTGCTGACGCTGTTCCTGCTGGGCGCGTCCTTCTTCTCCCTGAGCTACAACTACACCCGGGAGAAAAAGAGCGAGGAGATCGAGAGCAGGGCCCGGGTGATGAGCCAGCTCTCCGTCAGCTATCTGGAGAGCGGGCGCTATCTGGACATCGACGCGCTGCGGGACGACCCGGACTTTCAGCGGCTGGTCTCCTTCGCGGCCGTGGTGTCCGACGTGGATTTCATGATCTGCGACACCGAGGGCCATGTACTGCTGTCCACGGACGCGGCGCTGGACGGCATGGTGGTGACCATGCCGGAGGAGATGACCCGGGAGATCGCGGAGGAGGGTTCCTCCGCCCGGCGCAGCGACCTGGAGAGCCTGTACGACGGCAAGCGGTTCGTGGTGGGCGTCCCCGCCGTGAACCCGGTCAGCCAGGAGCGGGTGGGCGAGGTGTTCGCCGTGACCTCCATAGCGTCGCTGGACTCCATGTGGCGGGGCTTTGTGGGGCTGTTCTTCATGACGGCTTTCGTGGTGCTGATGGTGGCTTTCATGGCCTCCTCCGTCACCGCCATGCGGCAGGTGAAGCCCATCCGGGAGATGGTCCAGGCCACCCGGCGGTACGCCGAGGGGGACTTTGACATCCGCATGAACGACTACGGTCGGGACGACGAGGTGGGCGAGCTGGCGGCCTCCTTCAACAACATGGCGGAGAGCCTGCAGCAGACAGAGCGCCAGCGCCGGGAGTTCGTGGCCAACATCTCCCATGAGCTGAAAACGCCCATGACCACCATCGCCGGTTACACCGACGGCATCCTGGACGGGACCATCCCGCCGGAGAACGAGCGGCAGTACCTGCAGATCATCTCCGACGAGAGCCGCCGCCTGAGCCGGCTGGTCCGGCGGATGCTGGACGTCAGCCAGCTCCAGGCCATAGACCCCCTGCGGGGCGGCAACCACTTTGACGTCTGCGAGAGCATGCGCCGGGTGCTGATCTCCATGGAGAAGAAGATCACAGACAGGGACCTGGACGTGGAGGCCGACATCCCCGAGGAGCCGATCCTGGTCCTGGGCGACAACGACATGATCACCCAGGTCATCTACAACCTGCTGGAAAACGCCGCGAAGTTCGGCCGTCCGGGCACCACGCTGTATCTGGGCGTCACCACCATCGACGGCAAGGCCCGGGTCACCGTGCGGAACCTGGGGGACACCATTCCGGCGGAGGAGCTGCCGCTGCTGTTCGAGCGCTTCCACAAGAGCGACAAGTCCCGCAGCGAGGACAAGGACGGCGTGGGCCTGGGGCTCTACATCGTCAAGACGATCCTGGAGCAGCACAAGGAAAAAATCGATGTGACCAGCGAGAACGGAGTGACGACCTTCTCTTTCTCCCTGACCACGGAATGAGGCATCATGGAAGAACACAATGAGACCCGTGCGGAGGAGCGCCTCCCCGGCGAGGTGGTGGAGACCTACCGGCAGCCGGACCCCCGGGAGGTGGTGGAGACCTACGTTCGCCCTCTGCCGGGCAATGCCTCCGCCGGGACGCCGTCCAGGGCGGCGCCCGCCGGGAAAAAACGGAAGAAGACGGGCCTTTGGATATTTCTGGCCATTGTCGCCGCGGCGGCGGGGATAGTGGCGGCGGCGCGGGTGTGGGGATGGCAGTACGGCCACGGCCACCGGGACCGCTTTGAAAAGTATTACGACGACTACTATGAGGAGGAGATCAGCGGCGAGATCACCATCCCCGTCTGGCCCGCCGGGCAGGGCGTGGAGCTGCCGGTGACCCGGGAGCGGGGCGAGAGCCTGACGGCCCAGGCGGTCTACAGACTGGTGAATCCCTCCGTGGTGACGGTGATGGCCGATCTGGGGGAGAACATCGGCCTGTCCGTGGGCGCGGGCGTGATCTTTACCGGCGACGGCTATATCGTCACCAACTACCACGTGGTGGAGGGCGGCCGGGAGTGCCTGGTGGCGCTGGACACCGGGTACAGCTATGAGGCGAAGTACGTGGCCGGAGACGCGGAGAACGACCTGGCGGTTTTGAAGATCGACGGGGAGGACCTGCCCGCCGCCGCGTTTGGCGACTCCGACCTTCTCTCGGTGGGCGACAAGGTGTACGCCATCGGCAATCCCCTGGGCGTGGAGCTGCGGGGGACGCTGACCGACGGCATCGTCTCCGCCATTAACCGGGACGTGGATGTGGACGGCCGGACCATGACGCTGATCCAGACCAACGCCGCGTTGAACTCCGGCAACTCCGGCGGCCCGCTGATCAACGAATATGGCCAGGTGGTGGGCATCAACGTCATCAAAATGAGTTCGGATTACTCCAATGTGGAGGGCCTGGGCTTTGCGATTCCCTCTGCCTCCATGCAGCGCATCGTCAACGACTTGCTGGCCTATGGCGAGGCGCGGCCAGAGCCGGTGCTGGGCGTGATGGTCAATATGGTGGCCAGCCAGCTCGCGGAAGAGGTCTGGGGCCTGGAGGTCGTGGAGGTGACGCCAGGCTCCGCCGCGGACCTGGCGGGCATCCAGGTGGGGGACTACATCCTCTCCGCCGCCGGCGAGGAGACCGTCACCAGCCAGGACCTGCTGCGGGTGCGGCGGCAGTACCACGTGGGCGACACGCTGCCCATGACCATCTGGCGGGACGGCGGGATTCTGGAGGTCACGCTGGAGCTGGAGCAGACCGCGGACGATGTGAAAGCGTCGGCCGACGGCGAGATCTTCAGACTGCCGTGATGGGCGAAAAGCAAAAAACAGTGACCTTATCCAAGGTCACTGTTTTTTCTTCTGCGGCCAGATGAGACTGACGCCGGAGGCCAGCAGGTAGACGCCGAAGGGCCTGCGCAGGACGGCCACGTCCACCGCCGTGGCGATCCAGGCGCCGATCCCGGCGGCGACCACCGCCGCGGGCACGGCGTTTTTCAGGGCGGGCTTGTCGAGGTAGCCGTTTTTGGCGTGGCACACCAGGGCGCTGACGGCGGTGGGCAGGAAGAACAGCAGGTTGACGCCCTGGGCGGTCCGCTGGTCCACGCCCAAAAACAGCGTCATCACCAGCAGAAGCAGCGTCCCGCCGCCCACGCCCCAGGCGGAGATCACGCTGGCCCCCAGGCCGCACAGGAAGGGAAGCAGCCAGTCCGTCACAGCAGATATTTCACCCCCGCGTAAAAGAGAAAGGCGGCGAACAGCCATTTGAGGAATTTCGTGGAGATCCCGCCGTACAGCCTGCCGCCGAGAAAGCCGCCGATGAGGCCGCCGGCCAGATAGGGCAGGGCGGCCATCAGCGAGACGCCGCCCCGCCACAGATACACGGCGGCGGACACCAGACACACCGGGAAGATGACTCCCACGCAGGTGGCGTACAGCTTCCGCTGGGGCAGGCCGCCCCACCGGGAGAGGATGGGCAGGAACACCATCCCGCCGCCGCCTCCGAACAATCCGTTCGCCAGCCCCGCCGCGCCGCCGGCGATCCGCGCCGGCCAGTTGCCTCCCATCGCACCGCCTCCCATCCAGTATGTAGCGGGAGCCCCGGGAAAGGACACCCCTTTCCCAAAGCCCCCGGCGCGGCGTTATTTCAGCTTGAAGCTCTGGCAGTCGGTGCACTCCACCATGGTGGGGTTGGTCTCGTGGGTGCCCACCTGGATCTCCGTCAGGCCGCAGTACTGGGTGTCCTGGCAGTGATGGGCGCAGTTGTTCACGGTGCACTTGATGCTCTGATTGGGGGTACATTCGCAGCCGCCGTTGGTGCAATCCTTCATCATAACATGATCCTCCTGCGTGAAAGAATTTGGCTTTCCGCCGGTAGCTAGTGTGCGCAGGCGGCGCGTGATTATGCATGGGCGCCGCCTGGAAACGCGGGCAAAAAAAGCGGCGCCCATCGGGCGCCGCTTTGGATGATATGGAAGATCTTACTGGGCTTTTTTCAGATTGGCGACATCCCGGGAGAGGCGCTTGACGATAGCCTCCAGCGTGTCGATCCGGCTGTTGGTGATCTCCAGATCTTCCGCCGTGGGCATGGCGTCCAGCTTTGCGTTGATTCCCTGAACGGCCTCGGCCAGGATTCCGATCTGAGGTTTTATTTCGTTTTCGATCGTCAGATTTGTCTTTGTAATCTCCAATTCCAGGCCATCCAGCCTGGAGTCCATAGTGTCCAGCCTGGAATCCACGGCATCCAGCCTGGAATCCACGGCGTCCAGTCTGGAGTCCACGGAATCAAGCCTGGAGTCCACGGAATCAAGCCTGGAGTCCACAGCATCCAGCCTGGAGTCCACGGCATCCAGCCTGGAGTCCACAGCATCCAGCCTGGAATTCATATCCTCCTCAAATTTTCCCAGCCGCTCCAGGATCAAATCAAGCTTATCCATACCCTCACCTCATTCCCCATTATAACGACGGCAAAGCCCCGCCGTCAACAATTTTCTTTTTCAGATCCCCAGCAGCATGGCGGCGAAGCGGAAGTAGATCAGCAGGGACAGGGCGTCCACGATGGTGGTGATGAACGGCGAGGCCATCACCGCCGGGTCAAAGCCGATCTTCTTCGCCAGCATGGGCAGGGAGCAGCCCACCAGCTTGGCGCACAGCACGGTGCACACCATGGTGCAGCAGATGACCGCCGCCACGGGGATGGTCACCATCGTGTTGTGGAACAGCAGCCGGTCCACCAGCATCAGCTTGACGAAGTTTGCCGCCGCCAGGGTGACGCCGCAGACCACCGCCACCCGAATCTCCTTCCAGATGACCTGGAACAGGTCGGAGAACTCGATCTCGTTCAGGGAGATTCCGCGGATGACGGAGACGCTGGCCTGGGAGCCGCAGTTGCCGCCGGTGTCCATCAGCATGGGGATATAGGCGGTCAGCACGGTGGCCGCCGCCAGGGCGTCCTCGAAGCTGGAGATGATCTGCCCGGTGAAGGTGGCGGAGATCATCAGCAGCAGCAGCCACGGGATGCGGGCCTTGAAGGTCTCGAAGGTGCCGGTTTTGAGGTACGGCTTGTCGGAGGGCAGCATGGCCGCCATCTTCTCGATATCCTCCGTGACCTCCTCCTGCAGGACGTCCATGGCGTCGTCAACAGTGACGATACCCACCAGTCGCTCCTCCTTGTCCACCACGGGCAGGGCCAGGAAGTCGTATTTGCTCAGGGCCCGGGCCACCATCTCCTGGTCGTCCAGGGTCTGGACGGAGATGAAGTTCCGGTCCATGATGTCGCCGATGACGTCGTCCTCCTCCGCCAGCAGCAGCGTCCGGATGGACAGCACGCCCAGCAGGCGGCGGTTGTCGTCGATGACATAGCAGATGTTGATGGTCTCCTTGTCGGGGCCGGTGCGGCGGATGCGCTTCAACGCGTCCTCCACCGTCATGGTGGCCTTCAGGTCCACGAACTCCGTGGTCATGATGCTGCCGGCGGAGTCCTCGGGATACTTCAAAATCTCGTTGATGCTCTTGCGCATCTCCGGGTCGGAGTGCTTCAAAATGCGCTTGACCACGTTGGCGGGCATCTCCTCCACGATGTCCACCGTGTCGTCCAGATACAGCTCATCCAGCACCTCTTTCAGCTCGGAGTTGGAGAAGCCCCGGATCAGCAGCTCCTGCTCGTCGGAGTCCAGCTCCACGAACACCTCCGCCGCCAGCTCCTTGGGCAGCAGCCGGAAGACCAGGGGGATGTGGTCCCCCTCCAGATCCTCGCACAGAGCGGCGATGTCCGCCGCCTCCAGAGGCAGCAGGAGGTCCCGCAGCTCCGCATAGCGTTTTCGGGAGACCAGATCCTCGATTTTTTCCACCAGCTCCGTCCGCTCGTTTTCCAGTTCAAACACAGCGCGCGACCTCCTTCCCTTGTCATTGAAAAGTAAAAAGTCCCCAATCGTCCCATCCGGTGCGACTGGAGAACATCCCCTCTGCCGGGAGGACCCTGTCAGGATTCTCCCCCAACCGTTCAAGCTTTAGCCTCACAAGGCGGTGAAATCGCATTAGATGATACCTTCGTGTTCGATATCGCCTGTTCAAACCCTCTCATGATGTCTCCATCACTCCGCGGCAGCGATCCGTATCCCTGTGGTAGCCTTACCTACCGGACGTTATTTGATTTTGTGACTCTATGTGTTATATTATGCTAAAAAATCACTGCTGTCAACCCGGACCGGGGAAAAGAGCGCGGCGAGTTTTTTTGCGGCCGTCCCGCGCGACCGCACGGGAAGACATCGAACATATGTTGTATTTTGCGCGACAATATGCTATAATGAAAGAAAATGTAAATCGTGAAAGAATCCCTTGTGGGGCCGTATGGAATCGTGATATAATATAACATTCCGGGAAAGACCGATTTTGGGGCAGTCAGCCAGAGGAGGGGAACGGTCCGTGGGCATCCATGATGGGCACAGGGAGAAGATGCGCCAGCGCTTTTTGAACGGCGGGCTGGAGTCCTTCGCGGACCACGAGGCCCTGGAACTGCTGCTGTACTACGCCATCCCCCGGCGGGACACGAACCCCGTCGCCCACGCGCTGATGGAGCGGTATGGTTCGCTGTCCGCGGTGCTGTCCGCCCCGATGGAGGATCTGAAAAAGGTGGAGGGCATCGGCGAGAGCGCGGCGGTTCTGCTGAAGCTGGCGCCCCAGCTCTGCCGCAAGGCCCGGCTGGCGGACGCCGCCCAGGAGAACGTGCTCAACTCGTCGGAGAAGGCGGGAGCCTATCTGCTGGAGCGTTTCGCGGGAGAGCGGAGCGAGGTGGTCTACCAGCTGTGCCTGGACCGCAAGGGCAAGCTGATCGCCTGCAAGCGCATCGGAGAGGGCGGCGTGACCAACGCGGAGGTGAACATCCGCAAGCTGGTGGAGAACGCCATCCTGACCTCCGCCAGCGCGGTCATCCTGTCCCACAACCACCCCAGCGGCATCGCGCTGCCGTCCCAGGACGATTACGCCACCACCCAGCGGGTGATGGAGGCCCTGCGCACCATCGGCGTGGTGCTGACGGACCACATCATCGTCGCCGACGGGGACTTTGTCTCCATGGCGGATTCCGGCTACCTTGGGGGGTAAGGGGGAGCGGGCATCCCCTTCGGACCCTCCGCCGCCCGTGATACCGGTCACGGGGCCGCGCCCCAAGGGCGCGGGATATCGCCAATTTTCACGCTTTTTGGGAGAACACTATGCCGAAATTTCAAGTCGTTTCTGAATATCAGCCCTCCGGCGACCAGCCCCAGGCCATCGACGCCCTGGCGGAGGGCATTGAGAACGGACTGAAGGAGCAGGTGCTGCTGGGCGTCACCGGCTCCGGCAAGACCTTCACCATGGCCAAGGTCATTGAGCGCATCCAGCGTCCCACCCTGGTGCTGGCCCACAACAAGACCCTGGCGGCCCAGCTGTGCGCCGAGTTCAAGGAGTTCTTTCCCAACAACGCGGTGGAGTACTTCGTCAGCTACTACGACTACTACCAGCCCGAGGCATATATCCCCCATACGGATACCTATATCGCCAAGGACGCCTCCACCAACGACGAGATCGACCGCCTGCGCCTCTCCGCCACCTGCGCCCTGCTGGAGCGGCGGGACGTCATCGTGGTGTCCTCGGTCTCCTGCATTTACGGCCTGGGCGAGCCCGACGACTTCGCCAAGCTGGTGGTCTCCCTCCGAGTGGGGGCGGAGTGGGACCGGGACGAGCTGCTGCGTCGGCTGGTGGAGATCCGGTACGAGCGAAATGATATCGCCTTCGAGCGGAACATGTTCCGGGTCCGGGGCGACACAGTGGAAATTTATCCCGCCTACTATAAGGAGCACGCCATCCGGGTGGAGTTCTTCGGCAACGAGATCGACCGGATCAGCGACTTCCACCCCCTGACCGGGACCGTGAACCGGGTGCTGAACCACATCGCCATCTACCCCGCCAGCCACTATGTCACCACCAAGGACAAGATGGACCGGGCCATCGGCGAAATCAGGAAGGAGATGGAGGAACAGGTCCAATACTTTACCGACAACGGCCAGCTGGTGGAGGCCCAGCGCATCCGCCAGCGGACGGAGTACGACATGGAGATGATGGCGGAGCTGGGCTACTGCTCCGGCATCGAGAATTACTCCCGCATCATCTCGGACCGCCCCGCCGGGTCGGCCCCCATGACGCTGCTGGACTTCTTCCCGGACGACTTTGTGCTGTTTGTGGACGAGAGCCACGTGACGCTGCCCCAGGTGCGGGCCATGTACAACGGCGACCACGCCCGGAAGGACTCGCTGGTGAAGTACGGCTTCCGTCTGCCCTGCGCCTACGACAACCGCCCCCTGAAATTCGAGGAGTTCGAGGACCGCGTCGGTCAGGCGGTGTTCGTCTCGGCAACCCCCGGCCCTTACGAGCGGGAGCGGGCGGACCAGGTGGTGGAGCAGGTCATCCGCCCCACCGGATTGCTGGACCCCCGGGTGGAGGTCCGGCCCGTCGCCGGCCAGATCGACGACCTGATGGAGGAGATCAACCGGCGGGCCGCGAAGAACGAGCGGGTGCTGGTGACGACGCTGACCAAGAAAATGGCGGAGGACCTGACGGAGTATTTCAAAAACGCCGGCATCCGGGTGCGGTACATGCACTCCGACGTGGAGACCATCGAGCGCATGGAGATCATCCGGGATCTGCGCCTGGGCGAGTTCGACGTGCTGGTGGGCATCAACCTCCTGCGGGAGGGCCTGGACCTGCCGGAGGTCAGCCTGGTGGCCGTGCTGGACGCGGACAAGGAGGGCTTCCTCCGCAGCGAGACCAGCCTCATCCAGACCATCGGCCGGGCCGCCCGGAACGCGGAGGGCCTGGTGGTGCTGTACGCCGACGAGATCACGCCCTCCATGCGGGCGGCCATGGACGAGACCGAGCGCCGCCGCGCCATTCAGGACAAATTCAACAAGGAGCACGGCATCGTGCCCAAGACCATCATCAAGGGCGTGCGGGAGGTGCTGGAGATCTCGCAGACCCGCGAGGAGGAGACCATCCGGGGCCGGAAGAAGCGGAAGCTCAGCGAGCAGGAGCGGGCGGAGGAGATCGCCAAGCTGGAAAAGGAGATGCGGGAGGCCAGCAAGATGCTGGAATTTGAGTACGCGGCGGTGCTGCGTGACCGCATCATTGAATTGCGCGGGGAGAAGTGATGGAGCGGGCGGAGAGGAAGCGGCTCCGCCTGCCGGAATACGATTACAGCCAGGCGGGGAGTTATTTTATCACGGTTTGCGCGGCGGGGCGGCAGACGCTTCTCTGGAACGCCGTAGGGGCGGATATCATCCGCCCGGACACGCTCCCGCTGTCTGCCAGCGGCATGATCGTGGAGCAGGCGATTCTGGATATCCCGGCCTATTATCCGCAGGTCACGCTTCACAAATGGGTGGTTATGCCGAACCATATCCATCTGCTGCTGCAAATCAACGAGACGGACGGGCGGATGATATCCGCCCCTACAAGAACGATCTCGACGATGATCGGGCAGATGAAGCGGGCGGCGTCCAAGGCCGCCGGAGGGCCGATTTGGCAAAGGGGCTTTTATGACCATGTCGTCCGAAACGAAAACGACTTTCTGCGCATCTGGACCTACATCGACGCCAACCCAGCCAAATGGGCGGAGGACCGCTATTATGTGAGGGTGCCCGTATGAAAAGACCACCGAAAAGCGGGGCGGACAGGCGCTGCCTCTGGTGCTATCTGATATCCATCGCGTGGCCGGTCGGACCGACTCTTATGGGCATTTGGGCAGATCAGCGGGGGCTGGCAGAGCTGCCAGGACTTGTTTTTGCGCTGCTGATGACGTCCGGCTGTGTCATCGGGCTGTATGGCTGGGGACTGATGAGCGAGCTGGCGCAGCGCCCGTCGGAAAAGCGGCCCACCTATTACGGATTCCTGAACCACCGCCGCATCCGTGATCTTCCGTTTCTGTACCTGTTTGGACTTCTGTGCTTGCTTCTGATGTGCTGATGAGAAAGGAGCCGCCCTGTGAAATACGAATGGCTGGACGCCTGTCTCCTGTCCCTCCCCGGCGCGGAGAAGGACTATAAGCCCGAATGGCAGTGGTTCCGGTATATGATCCGGGGCAAGCTGTTCGCCGCCGTCTGCTCGCCGGGACCGGAACACAGGACCTACGGCGGCCACGATCTGGTGAATCTGAAGTGCGACCCGGCCAGGGCGGAGCTGCTGCGGGCACAGTACCCGGAAATTTTGTCCGGCTTCTACACCGACAAGCGCACCTGGATCGCCTGTTTCCTGGACGGCGATCTGCCCGACGAGGTCCTGCGGGAGCTGTGCGCGGCGTCCCACCGGGCCGTTCTGGCGAAGCTTCCCAAGTATGTACAGCGGGAAATTTTAGAAGACTGAAAGGAGCCGCGCCATGGAAGAGGAACGTACCCGGTTTCAGAAGGCCGTCCTGATCATCCTGGCCGCCATGATCGTGCTGTTCGGCGTTCTGACCGGCGTCTCCCGGGCCCACAGGGGCGTGCTGTTTGAGGGGACGCTTTTGAAGGCGTCCGTCTCGGGAGAACAGACGGTCTACTCCGGCAAGGCCCACGGCGACCCGGTGACCGTCACCGTCACCCCCGGCAGCGGCTCCAAAACGACGGTGGAGTTCGTCATCGGAGACAGATTCCACGATCTATGCAGCGTGGAGTATCCGCTGGAGCGTATTCAGACGGAGCACGGCGACACGGTCCCTGGCGTCCGCGTCCTGAAAAACGGCAACCTCCTGTTTGAGGGCGGCTATGACAAAGACTCGGAATATGGCTGGTATAACCAAGATGGAACATGGAACCTGATGATTGCGTTCAGCACCACCTACAGAAACGACCCCTGGAGCGGCTACGAGACGACTGCCCCAAGCGTCATGCGGTTCGCCCAGGGCCCGGAGCTGACCGCCCGGGGCTGCTGGGCGCTGTATGCCCTGATGGTGTTCCTGACCCTGCTGGCCATGCTGGCGGTGGCCTTTCCCATGACGCTGTTCTACATTGAACACGCCTGCGATGTCCGAAACCCGGAGCCGTCGGACTTTTACCTGATGACGATGAAGATCGGCTGGGTGGTCTATCCCTGCCTGCTTCTGATCGGCTACATCTGGGCCCTGCGGCAATTCCCCTAACCTGTATGAAAGAGATGTGATCCCATGGCGTTCAGCAGTGTGGCGTTTCTGTTCGGCTTTCTGCCGCTGGCGCTGCTGTGCTACTTTTTGATACCGGTCCGGCTGCGGGGCGGGCGGAATCTGGTCCTGCTGCTGTTCAGCCTGTTTTTTTACGCCTGGGGCGGCGTGCGGCTGCTGCCGGTGCTGCTGGCCTCCTGCGTGCTGAATTGGGGCGCGGCCCTGCTGGCGGCGCCTGGGCGGAAGCGCCGGAAAGCGGTCCTTGCGGCGGCGCTGATTTTGAATCTGGGGATGCTGGGGTATTTCAAGTACACCGGCTTCCTGCTGGGCAATCTGAACGCCCTGGGGCTGGATGTGGCGGCGCCCGCCATCGTGCTGCCCGCCGGCATCTCCTTCTTCACCTTCCAGGCCATCGCCTATCTGACCGATGTGTACCGGGGGACCGTTCCGGCGGAGCGCGGTCTGCTCCGCCTGACGCTGTACATGGCCTTTTTCCCGCAGCTTTTACAGGGGCCCATCGTCCGCTACGGCGATTTTGCCCCGGCCCTGGCGGACCGGCGGGAGAACAGCGCCGATGCCGCCGCCGGCGCGGTGCGCTTCTGCTTCGGCCTTGCAAAAAAGGTGCTGCTGGCGGACGCTCTGGGTCAGATCGCCGACGGGGCCTTTGCCGCCGGGGACCGCTTGACGGTGGGCCTCGCGTGGTTGGGGGCCATCGCCTACACGCTGCAATTGTACTTCGACTTTTCCGGCTACACGGACATGGCCCTGGGATTGGGCCGGGTGTTCGGCTTCCGCCTGCCGGAGAACTTCAACTACCCCTATATTGCCAGATCCGCCTCGGAGTTCTGGCGGCGGTGGCATATGACGCTGTCCTTCTGGTTCCGGGACTATGTGTACATTCCCCTGGGCGGCAACCGCTGCTCCAAGGGACAGCAGGTAGTCAACCTGCTGGTGGTCTGGCTGCTGACGGGGTTGTGGCACGGCTCCGCCTGGAACTTCGTGCTGTGGGGCCTGTATTATGCCCTCTTGTTGATGGGCGAACGCTTCCTGTGGGGCCGGGCGTTGAACAAGCTCCCCAACCCCCTGCGGCATGTCTACGCCCTGGTCCTCATCACCGTGGGCTGGGTGCTGTTCCGCTCCAGCGGCCTGGAGCAGGTGGGGGAGATGGTCTCCGCCATGTTCGGCTTTGCCCCCGGCGGCGCGTGGAGCGGCGAGGCGGCGTACTATCTCCGCCAGTTCCGCTGGGAGCTGCTGGCGGCCATTCCAGCCGCCCTGCCGGTGAAGAACCGGCTTCAGGCGGGATTGACCGCGAAACAGGAGCGGGGGAGCCGCGCCGCCGCGCTGACCCTGGCCCTTGGCCCCAGGCTGCTGGCCTTTGCGATGCTGGGCCTGTCTTCGGTCCGGCTCCTCAGCTCTACCTTCCGCTCGTTCCTGTACTTCCAATTCTGAGGAGGCCCATCATGCAAAAATTTCTCAACCGGGCCTTTCTGGCGTGTATGCTGGCGGCCCTGCTGGCGGTCCCGGCGGGTGTGGCGCTGTGGTCCCACGGGGAGACCACGGCCTACTATGAAAACCGTTCTCTCGCGGAGCGCCCCGCCCTGACCTGGGCCGGCCTGTGGGACGGCGGCTTTGGCGCGGATTTTGAGAGCTGGTACTCCGACCACATGCCGGGGCGCACCACGCTGCTGAAGGCCGATACCAGGGCCCGGATGGATATTCTGAAACGCCCGGTGGTCAACGACACTGTGGTGACGGAGGACGTGCTGCTGCCCTATATGGACTACGATGAGCAGTCCCCGGAGTCGTACGCCCTGCGGGCGGCGGACATCGCGGCGGACCTGCAAAAGCTGAACGCCCACATCGAGGCGTGGGGCGGCAGCTTTTATTACGTCGGCTTCCCGGAGCAGCGGGTCTACTTCGGGGACCAGTACCCCGATTACCTGAACGGCCACGCCGCCGAGTACGGGACGGCGGACACCGCCTTTGCCGCCGCCCTGACGGCCCGGGGCGTCCGCTTTCTGGATATGGGCGCGGTGTACGACAGCGCGGGCCATCCGGCGGAATACTACTCCACCGTGGACCACCACTACAGCTACTACGGCGCCTACGCCGCCTACCGCGCCATCCTGGATACGCTCGCGGCGGACGGCTGGGACCTGCCGGTGCTGAGGGCGGAGGACATCGACCTGGTGGAGCTGCCCAACCCCTATATCGGCTCCCGGAACCGCAAGCTCTATAACCTGTGGCCCAATGACGAAAAGGCCGTGATCGGCGTCCAGCGGGACCCGGTGGCTTTCACCCGCTGGGACAACGGGGAACTGTCGGAAAGGCCCCTGTTCGTCACCCCGGCGGCGGATGACCTGCCCACCACGTACAACCTGTACATGGGCGGCGACTTTGCCGAGACGGTGCTGGAGACCGACCGCCCGGAGCTGCCGGACGTGCTGATCTTCGGCGACTCCTTCACCAACGCTCTGGAGACGCTGCTGTACGCTTCCTTTGACGAGACCCGCATCCTGGACCTGCGGCACTACGCGGAGAAGAGCCTGAAGGACTATATCACGGAGTACCGGCCTGATCTGGTGCTGTGCATCCAGAACGACACATTCTATTACACCGCCACCGGCAACGGCGCGGTTTGGGAGGACTGACCCCATGGAGACAACGGCAGAGACGCGAACAACTCCCCGGGGAGCCTGTGCCAGCATCCTGGCGGCGGCGGCCCTGTGGGGCGTCATCGGACTTTGGAACCGGAATCTGATGGCCGGGGGCCTCGCCCCCACGGACATCGTGGTGGTGCGGAACTTCGGCGGCATGCTGCTGCTTCTGGCGGTGTTTGCCGTCAGGGACCGGGGGGTGTTCCGCGTCCGGCGGGAACACCTGAAATACTTTCTTGGCACCGGCGTGGTCAGCGTCGTGCTGTTCACCTGCTGCTATTTCACCTGCCAGAAGCTGTGCTCCCTGGCGGTGGCGTCCATTTTGCTGTACACCGCGCCGTCCTTTGTGGTGGTGCTGTCCGCCGTTTTGTGGAAGGAGCCGGTGACGAAAAAGAAGCTGCTGGCCCTGGCGCTGACACTGGCGGGCTGCGCCCTGGTGTGCGGCGTCTTCGCCGGGGACCTGACCGTTACCGTGCCGGGTATCCTGCTGGGCCTGGGGGCCGGGTTCTTCTACGCGCTGTACAGCGTCTTCGGCCGCTACGCCCTGGCCCATTACAGTTCCATGACCGTCACGGTGTGGACGTTCATCTTCGCGGGCCCCGCGTCGCTGGTGCTGCTGCGTCCGGCGCGGATGGCGGAGGCTCTGGCCGCGCCCCGGATGTGGCTGCTGGCGGCGGGACTGGTGGTGTTCTCCACCGTGCTGCCCTATATCCTGTACACACGGGGCCTTGCCCGGGTGGAGTCCGGGCGGGCGGCCATCATGGCCAGCCTGGAGCCGGTGGTGGCGTCCCTGGCGGGGGCGCTGGTGTTTGGCGAGCCCATGGGGGCCGCGACCCTGGCCGGCATTTTGTGCGTCCTGGCGGGCGTGTATATTCTGAGGTGAAGCATGGCAAAAAAGAAAGAGGAAAAAACCAATGTGATGCGCATCCTGGACCAGAGGAAAATTCCGTACACGGCCCATTTTTATGAGGAGGGCGATGGCCCGGACGGCACCCGGGAGTACGGCGTCCACGTGGCCCGGGCCCTGGGGCAGGACCCGGCCCGGGGCTTCAAGACCCTGGTGGCCCGGGGCGCGTCCAAGGGCATCTATGTGTTTGAGGTGCCGGTGGCGGAGAATCTGGATCTGAAGAAGGCCGCCAAATCGGTGGGAGAGAAGTCCATTGAGCTGCTCCACGTGGCGGAGATCAACGCCGTCACCGGGTACATCCGGGGCGGGTGCAGCCCGGTGGGGATGAAGAAGCAGTACCCCACGGTGTTCCACGAGACGGCTCTGGACTATGAGACCATCTACATCTCCGCCGGTAGGATCGGCGCCCAGGTGGAGCTGGCGCCCCGGACGCTGCTGGACCTGCTGCGGGCGGGCACGGCGGATATCATCGTGAAGTGAGGGTTGCCCTCCGGGCGGACCTCCCCCAGAATCATTTTTAAGGAGAACAGAACCACCCATGCAGGATAAAATCATCGTCAAAGGCGCCCGCGCCAACAATCTGAAAAATATCGACGTCACCATCCCCCGGGATAAGCTTGTGGTCATGACGGGCCTGTCCGGCTCCGGCAAATCCTCCCTGGCCTTCGACACCATCTACGCCGAGGGCCAGCGGCGGTACGTGGAGTCCCTGTCCTCCTACGCCCGGATGTTCCTGGGCCAGATGGACAAGCCGGACGTGGACTACATCGAGGGCCTCTCCCCGGCTATCTCCATCGACCAGAAGACCACCAGTAAAAACCCCCGGTCCACCGTGGGCACGGTGACGGAGATCTACGACTACCTCCGCCTGCTGTGGGCCCGGGTGGGCACGCCCCACTGCCCCAAGTGCGGCAAGGTCATCCGGCAGCAGACCATCGACCAGATCATCGACCAGGTCCTGGCCCTGCCCGAGGGCACCCGCATCCAGGTCATGGCCCCCGTCGTCCGGGGCAAGAAGGGCGAGCACGCCAAGGTGTTCGAGGACGCCAAGCGCTCCGGCTACGTCCGCGTCCGGGCGGACGGGAACCTGTACGAGCTGGACGAGGAGATCAGGCTGGAAAAGAACAAGAAGCACAACATTGAGATCGTGGTGGACCGCCTGATCATCCGCGAAGGCCTCCAGCAGCGGCTGACGGACAGCGTGGAGACCGCCTCCGCTCTCTCCGGCGGCCTGGTCGTCATCAACCTCCTGCGGGAGGAGCGGGACCTGATGTTCTCCCAGAACTACGCCTGCGAGGACTGCGGCATCTCCATCGAGGAGCTGACGCCCCGGATGTTCTCCTTCAACAACCCCTATGGCGCCTGCCCCACCTGCACGGGCCTGGGCAGCCAGTTAAAAGTAGACCCCGCCCTCATCGTGCCGGACGGCAGGCTGTCCATTCTGGAGGGCACCATCCAGGCCAGCGGCTGGGGCAATATCCGCTCCGACGGCATCTCCCGCATGTACTTTGAGGCATTGGCGAAGAAGTACCGCTTCTCCCTGTCCACGCCCTGGAATGAGCTGACGGAGGAAGTGCGGGATATCATCCTCTACGGCACCAAGGGCGACAAGCTGGAGCTGCACTATGACCAGCCCCGGGGCAAGGGCGTGCTGTACCAGCCCTTCGAGGGCATCTGCAACAACATCGAGCGCCGCTATCAGGAGACCCAAAGCGACGCCAGCAAGCGGGAGCTGGAGGAGATGATGGCGGAGTGCCCCTGCCCCGCCTGCAAGGGTATGCGGCTGCGGAAGGAGTCTCTGGCCGTGACGGTGGGGGACCGGAACATCCACGCGTTCACCACCATGTCCGTGGCGGACGAACTGACGTGGGTGGAGGGGCTGGAGCTGACCCACCAGCAGCATCTCATCGCCGACCGGATTTTGAAGGAGATCAAGTCCCGCCTGGGCTTTTTGCAGTCCGTGGGCCTGGGCTACCTGACCCTGAGCCGCAGCGCCGGGACCCTCTCCGGCGGCGAGAGCCAGCGCATCCGCCTGGCGACGCAGATCGGCTCCAGCCTGATGGGAGTGCTGTATATTCTGGACGAGCCCTCCATCGGCCTGCACCAGCGGGACAACGACAAGCTGCTGGGTACCCTGCGGAACCTGCGGGACCTGGGCAACACGCTGCTGGTGGTGGAGCACGACGAGGACACTATGCGCGCCGCCGACTATCTCATTGACATCGGCCCCGGCGCCGGCGTCCACGGCGGCGAGGTGGTGGCGGCGGGCACCCCGGAGGAGGTCATGGCGAATCCGAACTCTCTCACGGGGCAGTACCTCTGCGGCAAGCGGAAGATCCCCGTCCCGGCGGAGCGCCGCCCCGGCAGCGGCAAGTTTTTGAGGGTCGTGGGCGCGGCGGAGAACAACCTGCGTCATATCGACGTGGACTTCCCCCTGGGGACCTTCACGGTGGTCACCGGCGTGTCCGGCAGCGGCAAGAGCTCCCTGGTGAACGAGGTGCTGTTCAAGCGCCTGGGAGCGGACCTCATGCGCATGAAGGTCCACCCCGGCAGGTGCGACCGCATCGACGGCCTGGAGCACCTGGACAAGGTGGTGGACATCGACCAGAGCCCCATCGGCCGGACGCCCCGGTCCAACCCCGCCACCTACACGGGGCTGTTCAACGACATCCGGGACCTGTTCGCCTCCACCCAGGAGGCCAAGAGCCGGGGCTACGGCCCGGGGCGGTTCAGCTTCAACGTCCGGGGCGGCCGGTGCGAGGCCTGCTCCGGCGACGGTGTGCTGAAGATCGAAATGCACTTCCTGCCGGACATCTTCGTCCCCTGCGAGGTCTGCAAGGGCAAGCGGTACAACCGGGAGACCTTGGAGGTCCACTACAAGGGAAAAAATATCGCGGATGTGCTGGACATGACGGTGGACGAGGGCGTGGAGTTCTTCTCCGCCCTGCCCAAGCTCCGCAACAAGCTCCAGACCCTTCAGGACGTGGGCCTTGGCTATGTGAAGCTGGGCCAGCCCTCCACGGAGCTGTCCGGCGGCGAGGCCCAGCGGGTGAAGCTGGCCACGGAGCTGAGCAAGCTGGCCACCGGCAAGACCATCTATATTCTGGACGAACCCACCACGGGCCTTCACACCGACGATGTGCGCAAGCTCCTGGAGGTCCTCCAGCGGCTGGTGGACAACGGCAACACCGTGGTGGTCATCGAGCACAATCTGGACGTCATCAAGTGCGCCGACTGGCTCATCGACCTGGGCCCCGAGGGCGGCGACGGCGGCGGCGCCGTCGTCTGCACCGGCACGCCGGAAACGGTTGCGGCCTGTGAGGCCAGCTATACGGGGCGGTATCTGAAAAAAATGCTGGAGAAGTAAAGGAGACACTATGGAGCAGCGGGAGCGGAATATTCGCCTCTGGTTCGACATGTGGCTGCGAAGCCGGGACCTGGACATTGACCGGCTCTTCGCCCCGGATGCCGTATACGTGGAGAGCTGGGGGCCCAAATACGAGGGCGCGGAAAAAATCGCCCACTGGTTTCGGGAGTGGAATACCAGAGGCCGTGTCCTTGCCTGGGATATCCGCCAGTTCTTCCACCGGGATGACCAGACGGTGGTGGAGTGGTATTTCCACGACCGTATGGACGATGGGCGGGAGGAGTGCTTTGACGGCCTCTCTCTGGTCCGCTGGGCCGAAGACGGAAAGATCGCTTTCCTGAAGGAATTCGGCTGCAACCGGAACACCTATGACCCCTATCAAGCGGGTCCCGCGCCCCGCTTCCGGGAGGAAGCGGCTCTGTGGTTTTGAAAACGCTTAACACAAAGAAAGTTGAGGATCACCTTATGTCTGACATCAAAAACGTGGCCATGATCACCGTCTGCGGCCGGCCCAACGTGGGAAAGTCCAGCCTGACCAACGCCCTGGTGGGCGAAAAGGTCGCCATCGTCTCCAACAAGGCCCAGACCACCCGGAACCGCATCTACGGCGTGGTGAACCGGGAGGACACCCAGTATATCCTGCTGGACACCCCGGGCCTCCACAGGCCCAGGTCCGCCCTGGGGGATTATATGGTGAAGGTCGTCACCTCCAGCCTCAGCGACGTGGACTGCGCGCTGCTGCTGGTGGAGCCCATCGCCCATGTGGGCGGGCCGGAGCTGGCGCTGATCGAGCGCGTCAGGGAGGAGCACATTCCCGCCATCCTCTGCATCAACAAGATCGACACCGTGGAGCCCGCGGCGCTGCTGCCGGTCATCGCGGCCTACAACGAGGCGTGGGACGGCTTTGACGCCATCATCCCCATCTCCGCCCACACCGGCGACGGCCTGGACGATCTGATGCGCGAGCTGCGGAAATACGCCTCGGAGGGCCCCCAGCTGTTCCCCGACGGTCAGACCAGCGACCAGCCGGAGCGGCAGGTCATGGGCGAGCTGCTGCGGGAGAAGCTGCTGTTGTGCCTGGACAAGGAGATCCCCCACGGCACCGCCGTGGAGATCACCAAGTTCTCCGAGCGGGACTCCGGCGTCGTCGACGTGGACGCCACCATTTACTGCGAGAAGGCCAGCCACAAGGGCATCATCATCGGCAAGCAGGGGGCCATGCTGAAGAAGATCAGCACGCTGGCCCGCCACGATATGGAGAAGTTCATGGGCACCAAGGTGTACCTGGAGACCTGGGTGAAGGTCAAGGAGAACTGGCGGGATAACGTCAACTACGTGCGGAGCTTCGGCTACAACGACGATTGACGCCCGCGGTTCGGGTCCCGGATATTCCCAGCCATAAATTTCGACAAATTCCGCAGACTACTCCCAAAAGGAGGTCTGCCACATGAAATCCGAGCCGTTCTGGGAGCTGTTCTGCATGACCGGCGAGCCGCTGGCCTATATGTTGTACCGCTCCCTGGAGGGGGACGACGGCCTGCCGTCCCTGCTGTGACCAGCCGTGCGGCGGGGCCCCGCCGCTCCACAGTCTGCCGGAAGGGGGGCTTGCATTGCCATCCACACCGTACATCGTCACCCGGGGCATCGTCCTGCGGGAGACCGAGACCAAGGAAGCTGACAAGATCCTGACGCTCCTGACGGCGGAGCGGGGCAAGCTCTCCGTCATCGCCCGGGGCGCCCGGCGGAAGAGCTGCAAATTCGCCGCCTGCGCCCAATCCCTGGCGTACTCCGAGTGGACGCTCTATCAAAAGGGAAACTGGTGCTACGCCAACGAGGGCTCCACCCTGGAGCTTTGGAACGGCCTGCGGAGCGATCTGGACGCCCTGGCCCTGGCGTTTTACATGGCGGAGCTGACCGAGGGCGTGACCACCGAGGAGACCCCGTCGGCGGAGCTGCTGCGCCATCTGCTGAACGGGCTGTATGCCCTTTCCACTTTACACAAGCCCCCCGCCCTGGTGAAGCCCGCCTTTGAGATCAAACTGCTGTGCCTCGCGGGCTATGAGCCTCTGGCGGACAGCTGCGCCTACTGCGGCTGCCCCGACCCGGAGCAGCCCCTGCTGGACGTGGTGCAGGGGGTGCTGCGGTGCGGGACCTGCGGCGTGCGGGAGAGCGCCCTGTCCATGCCGCTGTGCCGGGACTCCCTGGCGGCGCTGCGGCATATCGTGTACGGCGACCCGAAGCGGCTGTATTCCTTCCGTCTGGGGGAGGAGCCGCTGAAGCGCCTCTCCGGAGCGGTGGAGGCATTCACGGCGGCGCAGCTGGAGCGGGGGTTCAAGACGCTGGATTTTTACAAGAGCTTGCAGACGTGACCGCGATGCCCTGATGCCTACATTTTGTATAATCCCGCCGAATTTATACAAAGAGGAACGAAAAATGACGGAATTTGTGTTTGGCCCCTACCGCCTGCTGGTGGATGTGGAGAGGACCCGGGCGTATTACAGCGCCCATCCGCTCCCCTGGGTTACCTGCAGCTGCGTCGGGTGCCGGAATTTTGTGCAGGCGGTGAAGCTGCTGCCGCCGGAGGCAAAGGACTTTTTTGACGCCCTGGGCCTGGACCCGGGGAAGCCGGGAGAGCTTTGCTATTACCAGGGAACGGAGAGGGACCTCGCCGGCGACGGGTGGTATCATCTGGCGGGAACCGTTTTGGAGGGGGGCTTCGAGGCGTATCCGGCGGAATGGTATTCCCTGGCAGAGGGGTTCTCCGTGGGCTTTAAGACAGCGTGTGACCTGCTGCCGGAGGACTTTCCAAAGCCTTGCTTCCAGATGGAGTTCAGCTACATCATACCCTGGGTCATGCGGGAGCCCAATCCCTATCTCTGAGAATGACTGTCAAGTAAAACCTCTTGACTGGAGAATATAAATATGAGCGACTTATTTGAAAAATCCATGCGCACCCTGGAGCTGCCTCGGGTGTTGCAACTGCTGTCCGACCAGGCGGTGTGCGCCGAGGCCAAGGAGAGGGCCCTCCGCGTCCGGCCCGAGACGGAGCCGGAGGAGGTCCTCCGGCTGCTGGACCAGACCGACGCGGCCCGAAGCCTCATCGGCCTGCGGGGCAGCCCGTCCTTTTCCGGCGTGAAGCCGGTGGCGGAGGCATTGGACCGGGCGGACCGGGGCGGCGCCCTGAACACCAGGGAGCTGCTGACCATCGCGGACCTCCTGACCGCCGCCCGGCGGGCCAGGGAGTATTTCAACGCCGACGCGGCGGAGAAGACCGCCATCGACCACCTGTTCCTCTCCCTCCACGGCAACCGCTTTCTGGAGGAGAAGATCAAGCGCTGCATCGTGGACGAGGACACCATCGCCGACGCCGCCAGCTCCGAGCTGGCGGACATCCGCCGCCACATGCGGGCGGCCCAGGCCAAGAGCCGCCAGATCCTGCAGAAGATCATCTCCTCACCCACGTACGGCAAAATTTTGCAGGAGACCATCATCACCCAGCGGGACGGCCGGTTCGTGGTGCCCGTCAAGGCGGAGCACAGGGGCGACCTGCCGGGGCTGGTGCACGACATCTCCTCCTCCGGCGCCACGCTGTTCGTGGAGCCTATGGGCGTGGTCCAGGCCAACAATGAGCTGATCGAGCTGGAGGCCAGGGAGCAGAAGGAGATCGAGCGCATCCTGGCGGAGCTGTCCGCCGAGGCGGCGGCCCACCGGGAGGACATCCAGTGGGACTACGACACGCTGGTCCACCTGGACCTGATCTTCGCCCGGGGCCAGCTGAGCTACAAAATGGACGCTGTGCGGCCAGAGGTCCGGCGGGACGGCGCCATCCACCTCCGCAGGGCCCGCCACCCCCTGCTGGATCCCAAGACGGCGGTGCCCATCGACATCGAACTGGGGGACACCTTCGACACCCTGGTCATCACCGGCCCCAACACCGGCGGCAAGACCGTCAGTCTGAAGACACTGGGCCTGCTGACGCTGATGACCCAGTGCGGCCTCCACATCCCCGTGGCGGACCGCAGCGCCGTCTCCGTCTATGAGCGGGTGCTGGCGGACATCGGCGACGAGCAGAGCATCGAGCAGAGCCTGTCCACCTTCTCCGCCCACATGGTGAACATCGTGGCCATCCTGGCGGAGGCGGACCGGAAGAGCCTGATCCTCTTCGACGAGTTGGGGGCGGGCACCGACCCCGTGGAGGGCGCGGCCCTGGCCATCGCCGTCATCCAGAACGTGCGGCGGGCGGGGGCCCGGGTGGCCGCCACC